>VMSR01000225.1 GCA_013792075.1 Desulfobacula sp.
GGCCGGCCGGGTCAGGTTCCATGGAAAAATCGGATTTTCCGATTGAACAGATGGTCGGCCAGCGACTCATGCTGGGGTTTGATGGAACACACCTGAATCAGGATCTAAAATTTATCATCCGGGAAATCAAGGCCGGCGGCATTGTTTTGTTCAGACCCAATATCCAGTCGCCCGACCAGTTGACCCGCCTGTGTTCAGATGTCCAATCCTATGCTGCAGACTGCGGTCAGCCGCCTCTTTTTATCGCCGTTGACCAGGAAGGCGGGGTGGTGGCAAGACTGAAGCCTCCTTTTACGCAGTTTCCGGGCAATCCTTATATCCGTACCATGGCGGATGCCGAAGCTTTTGCAACGGTAACCGCAGCGGAATTAATTATTGCCGGCATTAACATGAACATGGCACCTGTGCTGGATGTGGCCCCCGAAGGCGTGGACAGCATCATGAAGGATCGGGTATTTACAGGGGATGCCGAAATAGTTTCTGCACTGGGATCTGCCGTGATCAAAACCCTGCAAAAGGGAAAGGTCATGGCCGTGGCCAAGCATTTTCCGGGCATCGGCAGGACCACAAAGGATTCCCATTTTTTTCTGCCGACACTGGACACGGATTTACAAACCCTGAAGGCAACAGACCTTAGGCCCTTTGAGGCTGCTATGGATGCAAATGTGGCAGGGATCATGCTTTCCCATATTTCCTATCCCCAGTTGGATGACACCTGGCAGGCCAGCCTGTCTCCTTATATTGCCGGGGACCTTCTGAGAAGGCAATTGGGGTACCAAGGGTTGGTGTTAACCGATGACCTGGATATGAAGGCCATTAAACATGATATGAAAACCTGTGTCCGCCAGGTTCTGGCATCTGGGATCGATCTGGCCCTGATCTGCCATAAAGGTCCGAATATAGGGATTGCATGGGAGGAAATGGGTCGCCTTTTGGATGGCAATCCCCTTTTGTTTGCCTTGGCGAGGGAATCCATGAACCGGATTTTACAAACTAAGAAAAGGCATCTATCTGTGTAGGCATTGGATTTTAAATCTGAGACTTTCAGCGGTTATCTGGGTCCCAAAATAAAAATTTGGGTCGATTCCGTTTAAAATTTTGTTCTGGAAAACACATCATGATCCAGGTCACACAAACGGCCTTCCTGGATCATGGTAAATCCCCTGGCGGCAATCATGGCCGCATTGTCCCCGCACAGATCAATGGGCGGAGCAAAGACCTGAATGCCATGTTTGGAAGCTTCCATCGACAATTGGGCCACAAATGTCTGGTTGGCTGCAACCCCCCCTGAAATACCAATACGACTGCAGCCTTTAACCTTGGCCGCATGAACCAGTTTGCAGGTAAGCACATCAATGACAGCTGCCTGGAAAGAGGATGCAATCTGGGCTTTGTCTTCCGGACTTGTGATCTTATGATCGTGGAGATACCGGGCCACGGAAGATTTTAAACCGGAAAAACTAAAGTCAAAGCTTTCTTTCTCCAGCAGGGTCCTGGGAAAGTTAATATGTCCTGGATCCTTTGTTTTGGCCAGGGCTTCTATGATGGGCCCTCCTGGATATCCCAGATCCAGCATTTTTGATACCTTGTCAAAGGCTTCTCCTGCCGCATCATCTCTTGTCTGGCCCATGAGATCAAAGGCAGAGGGACCGGTTACATGGTAAATATTGGTGTGTCCCCCTGAGACCACCAGGGCGATGAAAGGAAATGCAGGCGGTTCTTCCATTAAAAGCAGAGAATAAATATGGGCTTCCAGATGGTTGACCCCGGCCAGGGGAATTTGTCTGGCCCAGGCAAAGGCCTTTGCAAAGGAGAATCCAACCAGAAGGGCGCCGATGAGTCCGGGTCCCCTGGTGGCGGCCACCCCGTCAATATCCTCCAGACAGATGCCGGCTTTTTGAACGGCCTCATCCACCACAGGAAGGATGGCTTCGGTGTGCATACGGGAAGCCAGTTCCGGCACCACACCGCCGTATCGGCAGTGGGTATCCACCTGGGAGGAGATGATTGAAGACAGAATCCGGGTGCCATTTTGCACCACTGCTGCCGCTGTTTCATCGCAGGAGGATTCTATTCCTAGAATGATCATGGGGGGGCGGGTTATCAGGAGATCAGACCCATTGGGTCTGGCGCTCGTTGTTTTTTCTGGAGGTGATTTCACCGATAAAAAAGGCTTTTTCTTCCATGGCACCCAGGCGGTCTATGACCTCTTCGGCGGATGCTTCAGGCACCACCACCACCATACCGACGCCATTGTTAAAGGTCCGGTGCATTTCGTTGTCCGAGACGTTTCCCTGTTTTTGAAGAAGCTGGAATACCGGTGGTATCTCCCATGATCCGTTATGGATAAGGGCTTTACAGGAATCCGGAATGACCCTGATAATATTTTCATCAATGCCGCCGCCTGTGATATGGCACAGGCCGTGGATCGGCAGGTCACGCAATAGACTCAATATGCCGGCCACATAAATGACGGTGGGTTTTAAAAGCTCTTCCCCAAGGGTGGTGCCGAATTCGGGTATGTGGGTGTTGACAGTGTATTTACACTTGTCAAAAAATATTTTGCGAACCAGGGAAAAGCCATTGGAGTGGACACCGCTTGCGGCAATCCCGATCAGTTTGTGTCCCGGTCGGATATAGGAGCCGTCAATGATCTTTGTGTTGTCCACAATACCCACGGAAAAGCCTGCAAGATCATATTCTCCGGCATGGTACATGCCCGGCATTTCCGCAGTTTCTCCTCCGATCAGGGCACAGCCGGCCTCATTGCATCCTTTTGCAATTCCCAACAGAATTTGTTCGGCAACAGCATTGTCAAGGACTCCCATGGCAAGATAATCCAGGAAAAACAAAGGCTTGGCACCCTGGACAATGATGTCGTTGACGCACATGGCGACCAGGTCAATGCCAATGGTATCATGTTTGTCCATTTGAAATGCGATTTTGAGCTTGGTGCCGACACCGTCGGTGGCGCTGACCAGAACAGGGTTTGAAATATTGGAAAGATTTAAGGAAAAAAGGCCGCCAAAACCGCCTATTTCTCCCATTACACCGGATCTGGGCGTGGATTTTGCTATGTTTTTTATTCTATCAACCAGCTGGTTTGCTTTTTCGATATCAACGCCGGAATCCGCATAGGTCAAGGAATCGTTCATTTAAAATCACCTTTGAAATCACATTCTTGGATACAATTTATTTGGTTTTTAAAACCTTTGAACAATAAACATATTGGGTCCAAAAGTCAAAAGCTTTTTGACATGGAAGGCTTTATATTGTATCTAATTCAAATTTAAAATAGCCAACATTTCGGAGAATTTATACCAATGAAAACAATCAATATCGGAATCCTGGGGTATGGGGTTGTGGGAGCAGGCGTTGCAACCCTGCTAAAACAAAAAAAAAAATTGCTTGAAGCACGGATTGGAGCCTTTTTATCCCTTAAAACCATTGCGGATATTGATACCAAAACCGACCGGGGTGTCGCCCTGGGCAATACGGCCCTTGTAAATGACGCGCTGGAGGTCATCAATGATCCGGCGATTGATATTATAGTTGAACTGATCGGCGGCAAAACCATTGCAAGACAATTTGTTCTTGCGGCCCTTGAAAAGGGCAAGCATGTGGTGACTGCCAATAAGGCGCTTCTGGCGGCCCATGGCAATGAACTGGTTAAAACCGCCCGAAAAAACCATGTGGACCTTGCTTTTGAAGCCAGCTGCGGCGGGTGCATGCCCATTGTCAAATCTTTGCGGGAATCCCTTGTGGCCAATGATATTCGTTCCATGTCCGCCATTTTAAACGGCACCTGCAATTATATCCTGACCAAGATATCCCGGGACGGGTCCCTTTTTGAGGATGCCCTGAAAGATGCACAGGAACTGGGGTTTGCCGAGGCGGAACCCTCTTTGGATGTGGACGGCCATGACACGGCCCATAAACTGGCCATTCTAAATTCCCTGGCCCACGGCATGGAGATCAATCTAGAGGATATCCATGTTGAGGGCATTCGGAATATTACCCCGGTGGACATCGAATTTGCCCGTTCCTTTGGGTATACCATTAAACTGCTGGCCATCGGAAAGGTCCATGGGGATCATGTGGAGGCCAGGGTGCATCCCACCATGATATCCAATAGCAATCCTTTGTCCCATGTGGACCATTCCATGAATGCCATTGCCATTGATGCGGATGCAACGGGCAAGACCATGCTCTACGGGAGCGGGGCCGGTATGATGCCCACGGCCAGTGCCGTGCTCAGTGATATTGCCGATATCGCCAGAAATATCATCTCCAATTCCCAGCAGCGGGTTCCCATACTTGGTTATCCGGAAGACAATATCAAATCCATTCCAATCCTGCCCATGGCTGAGTTGTATACCCGATATTATCTGCGGTTTGAGGCCCAGGATCACCCGGGGGTATTGTCCAGGATCTCCGGCATTTTAGGAGAGAACAACATCAGTATCAAGTCGGTTCACCAGAAGGGCCGGCAGACCAATGGAAAAGTCCCGGTGGTCATGATTACCCACATGGCAAAGGAAGAATGTGTTCAAAAGGCCTTAACCCAGATATCGGCCACCGATTCAGTGGTGGGAGACCCCATCGTCATTCGAATTGAAGAAGATGTCCAGGAATAGCGTGATAAAAATATTGTGAAGATAAATCCCGGGAGCAAGCCAATGAAAATACTTGTAGCAGATCTGGAAGGGGTGTTTTTACCTGAAATATGGATCAATGTCGCCCTGAAAACCGGAATAGATGAATTGAAACTCACCACACGGGATATCAGCGATTATGATGTGCTGATGACCAAACGCTTGTCCATTTTAAAGGAAAACAAGCTGAAAATCCAGGACATCCGCCAGGTGATATCCACCTTAGAGCCCCTGGAGGGCGCACGGCAGATGCTGGACTGGATCCGGGAACAGGCCCAGATTATCATCCTGTCCGACACCTTTGAGGAGTTTGCAAAACCCCTCATGGCAAAGCTTGGGTTCCCGGCGTTACTCTGTCACAACCTGACCATTGACACGACCGGCAATATCACAGCCTACAAGCTTCGGATTGACAACCAGAAAGCCCGGGCGGTAAAGGCATTACAATCTTTGAACTACCAGGTCATTGCCTTTGGGGATTCCTATAACGACATTGGGATGATCCAGGCGGCAGACAAGGGCTTTTTCTTCTGCCCGCCGGCATCCGTGGTGACGGATTTTCCGGACATACCGGTTACCCGAAATTATGAGGAACTGAAAACCATGATCACTTCATCCCTGGAAGACGAATGCTGAATATAGATCACTTCAAAAAAATCCGGGTTCTTGTGATCGGTGATCTCATGATTGACGAGTATCTGTGGGGCAATGTGGACAGAATCTCTCCGGAGGCGCCGGTTATGGTGGTGTCCATTGAAAAAGAAAGCCAAACCCTTGGGGGCGCGGGAAATGTTATCAACAATCTTGTTGCCATGGGAGCCAAGGTTGTTGCCATCGGCACGGCCGGAACCGGCAAGGCTGGCCGGATGATTTTTGAAAAACTGGCCGAGCTGGGGGTTGAAACCGACGGGATTGTCAGTGAACCGGAAAGGCCCACCACCCGGAAAACCCGTATCATTGCTTCCAACCAACAGGTGCTCAGGATTGACAGGGAAATAAAAAAACAAATCACCTGTTCCACCCTGGAAAAATTGATGGCTGTTATTGAAAAAAAAATTGCCGGCGTGGATGTGATCATTATTTCCGACTATGACAAGGGACTTGTGACAGGAGATCTTGTTGCAAAAACAGTGGCCCTTGCCCGGACCCGCGGCATCCTGATCCTTGCCGACCCCAAAGCCCTTAACTTTTTAAAATATGCCAGAGTCTCGGTACTCACACCCAATAAAAAAGAAGCAGGTCTTGCCGCCAACATGGAAATTTTAACCGAACAGGACCTCTTCCTGGCCGGTGAGAAGATTATGCATCAGGCGGGTCTTGAACGATTGCTTATTACCTGCGGCAAGGACGGGATGGTCTTGTTTGAAAAAGGGAGGCCTCCCCATGTGATCGCCTCAAAGGCCCGGCAGGTGTTTGATGTTTCAGGAGCCGGGGATACGGTTATCTCATTGCTGGGCCTGGGCCTGGCCGCAGGTGCCTCTTTCCACGATGCCGCCATGGTTGCCAATGCAGCCGCCGGGATAGTGGTGGCCAAGGTGGGCACGGCAACCGCTTCCCTTGCCGAATTAAGACAGGCCCTGGAAAATTGAGCCAGGAAAATGATACTCTTATAAAAAAGACTTGACTTGAGCGGCGGTTTGCCCTATATTTGCCTGGTTGTTGCGGGGTGGAGCAGTCTGGTAGCTCGTCGGGCTCATAACCCGAAGGTCGTTGGTTCAAATCCTTCCCCCGCTACCAAAAAATTACAAGGGTCCTGGAGTTTTCTCCGGGACCCTTTTTTTTGGGGAATTTGATTTCCAACCGTGTTTCCAACCTTCAGATTGATTCCAGTCAATCTTTACGGTCTGCTTGCCAATGGAATGATAAATAAGTTCGAAGCCATTATCAGGCAGAAGCTTTCAGGTTCCGGCAGGATTTATCCAGGGGAAGGATTCCCTTTCCAAGACCTGTATACTCAGATCTTTCAGATGCCGGTAATAGATATCGTGGTCCTCAAAAACAATATAATCCATTATGTGGTGATTCAGACGAGAGGATCTTTCAATTGACAGAATGCCTGCAAGGGTCAGATTGGCATTCAGTATGGTTCCTTGCAGATCAATTGTAAAATAGCCAACCGGGGATAGATCATAGAGTTTCGTATAGCATATTTTTGATTTCATAAGCTCTCGTTGGGAGCTGTGACGTTCTTTATTCTGTTTTTCCTGCTCAATTTCAAAAGCCTGTAGATCCTGGATTAATTTAAACGGATCGAATAAACCGACAGGTGGGACGAGAAAACCGGGATTCATCATTAATAGCTCCGCTTCCGATACCAAAGAATTAAGCTTTCCGTGAATAGTTCTGTTTTGTTCCATTTTGGTTTCCTTTTGTTGATACAAAAACCGTTAAAAATTTTCCTGCGAGGATTCATTAAAGATGAGGGACAATTTTTTCATGGCAGCCTTGAAGACAAGGAGTTTAAAAAGATATCCCATTGGCTTATTGTTTGCGGGTCAACCCTATCTTCCCAGCCTTTCCTTCTGTCTTTCTTTATTCTTTCCTCTTCACCCGGATATAACGGCCCCAAATTTAGAATTCTCCTTTCTAGGAAAGATCTTCGGTCCATTACTGAGCGTTTTATATATTGTTTTTCTTGTAACATGAAATTTTCCTATTTATATTCTGTGGACATTTGAGGGGATCTTCTCCAATGGAAAGAGTCCCTCATTTTTTATTCTAAAATAAAGAATTGGAGAAACTCTCTTATAGATGGAAAGACTGTAATTGGAATTTTTATTGGCAATACCCGCACCCGGAGCAATGCCTGCCAATCCATTCAGTGACCAATCAGTAAATAGCAAATAGCTTGCCGCCGTTGTCTATACTTTCCCCAGCCAAAACCGAAAAGAAAGAGCATGATGGTGCCCACAGGATCGAGGTGTTTTAGAGGGTTAAGGCTTAAGCGGCCCAACAACTTGGCTGTCGGATCACCCATGCGATAGGCTACCCACCCATGGGCCAACTCATGAAAAATAATTGCATACATGAGCGGTATGGCGATGAGAAAGAATGCAAGTGGATCTTTAAACAACAAATTGAGCAGGCCCATGGACTGTCTCCTTACCAGCACTCCGTAGAAATAGTTTTCGAAAATTCATCCAAAACCCACTGGTAAATTTTTTCCTGCCGGAGAACCTGGGCCAGGTGGCAAGCCACCCAGCCCAAGTTTATCAGCATCATCAAGAACATCAGGATCAATATCATCCGCAGCAAGAAATCCAACATTAACAACACCAGTATCAGTAAGAGAGTCAGTTTCAGCAACAGCGAGAGCAAGAACGGCAGATACCATAAAGATTTGAAACAAAAAGGTCAAGTGTAATATTTTCGGCAAGCTATGCTCAAAATTACAATTTTTTTGTACATTGAGAAGAAAAGATGTTATGCTGTGTCCTTTAGAAAATAGCGCAACAGGTGCACAGCAGTTATGAACGAGCCGGGGGGCTTTTCCTCCCAAAAAAAGACCCACTCACGGCAAGAGAGTCTCCTTCGACCCATTGGTTGATTCCAGCGGCAGGTGATGTGGCATGCATCCTAATTTTAGGAAATAGCATACTTTAGAAGGTGGTGCAGCATGTCAGCAAAGGACCTTTATTCCTCCATTGGCAATCCCGATGCCGATACGGTGGAAAGACACATCTCCGAAGTCCAACGCCAGGAGTCCTTAATTAAAACCGGGGCCCTGCAGAGCGCAATTTTTAACAGCGCCAACTTTTCGAGCATCGCCACCGACGCCAATGGCGTCATCCAGATCTTCAATGTCGGCGCCGAGCGGATGCTGGGCTATACGGCTGACGAAGTGATGAACAAAATCACGCCGGCCGATATTTCTGATCCACAGGAAGTGATTGCACGTGCCGAAGCGTTGAGCATTGAACTTGGAACCCCGATTGCACCTGGCTTTGAGGCCTTGATCTTCAAGGCTTCCCGGGGCATCGAAGACATTTACGAGCTGACCTATATCCGTAAAGATGGCAGCCGCTTCCCGGCCATCGTGTCGGTCACGGCGCTACGTGACGCTCAAGACGTCATTATCGGTTACCTGTTGATCGGCACCGACAATACTGCACGCAAGCGGATTGAGGCCGAGCAGAGGTGGCTCGCGCAGCACCTGCGCGATCAGCAGTTCTACACCCGTTCCCTGATCGAATCCAACATCGACGCCCTGATGACCACTGACCCAGCCGGAATCATCAGTGATGTCAACAAACAGATGGAGGCCCTCACTGGTTGCACGCGTGATGAGTTGATCGGCGCGCCGTTCAAGAATTACTTCACCGACCCTGAGCGGGCCGAGGCGGGCATCAAACTGGTGCTCAGCAAAAAGAAGGTCTCCAACTACGAACTCACGGCGCGGGACAGGGACGGTAAGGAAACAGAGGTGTCCTACAATGCGAGCACCTTCTATGATCGGGACCGGAGGCTGCAGGGTGTGTTCGCTGCTGCGCGGGACATCACCGAACGGAAATGTCTGGATCAAGTCCTGCAGGAAAAAAATGTCGAGTTGGAGAACGCCAGGTTGGTGGCGGAAAAAGCCAACCTTGCAAAATCGGAATTTCTTTCCAGCATGAGCCATGAGTTACGCTCCCCGCTCAATGCGATCCTCGGTTTTGCCCAATTAATGGAGTCAGGTTCGCCTCCGCCAACACCCACCCAAAAGGCCAATATCGACCAAATTCTCAAAGGGGGCTGGTATCTCCTGGCGCTGATAAACGAAATTCTCGATCTTGCGCTAATCGAGTCGGGCAGGCTGTCGTTGTCGCTGGAACCCATGTCGCTGAACGATGTCATGCTCGAATGCCAGGACATGATCGAACCCCAGGCGCAAAAAAGCGGTATCCACATTAGCTTTTCACAACTTGAGAGCCCTTACTTTATTCATGCCGATCGTACCCGAATGAAACAGGTTCTGATCAACTTGCTTTCCAACGCAATCAAATACAATCGCCCGCAAGGAACGGTCGAAGTGACGTGCTGCACGAGTACCCCAGAACGTATACGTATTAGCGTGCAGGATGCCGGTGATGGATTGTCACCTGAAAAACTCGAACAACTTTTCCAGCCCTTTAATCGTCTCGGACAAGAGGCCGGCGCCAAGGAAGGCACAGGCATCGGTCTGGTGGTGAGCAAAAAGCTAATCGAACTGATGGGGGGTGAAATTGGCGTGGAAAGCACTGTCGGAGCTGGCAGTCTGTTCTGGGTAGAACTGAATATGGCACCGGAACCACAACCTGTCGTTGGCGAAATAGAACCATTTGAGTCTATCCAAGAGCATGTCCAGCAAGGCGTGACGTCGCGCACCCTGCTCTATGTAGAAGACAACCGGGCAAACATGGAGTTGGTCGAGCAACTCATCGCACGTCGTCCCGATTTGCACTTGCTGAGTGCGGGGGATGGGGCGCAAGGTATCGCGTTAGCGCAAATCCATCAACCGGATGTGATCCTGATGGACATCAATCTGCCAGGCATAAGCGGCATTGAGGCGTTGAAAATTCTGCAGGAAGATCCGTCAACGGCTCACATCCCGGTGATTGCCATCAGTGCCAATGCCATGCCGCACGACATCAAGAAAGGTCTGGCTGTAGGATTCTTAAACTATCTCACCAAGCCGATCATCGTTAACGAGTTCATGGCGGCAATAGACACAGCGCTGAAATTTGCGGAAAAAAGATTAGATGGTGCAAAGCGCAAAGGAGACCTGTGATGGTGAACACCAATGATATTCTGCACGCCGGAATTCTGATTGTAGACGATCTGGAAGCCAATGTGCTGCTGCTTGAGCGAATGCTAAGTGATGCCGGCTATGCGTGCGTTACGTCAACGAGAAATCCGCATGCCGTTTGCGACCTGCATCGGGATAATCATTACGACTTGATTCTGCTGGATCTTCTGATGCCCGGCAGAGATGGCTTCCAGGTGATGAAAGACCTGAAGGCAATCGAAACAGACAGCTACGTTCCGGTTCTCGTGATCACTGCCAAACCGAATCATAAGCTGCGGGCACTGGAAGCCGGCGCCAAGGATTTCATCAGCAAGCCATTTGATCTGGTTGAGGTGAAGACACGTATCCACAACATGCTGGAAGTGCGGCTGCTGTATAAGAAACTGGTTAATTCCAACAATATGCTGGAACAGACAGTGCAGGAACGAACGAAAGATCTGACCGGGGCAAATATACAGCTCACCCAGGAAATAGAGGAACGCAAGAAGGCAGAAACGTCACTCCAGGGTACCTATACGGAAATAAAACAATTAAAAGACCGGCTCCAGGCTGAGAACATCTACCTGCAGCAGGAGGTTGACCGACAGTTCAACTTCGGTGAGATCATTGGTCAAAGCAATGCCCTTTCGCAGATCTTCTTAAAGGTCGAGCAGGTCGCACCCCTAAATGCGACAGTTCTTCTCCTGGGCGAGACCGGCACCGGCAAGGGAGTGGTCGCACGCGCCATCCACAGCAGAAGTGTTCGCAAGAACCGGCCATTGATAACAGTCAACTGTGCGGCACTGCCGGCGGCACTGGTCGAAAGCGAGCTCTTCGGGCGGGAAAAGGGTGCGTTCACCGGGGCTGATACCAGACAGATCGGGCGCTTTGAGTTGGCCGACGGCGGCACCATCTTTCTCGACGAAATTGCAGAGATGCCAATAGAGCTGCAAGGCAAGCTGCTCCGGGTCCTTCAGGACGGCGAGTTTGAGCGGCTGGGCAGTTCCCGCACGATTAAGGCCGATGTAAGGATCATTGCAGCTACCAACCGGAATCTGGAGAAAGAGATCGAGAACGGCAGGTTCCGGGAAGACTTGTTTTATCGGCTCAATGTTTTCCCTATAACGATGCCGCCACTCCGGCAGCGCAGGGAAGATATCCCTCTGCTCGTCAATCATTTTGTTTCCAAATTCAACATCAAAATCGGCAGGGAAATAGATACCGTATCAAAACATACCCTAAATACCCTTCAGGACTACCACTGGCCAGGCAACGTGCGAGAGTTGGAAAGTGTGATCGAACGGGCGGTAATCATCAGCCAGGGAAGCGTCCTGCAGGTCTTGGAACTGTTCGATACTCTCCAGCAGACAAAAGAACTGGAAGGTCAGGACGTCACAACCCTTGTCGAGTTGGAGCAAGCCCACATCCTCCAGGTGCTCAAGAAAACCGGTTGGCAAATCGAGGGAGAGAAAGGGGCAGCGACACTACTAGGTATCAACCCCAGCACTCTTCTCGCCCGGATGCGCAAATACGGCATTTCCCGGCAATAAATCCTGGTTTTGGATTTGGAAAATTCTGATTATCACTCTGGATTGAGTGCCTGATACCTATTATGAATCAAGCTTGGCAATCTTTTTTTGATCCAATATACCGCGAATGATGATTGCCAGTTCTTTTAATCTGGTCGGTTTTTCAATGTATTTTCGGATACCCAGCAACATCGCCTGGTCATGGGATATGTTTTCACTATATCCGGTGCACAGAACTATCGGTAAATCCGGTCGGATTTTTAAAATATCGACGGCCAGTTTATCCCCTGTCATTCCAGGCATGGTCATATCCGTGATCACCAGATCAAATTCATGGGGATTTTTTTCAAATGCCTCAAATGCCGTTTTCCCATTTGAGAAACAAGTTACGCGATATCCCTGGTGTTCCAGAAAGGCCTGTGTCAGGGTAAGAATATTGTCTTCATCATCCACCAGCAGGATGCCTTCCGTTCCCTGGATTGGATGGAGATCAAGCGTTTCGGTATTCAGGGTGACCGTTTCTTCCCGGGTTACCGGAAAAAACACCTGAATGGCGGAACCCTGGCCCGGCTGGCTGGTAATTTTTATATATCCCTTGTGCTCTTTCACGATTCCGTGGACCACGGCCAGTCCCAGGCCAGTCCCTTCCCCAGGCGCTTTTGTGGTGAAATAGGGTTCAAATATTTTATCCAGTGTTTGTGAATCCATTCCGATACCGGTATCGATGACTTCCAGTTTGAGATAGGTGCCGGGCAGTATATCCAGTTCCCGAGAGCTATCGGGTGATTCAAATTGTGTCTCCTCCAGGCATATTGTCAAAATACCACCGGTCTTTTGCATGGCGTGATAGGCGTTGGTGCATAAATTCATTATAACTTGATGCATTTGCGTGGGGTCTGCCAGAATTCTTGATCTACTAGTGATTTTTTCCTGTATTTCAATGGTGGCAGGGATGGATGACCGGAGCAGTTTTATCGCTTCTTTTACCACGATAGACAATTTTATTGGATGCATTTTCTGATCGGTTTTTCGGCTGAACATAAGGATTTGTTGAACCAGGTCGGTGGCTTTCTGTGCACATTCAATGGTTCGGTCGATATCATTTTTTGCTTTTTCAGGTTCATTGATATGATTTTTTGCCATCAGGGAAAATCCAAAGATTCCCGTGAGAATATTATTAAAATCATGGGCAATCCCTCCGGCCAGGGTTCCAATTGATTCAAGTTTTTGGGATTGCAGCAATTGATTGTGGATTTTCTTTTTTTCCTTTTCCCCATATCGTTGAACCAAAACGCTGGCTAGTGTATTGGCAATTGTCTTCAGGAACTCTTCTTCTCGTGGGTCTTGCTGGTGCCCGCTTTTTACATAAATATTGATTACCCCCAAGACAGTCTGTTTTGCAAGAATGGGAACACAATAGTGGCCATGATCCTTTGCTCCTTCAAGGTGGATATCATGACGGTCATCCACATGACTTGCAAAGATAATTTCCTTTGACAGGGCCGCGCGGCCGCAAAGGCATTTCCCAAAGGGCAGCAAGCGGCATTTTTTTTTATGGTCTTTTGAAAAGCCCCGATGGGTTTTCATAACCAGCACCAGCGGGTCATCTTCAACCAGAAAAATACATCCCATGGATTCAAAAGACAACCAGGGCATTGCGAGAATCAGGTCAAGGCATTGTTCAAGAAGTGTTTGGAGACTGCTCTCTCCCAATGACGCTTCCAATAATGTATTCACAATTGTTTGGGTATCATGGCTATGCTGCAGGGCTGTCTCTGCAAGTTTTCGTTCTTCAACCTCCATGCCCAATTGATCGTTTGCATCTACCAGTTCAGCCGTGCGCTCAACTACCAATGTCTCGAGTTCTCCGTGGATTTTCTGAAGGGATGCGTCTACCTTATCCTTTTCGATCATATTCCGGCCGGCTTTTACCAGGATGGCAAAAAGAAAAATAGCCATGGCGGCACTAAAAACAATGAGGATCTGTTTGAGGTGATTGAGCAATTCGCTCAAAGCCTTTTTGATGGGCGTAATATCTGAATAGACTTCTATTGCACCTTCAAAACCATCATTCCCCATCAATGGCATATATGTTTCTATCACGTCGACGGCTACGGTTCGGCCTTCAAGGGTGGTTGAATCTTTCTTGACCAGGTGGTTGACTATTTTTCCTTTGGCAACCAGGGTATGATAATAGTCATGGGTATTGACCTTTCCAATATCCTGTAAATCTGTTGAAAATAGTGTTTTTCCGGATCGTGAAAAAATTTTTATTTTTTCTAAATGGAGATCATTTTTAAGTGTGCGCAATTTATCTTGGTCGCTCAAGGAGAGGGGCAAATTTATCCCATTTGTTCTGTTATCGAAAAGGGTGTGCATCAAATGGGAGGTATTCTTTATTGCCTCTTCTTTTAAATGTGTTGTCAGCAGATGGACAATTTGTGGAAAAAGAACATAGGTGCTGAACACCGGAAAAAGAATCGCGATGGACAGCATGGTCATCAGAATGATTCGGAGCAGGGGATTTTTAATAATGTGAATCAGGATGCTTCCATAGGTCGTTTTTTCAACAGGATATCTATTGGGCATGCGTTGACCTTAAAATTGAATTCACAAGTTCAATCCTTGAAAATAGTGTATGTTTTTTTTGTAGCGAACACATCAAACCCCAATAAAAATCGCGTTGGAAATGAGCTCTTCGAAGATATGATTGGAGGATACTATAATTTGTGCGCCATTGGAATGGCTAAGTTTAAAATGGACACAAGCGCAATATCATAAAATCCATTGATTTCATTTGTGGCACAGGTATAATAATCGGGTCTGCCAATGGAAAAACCGATAACAAACGAGGAACAATGAAAATAATTACAACCCACAAAGGTTCGGATTTTGATGCCCTGGCAAGCCTTGCTGCTGCTACGATTTTGTATCCGGACGCAAAACCGGTATTG
Organism: Desulfobacula sp.; assembly: GCA_013792075.1. Lineage (GTDB taxonomy): Bacteria > Desulfobacterota > Desulfobacteria > Desulfobacterales > Desulfobacteraceae > NBML01. The sequence goes on from VMSR01000225.1 coordinate 14,882, forward strand.
CCCGGTTCGGTCAATGCCAATCTGAAGACATTTTTATCCATTCACAAGGATTTGTTTGATTTTTATTCTCCTGAGGAGATTGATTATACCGAAGTGGACACATTGATTGTCGTGGACACCCATACCTGGGAACGCCTTGATCAACGGATGGAAGGATTGAAGGAAAAACAGGATCTAAGGATCATTGTCTGGGATCACCATGTTGAAGGAGATATGGAGACCCAGGAAAAAAGAATAAAAGAGACCGGTGCAACAATTACCCTGCTGATACAGGAAATAGAAAATCAGAGAAAACTGATTACCCCGATCCAGGCCACTCTTTTTTTAATGGGTCTTTATGAGGATACCGGGAACCTGTCCTTTCCTTCAACGCTTCCTGAGGATGCCTATGCAGCCGGATTTCTGCTGGACCGGAAAGCAGATTTGAATATTTTGGCCACTTTTTTAAAACCGGCCTATAGTAAAAGGCAAAAGGACATTTTGTTTGACATGGTTCAGAAAGCGGAACGGACCGAATTGGGGGGCTTTTCCTTTAGTCTGTCCCGGCTGGATATCAGCGGGAGGGTGCAGAATCTGGCCATGGTCGTGCAAATGTACCGGGATATCGTGAATGTGGATGTTGCCTTTGGTATTTTTAGGGATATTGAACAGGATAAGTGCATGGTCATCGGCCGAAGCAGTGTGGATGAAATCAATATCGGCGTTATCATGCGAAGCATGGGGGGGGGGGACACCCCGGGGCGGGATCAGCCTTATTAAAGGGGGTCAATCCTGAAACCATCCAGGAGATGATAATAGAGCTGGTCGGCGGTAACCAGTATTCTTCGGTGATGCTGTCAGATATTATGTCCTATCCAGTGGTTACGGTGAAGGAGGATGCCCTGGTCGAAGAGGTGGCCATGCTGTTAAGGGATTTGGGCTGTACCGGCATGCCGGTTGTGGACAAGGATGAGAACCTGGTGGGGGTGATTTCCAGGCGGGATTTTAAAAAAATCAGAAAATCAAAACAGATGCAGTCTCCCATCAAGGCCTTTATGAGCCGAAAGCTTGTGACCATTTCCCATGAGAAAAGTGCCATTGAAGCAGCCAGACTTATGATCAAACATGATATCGGCAGAATTCCCGTGATGCAGGATGGTAAAATAATCGGCATCATCACCCGGTCAGATGCCATGCTCTATTTTTATGATCTTTTGCCTGATTAAAGGCTTTGGCTCAGAGTTTGAGTTTTTTTGCGGCTTTTATGGCCAGTTGCTCCCTGAAAATTTTCGAATTGTGACGGATATCCACTGGAAAATTTTTTTCAATAAAGATATGCACAATTTCCGAGGTCAAGGGATTGGATTTGGCAAGGGCCAAAAGTTCCTGGATAAAGGCGGGTTTATTGGTGATTTTTGAATTGGGCTCAATGAAGATCACGGGTGTTTGATGGCCCTTGGGCCCCACACCTGCCAGAGCACTCCTGAAAACTTTTTTATGGTTATTAAATATGGCTTCAACCGGAATGGTGAACAAGATTTCTTTGCCCGTGTTCACCCGATGGCTTTTTCTGCCGCAGAACCAGATCCGACCCTTTGAATCCTGCCATCCCAGATCTCCCATGCGGTGCCAGAACGTTCCGCCTGCATCCGGGATTTTAGACAGAAGATCCGCTTCCCGGTTGTTGAAATATTGTTTGGTTACAAGATCTGCCTGAACGGCTATTTCTCCCACCTGGTTTTCAGGCACCATCAGGGTCTCCCTCAGCTGGGTGATGGGCTCATCGGTTATTTTTAAAAGACGGATAGCTGTATTTTGGATGGGCCTGCCAATGCACATGCCAAAGCCTTGCTCACTTAAGTGTTTGGTTTCCGATAAAATTTCATGGGATCCGATGGAGATGATGGGAACCGCTTCCGTGGCACCATAGGGAGTATGGATCTGGGCATCCTCTGAAAGCATGGTTGAAAATTGTTCAATGTTGGCAGGGCTGACCGGAGCCCCGGCAGAGACCACCCGTCGAAGGGAGGGCAATTTGATCTCGTTTTCCTTACCGTATTTTCCCACCCGGTTGAGCAGGGCCGGGGAGGCAAACATATTGGTTACCCCGTGATTTTCAATGGCTTCAATGATCTTGGACGGATTTACAAGGGCTGGTTTGGTGGGATCCATGTCCGGGATGACGGCCGTCATTCCCAGCGGCGGATCAAACATGGCAAACAAAGGAAAAGTGGGAAGGTCAATCTCATCGGGCTCAATTTTAAAATGGGCCTGGATCTGTCGTATCTGGGCATCAAAATTCCCGTGGGTGTAGACAACCCCTTTGGCAGGTCCTGTGGAGCCTGTTGTAAATACAATGGCGGCTGTTTCATCCCAGGTGGTGTGGGCTTTGGGAAAGTCCTTCCGGGGATTGGTCATGAGCTGGTCCAGGGTATGGCCGCCCCAGAACCAGCGGTTGCCCACGGTTACCCAGTGCTGGACAGTCTTAAAAAATTGGGGCTTCAGGGTGCGGAGCAAATGGGCGCGTTCAATGCCGATGAATGCCTTGGGCCTGCCTTCCTGGAGACATTGCAGCATCCGGTTAATTCCCATGCCCGGATCCACCACAACCGGCACCGCACCCACCTTGAACATGGCAAACATGGTAATGAAAAACTCCATCCCGGGCGTGACCATTAAAATGGTTCGGGTTCCCCGGATAATGCCGATGCTTTCAAGCCCAAAGGCCAGGCTGTCGGAAAGTTCGTCCAACTGACGAAAGGTTATCTGGCTGTACAATACCCGCCCGTTTTTGTCCCGGCCGTTTGGGTAGACCACGGCTCTTTTATAGGGATTAAGTTCTGCTTGTTTTTTAAGACTCAGTGAAATATTGGTAAATTTTATCATAGAAGTTTCTTTTTTATCTTATACAGGGTCCCCTGGAAAAGGCCGTCGGGCACTTCAGGGGTATGGGGTGGGATTTTTTGTGTCTGCTCCTGGGCTGTTTTTAAAGCAGCCCGGGCAATGTCGGTCAGTTCTTTGTCCTTTTCTTTGATGCTTGCAAGGCCCTGGGTCTCAGTGACCCGGAAAAGGACATAGGTTTCCTTAATCGGTTTTTCCAGTTTTGAAAATTCTTTTATGAGGGTGTTTTTCCCTTTTTCCAGGATTTTTATTTCCGTGTCCGTGATTTTTTTTTGTTCTGGATATTTTTGGCCAAGTTTTTCAATCCGTTCAATCTCCCGGTCAAATATATTGATTTCTTTGTTAAAGGTTACCAGAAAACTATAAAGATCCGGAAAATGGTCAAAACTGAATTTCAGCATTTCCTGGGGGAGCTTTACATGAATGAGTTCCCTTTTTTCATAAACGGCTTTTTCAGGGGCTTTTTCTGTAAAATACAGAAAATACACCAAAAAGGACGAAGCCCCAACAGCACCCAACACCATGAGCAGGATGAAAATCCGTTTTTTGGTGATGAATTTTTTCTTTTCCGGTGGTGGTGCTTCTTCAATTATTTCAATTGGTTCAGGCTCTTTTTTGCCCTTTGTCTTGGCTTTTTTGTCCGGAGGCGATGGCGCAGGCGCATCAATGGCTTCTTTTTCTTGCGCCTCGTCGGCATCCTTTTTTTTCTTTTTTCCAAATCCAAGCATAGACCGTAAATTACCTGACCCAACGCCAAAAGTCAAAAAAGATTGCACGATTTCTCAGATTAAAAAGGATGAGATGCGTTCCAGGGTTTCTTCGGGCTTGTCCTCAAACAGGTAGTGCCCGGCATCCTGGAAGACATGGCAGGCGGCCCCGGGAAACCTGTGTCTGAACTCATTTAAAAAGGTCAGATCAAAGACAAAATCCTTTGCTCCCCAGAGGAAGAGAAGTTTTTCTTCATTCAATTGTGTCAGGTGCGTGTCCACATGGTCCACAAGATAAAAACTTTTGTCTTGTTTTTTAAGGGGGATGTCCTGGACAAATTTTAAGGTGGCAATGCGGTTTTTCCAGGAATTATAGGGGGCAATCAGTCCGCGTTTAACATTAGGCGCAAGTTTTGTCTGTGACCCCATAAAAAGGGCTGCCCTTGCAAAGGCATTCAATCCCAGTACGGCCGGAATGCCGAACCAGTTCAGATATTTTATCAGCCACAATTGAAACGGAAAAGATTTTTCCTTTGGCAGGAGAAATCCGGATGTATTGGTAATAACGATCTTGTCAATTCTGTCCAGATGATCCATGGCCCAGGCAAGCCCGATCATGCCGCCCCAGTCATGGACAATAAGCGATATTTTTTCTTGGGGGCAAAGATGCTGAATCAGCCTGTCCAGGTCGCTGATCCGGGAGGCCAGGGTATAATCATAGTGTTCGGGCCCCGGCTTGTCGGAAAATCCGCAGCCGATATGGTCCGGCGCAATGGTGCGAAACTTTTTTGACAGGCCGGTGACCAGGTGCCGGTAATAAAAGGACCAGGTGGGGTTGCCGTGGACCATGAACAGGGGAGGTCCCTTTCCCTGGTCCACATAGTGAAGGTCATGGCCGTTGATGTTCAGAAAATGGGATTCAAAGGGATAGAGCGTTTCAAACCCTTTGGTGGACACTTTTTTGCCGTTGATTGTTCTTTCTACCATTGCACACCCAGCATATAGCAGTTCAGCCCGGAGCCGATCCCCAGCAGGGCCACAAAATCACCGGAAGTCAGAAATCCCCTTTCATCGGCAATGGCCGCGGTAATGGGAAGGGATACCGAACCCACGTTTCCCAGGAAAGGGAAGGTAACAAAGTCTTTTTTGCGGTCCAGGTTAAGGGCGCTGTAAAGCAATTGGTGGTGCCCTTCACCCACCTGGTGGCCGATGAATTTGTCGGGTTTGTCAGGGGGGATATCCAATTCTTGTTTAAAGCGCTGGTAGGTTTTTTTGGCCAGGGCCAGCCCGTTCTCCAGAACTTCCTGGGCTTTTGTCCGCATGATGACCCGGGAATGGGTGGGCATGCCCGTTTGTTCAAATCCCCAATGGCAGAGGCCATGGTGCTGGATGGCGTTCTGGACCACGCCACCCTTCAGGGCATGGCGGTTGGTGCTGGGATTGCCAAGGCTGCCGTCGGTGAGAAGAATGGCGGCAGCACCGGATCCGCCGGTCATGGTGGCAATGGTATCCTTGTAAAAGTCAATTTTTTTATGGGCGTTTATTTCGTCAATGGTGGATTCCACGATCTGCCGGGCGGTTTCACAGGAGACCACAAGCCCGGCTTTGATATGGCCCAGCTCTATTGCGTTGGCCACCTGGACCATGCCGGTGACCATCCCCAGGCAGGCGGATTTTACGTCATAAACATGGGCGTCCGGTCCGATGTGAAGCCTGTGGGCGATGGAACAGGCGGTGGCAGGCTCGAAACCGTCCTGGCCCACGCCGCAAAAGATCAGGGCCCCGATGTCTTTGGGATCTATTCCGGCTTCGTCAATGGCTTTTTGACCGGCTGTGGCCGCATGTTCTCCCAGGGTATGCTCCTTGTCCCAAAACCGTCTTTCCCTGATGCCGGTTAAGGCTTCCAGCTGGCCCGGTCCAAATCCGGCTGAATCAAAAAAGGGTTTGAGCCGTTCTTCTATCTCCTCTGATGTGACAATATGGGGTGCCAGTTCATATCCCAGGGAGTCTATAAATACACGTGAATATTTCATCGTTTTCTCCAAAAAGTATAAAGATCGTCCCGGGTAATGCCGGAAAGCTTCATTCCCATGTCCTTGTATAACACAATCTGCAGGTCATCGGAAAACATTACTGCATCGGCTATCACATAGGGTTCGGGTGTATATCCGATCTCTTTGATTTCAATTTTGTAGGTTGCTTTTTTGGTTTCCCGGGTAACCGGTCCCCGGCATTTTAAATCGCTGGTATTAAAAGGGATCACATCGTAGTGGACCGAGGCGTCTTCGCTGACCCAGCCCATTCTCTGGACAAAGACCCTCAGGGTATGGGCGCAGCATTCATACATCAGGGTGCCGGGCATGACCATATCATCGATGAAATGGCAGGTTAAAAACCAGTCATCGGGATGAATGTCCGCCTCGGCCCAAATTTGGCCAAGACCGAATCTGCCGCCCCTTGGGTCCAGTTGTGTAACCCGGTCAATCAGGGTCATTCTACCTCCCGGAAGCCATTGGTTTTTTCCCAGGCAGATTCCATTGAACTCAGGGCCAAAGGCTGTTTCAAGATCCCCTTTTCTGAGTGCATGGATCTTTTCAGCGGAAAAAGCTTCTTTTTTTACAGGCACTAGGGACGCGAAGGGGGGCGTGGTCGCCTTGGGTAAACGTTCTTCTTTTTTCAGAATGATTCCCCCGGAATTTTTCACCTCCTGTTCGGTGAAGAAACCGGCACACCCGTCTTCCATGGAGATGAACAATCGATTGTCGATATATCCCTTGTAGTGGAAAAAGAAAAGATAAATGTCCCCTTGCTTTAAAAACCGATCAATTTCAATGTGGTATTCAATGGTCTCATCGGGTTCGGGCAGGGTTCTGTGAAAGGTGACCTTTGCATCCAGAAGCCTGTATTTGCGTTTGCCTTTCACCGCATGGTCAATGCCCAGATAGGCGCATAAAAAAAGATCTGCCTGGCCTGCCTCAATGGAAATGGAAACCGGTACCTTACCCCCGTCCAGATACCAGGCATCTTTTTTTACATCGTGCTGGGTGATGATTTTTCCCCTGGAAAGGGACAGCATCTCTCCCTGGATATCCATGATCCGGTCCACCAGCATCAACGGTTCTGCCGGCAGCCTCACCCGGACAGGATAGGTATCAATGATATCAAAGGCAGGTCCCAGGACATTGCCGGCCTTTCCAATGGCATATTCCAGGCATTTGTCCCGGTCCAAAAAGACAGGGGGGGGGTGTAGGTCGGGGGCAAAACCCGTCGACAGGTCTTTGGTCCCTGTTTTTGCTGCCCGGACCAGGGCCTGGAACTGCTGTTCCATCTGGGCCATGTTTTGGCTGGAAAAATCGAGAAATTTTTCATGGGCCCGGGCGATTGTCCGGCCGGTTTCAGCCAGAAGTTCCGGGCCGGGAAGAAGAGAGGCACCAGGACAAGATAGTGGCGGATCGGTTTTATTTTCCTTTTTTTCTCCCTTTTTTTTCTCAGGGGCGACTGCATGGATGGCCTTTACCATATCCGAGGTCACGGGTGGACGGGATGTCCTGACGCATAGGGGAAGACTCGTTTTTAATTTTTTAGCCGGCTTGTCGTGGGGGGAAGCCAGGGTGAACAGGCCGGCAATATCCATTGGCAGACCGTGGCCGGCAAGGGTTCCCAGGGCCTTGAGCAGACTTGTTTTTTCATCCGTTTTACCATCAGGGCAGATGGAAAGGGCTTGATGGGGTCTGTCCTGTAAAATCTGCCCGATCATCCGGGTGCAGGAGGCGCCCGGCCCCATTTCAAGAAAAATACGGCTGCCCCTGTCATGGGCATTGCGTATCAGCTTGGAAAAGTCAAACCCGAAAAGGGCCTGGTCTGTCAGGGATCTGGCGGCTGATTGTGTGTCCGGAACATAGGGAAGGGCAGCAAAGCTGCCGTAAATATCCATATTTTCCGGCGGCGTGCAGGGAAAACAATGCAGATCATAATAGGCTTTTTCCATTGATTTGACCAGATCGCAATGGACACTGAGAACGGGCGCAATTGGCTGTGCCAAAATATTTTCCTGGGTTAAGAATTTTTCCAGCTGCTCTTTCTCACCGCCCAGGACAATTTCGTTGTCCGTATTTTGAATTAAAATATAGAGCCGGTCAAAGCCCTTTATTCGGGAGTGTATCCATTCTTTTTTTTTGTTCACGGCCACGGCCTGCCAAAGGCAGGGGGCATTTGGCGCAATGTTCCAGGCTTTTCTGGCTCTGGCATAGGGGGGGCCAAGTTCTGTGGTAAAAAGAGAAGCGGCATTGATTCGCCGGAGCATCTCCTGGGGATCATCAAAGATCTTGAGGGCAAACAGCATGGCGGTTTCACCCAGGCTGTGGCCCAGGGCTGCAGTGGGGATGATATTAAATGCCCTGGCAATCTGGGTGGTAAACATGCCAAACCCCACCTGTGAGATGAACTCTTTCATGGGGGCCAGCTCTTTTTCCTCAGGGGGTGCTGAAATCTGTGGATTGACAGGCTGTTGGGCAGCAATATCCGGAAAAAGCAAGGCAAGGGATCTGCCCATATCAAGATATTGGCTGCCTGCGCCCGGATAGACAAAGGTCAGGTTTGCACCGGATCCCAGGGGCGTGGGGGTATAAAAGATACCCTCTTCCCTGTCAAAGGTTTTCAGGCTTGCTGTGTCAACGCAATGGATGGCCTGGGTGCAAAATTTATCCAGGGTTTTCAGGCTTGTGCAGACAATGGAAAGGCCGTAAGGCAAATCGGTTTTGGTTTTTTTCTGCAGGTCATGGGCAAGCTGATACACAGAGGTTGCCGTTTGGATTTGTTCCTTGAGTCGGCCGATGGCCCTCACAAGCCCTGGGGGGGAGGCAGCCCGGAAAACAAACAGCTGGGCCCCCTGGTCAAAAAAAGAAAAGGCCTTTGAAATGTCTTTGGCCGGCACATGCTCTTCGAGAATGGCATGGGCACAAGCCCCGTCCAGGGTCATGGAACCGACAGCCGCTTTTCTGGGTTTTTTCTGGGGTGTCTGCCAGAATTGGCAGGTTTCGAGGATGACAAACCCGTAAAGTCCATTGAATTTTGATGCCTGGGGAAGGACACTGCCGGGCAGGATTCTGTGGTATAGCGAGAGCGCTGCCTTTATCACGGAAAAAAGGCTGGTTCCCCCTCCGGTATCCCCAAGGCCTGATGCGGCACAAGACAGATGAACGGGCAGGGCGGCTTTGTCCTGATCTGCTGCCATCTGTTTAAGGCCGAGGGCTTCGGCTTCTCCCCAATATCCCACCCCCAAAGAATGGGTGTCGATCAGGGAGAGGTCTGAAAAACGTGTGTCGGCATCTTTTAATGCCAGGGATAAGGAATCCCTATAGCGATTCCCCCCTGATTTATCCGGATTCCCAATCGTATCCGGTGTTTCGGGTTCGCCTGGGATCCGGGCGCCGCCGGAACCTGAAATGCCGCTGATGATGCCGTAGATCCGATCCTTATCCCGGACAGCCTGGTCCAGACGTTTTAAAACCAGGGCGCAGGCCCCTTCAGAGGGAAGGGTTCCAATAGGACCGCCAGCGGCCTGGTTCAGGGTAAATTGGCGAATATCACCGGCCAGGTCTACGCATCCGCATAAAAAGGTGTCTGTTTCATGGAGGCTCAGTGAATGGACAGCTGTTTCAATGGCCTTTATGCCCGAAGCCGCCTGGGCAGAAAGGGTGAAACAGGGTCCGCCCAGCTTAAATTCCCTGGCAATCCTGGACGCCACAATGCCCCCCAGGGCCCCAAGTGTCCGGTTGAAGGTGAGCTCCCGGCTGATCTTGTCCAATAGCCTTTTGTCCAGGTTGTGGTGCTTCCAGCGCAGGAAAAAATCCGTGGCCCCGAAATCAAAGTCAATGCCAATGGCACAGCCTGTTTTTATACGGTCTGGTTCGGTTTTCAGGGGCCGATGGCTTATGCCGGCATCTTCAAGGGCTCCTTTTGCCGCCTTGAGCATGAGAAGATGCTGGGGCAGGATATCTTGAATCTGATTGGGAGGGATATGAAATTCGCCCAGGGCAACACAGACCTCCTCCATGAAAGCGGTTTGGGTTTTTGTGATTTCTGATTCCAGGTGGCGGGTCCGTCGCCATCGGGATCCGGGGAGGCTGGTTTTCGGCTGATTTTTGCCAAAAATCAGGCCCTTAAAATTTTCCAGGTTTTGTGCATTTTTGGAGATGGTTTCCATTCCCACAATGGCACAGGCAACACTTTTAAAGGAAGAAAGGCCAAGGTTGGTTTGATCTATTTTTTCAGGCACAAAATGCGGGGAAGACTGTTTGGAAAATTCTTCCACCAGAATATGGGCGTTGATGCCGCCGAACCCAAAGGCAGAAATGCCTGCCCGCCGGGGAATGCCCGATTGTTCAGGCTGCCAGGACTCGGTTTTTGTCTGGACCTTTACCCTTGAATGGTGCAAGGGGCTTTTGTCCGGCAATGCTGTAAAGTTCAGGGAGGGGGGCAGACAGCCTTTTTCCATGGCCAGCACGGTTTTGATGAGCCCGGCTGCACCGGCGGCCGTGAGCAGATGGCCAATCATGGATTTGATGGATCCAATGGCCAACACTTTGTCCGGGCAGTCATAAAGGTCTAACAGATGCCGTATACTGAAGGCTTCCACCTGATCTCCCACCGGGGTGCCGGAACCGTGGCACTCCATGTACTGGATACGGGCAGGGGTCCAGCCGGCCTGGTCAAAGGCAGCTTTCATGGCCCGGACCTGTCCTTCAGAGGCCGGTCCCACCAGATTGCCTTCAAGATCATTGGACGCACCGCTTCCTGCGATCACGCCATGGATGGTATCCCCGCAGGCAATGGCGTCCTCCAGCCGTTTTAAAACCAGGATTCCAACCCCTTCGCCCACCACAAGCCCGTTGGCATCTTTGTCAAAGGGCGCACAGCAGCCCGTGGGGGACAAGGCTTTTAGCTGGGTAAATCCCACCTGGGTGTACAGGGAGTCGGGCCTGGAGACCCCTCCGGCAACCATGATATCCGCTTTTTTCAGACTCAGGTGTTCACAAGCAAGCTTTACAGCATACAAAGAAGAGGCACAGGCTGCATCCAGGGTAAAGCTGCCGCCGTAAAATCCCATGGCTCTGGCAAGGATGGCTGCCGGTGCCGATACCATTGCACTCCTTGCTGCATCTGCCGGGAAAAAAGATCTGGGAGAGGAGGCGCACAGGATTTCCCAGGAAACCATGGAGGCGGTGTCCGTGGGCAGGGCAATGGCCGCCAGGATGACCCCGGTCCGTCGTTCAAGTTCCTTTGTGATGTGGCAGGATTCAAAAGCCCTGCGCCCTGCTGCAAGCACCAGGTGGTGAACAGGATCAAGGCTTGCCAGAAAATCTTTGTCCATCCTGAATCCAGAGGGATCAAACTTAAAGTTTGTAATCAGTCCTGCCTTGTCTGAAACGGCCCGGTCCGGCCTATGAACGGAAGTGACCATGACATCGGCAGGAGCGACCCACCTTTGGGGTGGGACTGTGGTGACAGAACTTTTTTTGTCCAGAATATTTTGTAGAAATTGTCCTGTGTCTCGGGCACCGGGAAAGGTGCCTGCCATGGAGACAATGGCAATTTTGTTCATCTTAAATTTCATAGGGGGTCATATAGTGTAGAACCGGTCTGAATTCAAGGGACCAATGTAATAATTGTGTAAAATTCTTGATCAAAAGCTGCAGCAAGGGGCTTTCCAGCCATGGACGCCCCATATTCACAGCAATATCCATTCCTTGGATCAGGCAATTATCAAAAAGAATCCCTGGACAACAGACCGAACCAGGAGCAGGGCTGTGACCAGCATCAGGAAGACGCTGAAAACACGGTCCAGGAGGTGTTCTTCCCTTTTCCCTCTATACCCGAATAGCCATCCCAGGCAGATCCCGGCCCCAAGCCCGCCGCCGTGGCCCCAGTTATTGATATTGGGTATGAGAAAGCCAAACAATAAAAGGCTGATGATCCAGCCTGCGGTCTGCTGAAATACGCGTTGCCCCCAGTCGCCGCCCCTGGATTTGCCAAAATAGAGCAGGGCGCCGATGAGGCCGCACAGGCCTGCCGAAGCGCCAATGGTCAGGGGTACATGGCCCAGATAGGAGAGGTAAAAGCCTGCCGCTCCGCTGATGGTGTAAATGGTAAACATCCGGAAAAGGCCGTATTCCTGCATCACCAGAGGCGCTACTGTTTTAAGGGCCAGCATGTTAAAGATGATATGGAGGAGGCTGCCATGGAGCCAGTTGGCCGTAATCAGCGACCACCAGGCATGAAAGTGTTCAATGGGAACCCTGCCCGAAGCCCCCAGAAAATTGAGCACATCCATGGAAGGTGTCAGCGCATGAAAGGGATTGATACTCATGACCATATTTTTGCCGCTGTAAATCAGACTGATGATAAACACAAAAATATTGGTGTAAATGATGCCTTTTAAAAGCAGTGCCGGGGTGAGCCGGGTCCTGTCGGGGGAAAAAATCATATGTTTAATGGGAATGGATTTCCTAAGGGCTATTTAAAGGGAAGCGCTTTTTCAACGATCTCTTCAAAGGCCTGATCTATAAATTGTTCCAGCTTCTTCTGGGAAAATGTCAGTTCCGTTCTTTCAAGGGTCAGGGAAACCGGGATGGTTGAAAGCCTTTTGTTCTGGATATCTCCCAGATAAAAAGTAAGATCGATCTCAAGGATCATCTTTGTGACAGCTCCGTTTTTCTGGGCTTTGCATTCAAAGGTGTTGATATCGGCGGACAGGAGCTGATCCAGCCCTTCGGGTGCATTTTCTACACCGGCCAGGGTCGGGGGCCAGTCCGGGATGGGGGTGACCACAAATCCGGTTTTTTCCAGGTAGATCCGGGTCAGATCTGTCAGGGTGGCACCCAGGTTTTGTCCCCGGACCAGATATGTCTCCTGGCTTTTATCGGTCAGGATGCGAAGGCCCACATATCCTGCAGCTGTTTTCTGGCGTGTGTCTTTAAACTGGGCAATGCCCATCTGACCTTCCTGTGTGGGGTCTGATTCTTTCATATAGGCAAGATCTATAAATTTTAATCCAGGGGTGGCGCATCCGCATAGACAAAAAACAAGGATGAGTGAAAACAATAGTTTAATCCGGGTCATGGCAAATCCTTTATAAAAAAAGTTAATTAAGTTTAATTTCGTCAATTTGAACCCCATTGATATATTCTTTGACGGCTCCCAGGGTCAGGGTGAACATTTTGGTGCCGATAAGAACGGCAATGGCATTGTCCTTGGTGCCGCAGGCAGCAGCAAAAGCAGGCCCCATGACCAATGCGGGATTGGTCGCCTGGTCGGGATTTTCCTGCATTTGTTTTACATAAAGGTCCAGCCGTTCTTTTAAGATATTGAAATAATCCACCCGGGTTCCGGTGGCGGTTTCGGTCATATCGGATATGTTTTGGGAAATTTCCTGGATCATTTCCCAGAAATATTCTGTCAGGGGTCCTTTGTTTTTATCCGTGGCTGCCATGAAAAATGAAATTCCCCACCCCACACTCAGGATTTTTAATAGTCCCAGTTCATATTCAATGGTTGTGATATTCAGGTCGTTTTTCGGGGGGATAGCCAACAGAAGCTCCTTGAGGTCTGTTCTGTCTATGGCAAAACGGGCAAGGTTCTGGGCCATTTTTTTAATCGTCAGCGTCTCTTTATTTTGGGCTTCCATAAGCAATCGTTTTCTGTTAAATTTATAATAAAATTAAGATAAGGTTCTATCCATATGACACTTAAATAACAGGCAAAACGGAAAGTGTAAACACAAATGATTCAGATAGACCTAAAGCTGTTTGTCACCCTATCCCAATATCTTCCTTTGGGCAGCCAGGCCTATGAAATAAAGGAAGGGACGACGGTAAACGGGCTCATGGAAGAGATCGGAATTCCCCGGGAAAGTGTTAAACTGATCTTTATCAATGGGAAAAAACAAGCCCCGGACTATTGTCTTCAAAACAAAGACCGGGTGGGATTGTTTCCCCCCGTGGGTGGCGGATAGGCGGATAAAAAAGAGGAAAAGATGGATCAACACCAGCGGTATGATCGAAATTTTAATACCTTTAGCCTTAAAGATCAGGAAATTCTGGCCCGCTCCCATGTGGCAATCATCGGTCTGGGGGGGCTTGGCGGCGGGGTTTGTGAAATGCTTGCCAGAACAGGCATCGGAACCCTGACCCTTGTGGACGGAGATCGGTTTGATATCTCCAACCTGAACCGTCAGCTGCTCTGCCGGGAAGACCTGGTCGGGACTTCAAAGGCGATGGCTGCAAAGGATAGGGTAAAGGCGATCAATTCATCTGTCCGGGTGAATCATTGGGAGGTTGCTGCAGATGAATCCAACCTTCACCGCATGATAGAAGCGGCAGATCTTGTGGTGGACTGCCTTGATACCATTGAATCCCGTTTTCTTCTCCAGGCAATGGCCCGAAAAGCGTCCATACCTCTGGTCTCCGGTGCCATTGCCGGGGTTTTCGGACAATTGACCGTTATCTTTCCCGGGGACCCGGGATATGAGCTGATTTACGGCGAAAACAAGGCTTCCCATCCCCGGGGGATTGAGACCCATACTGGCAATATTTCCTATTGTGCCCTCCTTGTTGCCGCAATCCAGGCTTCCGAATGCGTAAAGGTACTGCTCAACCGGGGTGATATTCTCAGAAACAAGCTTCTGATTGTTGACCTGTGGAGCAATTCTTTTGACGTCATGGAGCTTGTATGACCATGACGATTTGCCCGCCGGAAGCCGATAGGGATCTGTCCATGTATGCCAGGGCGGCAAAAATGATAAAGGGTGCCAAAAGATGTGTGGCCTTTACCGGAGCAGGGATTTCGGTGGAAAGCGGAATCCCGCCCTTTAGAGGGGAAAACGGGCTGTGGAATAAATATGACCCCAAAAGTTTTGATATTCAATATTTTCGTCAAAATCCCCGGCAGTCCTGGGAAATTATCCGGGAAATATTCTACGAGGTGTTCGGACAGGTTCAGCCCAATTTTGCCCATTATACCCTGGCCCAGATGGAGATAAAAAAGCTTATAAAAGCTGTGATTACCCAGAATGTGGACAACCTTCACACCCTGGCAGGCAGCAAAACCGTCCATGAGTTTCATGGTTCCCTGAAAAGACTGGTCTGTCTTGGGTGCAGGCATAAATACAAGGTTTCAAAAATTGACCTGGACACCCTGCCTCCTGCCTGCCCCGATTGCGGCAACATACTCAAGCCGGATGTGATTTTTTTTGGTGAAGCCATTCCCGAGCCGGCAAGAACCCATTCCTTTGGCGAAGCCAGCCGGGCCGATTGTTTTATTCTCATCGGCACCACCGGCACCGTGGCCCCTGCCAATACCATTCCAGGGGCAGCCAAATCAAATGGGGCCTGCATCATAGAGATAAACCCATTTCCATCGGAATATACCAGATCTGTCACAGATGTTTTTCTCCAGGACAAGGCCTCTGTGGCCATGGAAAAACTTGTGGAAGAGATAAACAGATAATGATATATTGACACACTATTTTTTTTAAAAGGAGAGTTATATGTCCAGCGACTGCCTGTTCTGTAAGATTGTAAACCGGGAAATCCCCAGTGAGTTCTTATTTGAAGACGATGCCTATGTGGTATTCAAAGACATTCATCCTGCCGCCCCGGTTCACCTGCTGCTGGTGCCCAAAAAACATATCAGGAGTATCAATGATCTGACAGCGGCAGACAGTAGCATTCTGTCCGGTCTTTTCATGGTTGCCAGGGATATGGCAAAAGAACAGGGGATTAACGAATCCGGATATAAGCTGCTTTTTAATGTTGAAAAGGGCGGGGGCCAGGAAATCTTTCATATTCATCTGCACTTGATCGGTGGCTGGAAAAAGAAATAACCAGGGGTGAACAGCGTTTTTTGGAAAGTGCTATTTCCATCCTGTTTGACCATCCAAGGAGAAAACCATGCTGAACAATTTTAGTCTTGCAAAAAAAATAACCGGTGGGTTTGTGATCATTCTTATTTTGCTGGTTGTGCTTGCCTTTGTGGGTCGGATCGGTCTGACCCGGGTGGTTGAAAAGGTGGAATCCTCCAATCAATTTCAGCTGCTGGTGGATCGTATTCTGGATGCCCGGCAAAATGAGAAGCGGTTTATTCTGACCAATGACCCTGGGGCAGTTGCGATTGTCCAAAAAAATATTTATACACTGAAAACCCAGGCAAAAACAATTGCCGATACCACAAGGGACGCAGAGGTTGGAAAACAGATAGATCAGATTTTGAAAACCTCTGATACCTATGCCAAAGCCTTTGAGGCCTATGTGGGCCTGGCCGGTCAGAAAGATGTTTTGATGGGGGATATGAATCAAAAGGCAAATGCGGCCCTTTCCATCACTTCGCGGATACGGGATGAACAGCGGGCAAGCTATGATTCGCTGATGACAGCAAGCGAAGAGAAGAAGTACAAGATGCGCCAGCGGGTGATATTTGCCGAACGAATAAAAGAAAATTATCTCCAGGCCAAGGGATACCGGATGGTGATGATGGAGGCCCAGGAACTCAATGCTTCCACCATGAGCCAATGGAAGGGGCATCACAGTGATATCCAGAGGGATCTTAAGGAAGTGGCTCCCCTGATGACGGAACCGGTTTCAAAGGAACGCCACGAAAAGATCATCACCACCCAGAAGGCGGTCATTGAAGCGGCTGAAGCTTTTTTTAAGAACAAAACCCAGGAAAATAATTTGGCCCTCATCAGTGCTGTAAAGGACATGCACATGGCCATCATTACCTTTCAGCAGGAAATGCAGGAAATGCTGGAATTTTATATTGAAGATGTACAGGTTTTTTCCGGCCAGATGATGGAATTGTCTTCCGGAGCAGACGAGATGGCAAAGATCCTCTTGAAAACCCGGATATTGGAAAAAGAGTTTAACAGAACAGAGGATGATGGGATTTTTCAGCAGATTCTCCAGAACATCGCGGCCATTGATGCCTCTATTTCCCTTATTAAGGAAACCATTGATGATGAAGACAAAACAAAACCCTTGGCCGGTATCAAGGAAGCTGTGGATGTCTATATCAGCTCTTTTAAGGGGTATGCCGACCTGATGAAAAGCCAGCAGACCGCCAAGGCCCAGATGGAGTCCACTGCCGCCGGGATCGAGTCCATCTGCCGGAAATCCAAAGAGAGCATGCACAGTCAGATGCAGGACCAGATTGTAAGTTCCACAACCTTTATCACCCTTGTCAGTATTTTTGCCGTCATCTTCGGTATTTTAATCGCCTTTGTTCTGACCCGGATCATCATTACCCCCATTAAGCGGGTGGTGGCGGCTCTGAAAGATATCTCCCAGGGAGATGGAGATCTGACCCAGCGCATAGATATTAACACCAAGGACGAAATCGGTGAACTTGCCAAATGGTTTAACGCTTTTATTTCAAGGCTTAATACGATTATTGTGGATATTGGCGCCAATTCGGAAACCGTAACCGCCTCCTCGGGTGAATTGTTATCCATATCCGAACTCATGTCCGAGGATTCCGAAGATCTGGCATCCCGGTCCAATGCCGTTGCCGCTGCTGCAGAACAGATGAGTTCCAGCATGAATTCCGTTGCCGCTGCCAGTGAAGAGGCATCCACAAACCTTGGGATTGTTGCAGATGCAGCAGGCCAGATGAAGCAGACCCTTAACGAAGTGGCCCGAAACTGTGAAAAGGCAAGGGAAGTTTCGGACAATGCCGCCGCCAAAGTGAAGATGGCATCCGATCGGGTAGGGCATCTGGGGGCATCTGCCAGGGATATCAATAAGGTCACAGAGGTGATAACGGATATTGCCGAACAGACAAATCTTCTGGCCTTGAACGCAACCATTGAGGCGGCCCGGGCAGGCGCGGCAGGAAAAGGATTTGCCGTGGTGGCAAGTGAAATCAAGGGGCTTGCTGCCCAGACAGCAGGGGCAACCCTGGATATCAAGGAAAAGATACGCAGCATCCAGGCTTCCACAGAAGATACCGTAAAAGACGTGGATGATATTACCAATGTCATTTGCCAGGTCACTGAAATTGTGTCTGCCATTGCCGCGGCCATAGAAGAACAATCGGCATCTGCAACAGAGGTGGCTGAAAATATCGAACAGGCATCCACCGGGATCCTTGAGGTCAATGAAAATGTGGCCCAGAGTTCCCAGGTCTCCACCGAGATTGCCCAGGATATTTCCAAGGTTCATGATGTGTCCCGGGAAATGAACACCAGGAGTAACCGGATGAAGAAAAGTGCCCAGGATCTGTCTGAACTATCGGGCAAGCTTCGGGATATGATAGGGGTTTTTAAGGTTTCTGCGGCTGATGCCGATACAGGTGCACCAGTGGTAATGGAAGATCAGGATATTCCCGATCTCATGCCCTGGGGGGACAAACTTGCCATAGGGATTCACGAGATTGACGAACAGCATAAAGAATTGGTGAAAATGATCAATGAGCTGCACCGGGCAATGAAGGTGAAAATGGGAGCCAAAGAGGCGGGAAATATTTTGACACGTCTGGCCGACTATACGGTCTATCATTTTAAAAATGAGGAGACCTTGTTTGAAAAATACCAGTATCCTGACCGGGATGCCCACAAACAATACCATGATAAGCTTGTGGCCCGGGTACTTGAATTCAAATCAGAGTTTGAAGGGGGCAGGGCTGCCCTGTCAATGGACCTGATGGAGTTTCTAACCAGCTGGCTCCGGGATCATATCCTGAAAACGGACAAAGCCTATGCCCCGTTTTTTAAGGAAAAGGGGATACACTAGAAGAAAAATTTCAAAAAAATGGTGCCGGAAAGGGTAAAATCACAAGCAAAATTTTTCCTGTGGTGAGTTCCGGAGTGAACATTGACAGGAGATTTCGGGTATGTTAGATTGCCCCGCATTGTTTGCCAAAAGAACCACCCCAACCAATGGAAATTGTCAAAACCCCGATGCACGGAATAGCACCTATACTGACTCGCAAGAGACTTTATTCAATTGTCTTGCTGATGAGTTTTGTTTTTTTGTCCCCTGGCCATGCACTTGTCTCACTCTCTGGTGGCAGCCCGGGAGAAATATCCATACAAAGGGATCTCTATGTATTGGAAGATCCCACAAAGACAGTATCGATCCAAGAGGTTACAAGCCCAAAATTTTTAAATCGCTTTGTTTTAAATGAGGGTGGAAGAACCAGTTATGGGTATTCAAACGCGGCATTCTGGATAAAGTTTTCGATTGCCAAAGACCGGCACACTCCCGGAAAATGGTATCTGAAACACAGCTATCCCCACCTTGATACGATTGAGTTCTACGCCCCAAAAAAAGACGGAACCTACACGTTGACGAAAACAGGAGATTCCTTTCTTTTCAGTGACAGGCCGGTTCCAAACCGCCTGTTTGTATTTCCTGTTTTTCCCGAAGAAGCAGGGTCCACCTATTACCTTCGCCTTTCCAGCCAAGGGGCTATAAATTTTACCCTTTCCCTGGTGGAGGAACACAGTTTTCGACAACAGAATCATAACAGCCAGTTTGTCGCTGGTCTGTATCTTGGTGCGCTTTTGATCATGGTGGCCTATAATCTGTTTTTTTTCGGTTTTGTTCGCGAACAGCTATATCTTTACTATGGGATCCATGTATTGTTCATAGCGCTGCACCAAATTATCTGGTTCGGATTTGGCTTTGAATACCTATGGCCAAATCACCCTGGGCTGAACAATATCCTGGACATGTTTGTCGGCAGTGGCCTTTTCTTCTTTCTGGGTGTTTTTGCCATGAATTTTCTCCAAACAAAGCAGAATACCCCCCGCATCCATTCTCTTCTCATGGTTACCACCTCATTGGTTGGAATCTGTGCCATGCTGAGCCTTGTTTTGGAACGAAAGTATCTTTTGGGGCTTGGCAATAATATGAATAGCATTCAAATCCTAGTGCTGTTTGTTGCTGCCATAACCTGTTTATTCAAAAACCTGCGCCAGGCGTACATATTTCTTGTTGCCTGGTCAATTGCCTTGTTGGGGGGACTTTCCCTTGCCCTCTACAAAAGCGGCCTCCTCCCCGAAATAGACGTTTTTTTCTACAGCATTCAGGTCGGCATATTGTTGAATGTGCTTCTCATCTCCCTGGGGCTTGCAGACCGGATCAACCATATGAAAAATGCCCTTGCCCGGTCCCGGGAAAAGATACACCAGCAGAACCTGGTGTTAATGGATAAAAATGATGCGATCTCATGTACAAATGAGACCCTTGCAGCGGTAAACCAAGCCTTTGAAACACAGAACCAGGATCTTACGAAAACCTGCATCAGCCTTGAAATGAGTGAAAAACGGTTCCGGGACCTGGCCGATCTATTGCCCCAGACTGTTTTTGAACTGGATATTGACGGCAATATCATCTACTCGAACAGACACGGGTTTGAAATTACCGGCTATTCGCCGGAGGATTATAAAAACGGGATAAACATCTTCAGCCTGTTTCGTGTCAAAGACTGCCTGCGGATGAAAGCGGCCATGGCCAGTATTCTGGCGTCCAATGCCATTGGCCAGGGAGAGTATCTTCTCAAGCAGAAAAACGGGGACATGGTTTCGGTTTCCTTGTATGCAAGCGTCATCCTTTCCAAAGATGCACCAGTGGGGTTCAGGGGCGTGCTTGTGGATTTGTCCGAGAGAAAAAAGGCCGAAGAAAGAATGATCCAGACAGAGAAGATGATGTCCCTGGGAGGGCTTGCCGCCGGAATGGCACACGAGATCAATAATCCCCTTGCCGGAATAATTCAAAGTGTACAGGTTGTTCAGAACCGTCTTACAAAAGATCTTCCGGTAAATCTAACCTTGGCCGAAGCCTTGGGCACCTCAATGTCGGTTATCACCGATTTCATGGAAAAGCGGGGTGTCCTCAAGCAACTTGAAAATATCCGCAATGCCGGTAAAAATGCGGCCCAAATAATTGAAAATATGCTCTCTTTTGCAAGGAAAAGCGATTCCGTCAAAAGAGAGCATTCCCTGGAGCAGATTCTTGACAACACCCTTGCCCTTGCACAAAATGATTATGACCTCAAAAAAGAATACGATTTTAAACATATTGAAATTATAAGGGAATACAGCCCGGATGTCCCAAGGATTTTGTGTGAGGGCAGCAAGATACAGCAGGTGGTGTTCAACATCCTTAAAAATGCATCCTATGCCATGAGTTCGCAGAAAACAAAGGATTGCAAGCCCAGGCTGGTACTTCGTCTGTTAAAAGAAGAAGAGATGGTTCTTATTGAAATATCCGATAATGGTCCGGGAATGGATGAGAAGACGCGGAAGAAGATTTTTGAACCCTTTTTTACGACCAAAAGCTCTGATAAAGGCACAGGATTAGGTCTTTCCGTTTCATATTTTATTATTGTGGATGACCATGGTGGAGAACTGAAAGTGGATTCTGCACCAGGGAAGGGTGCAACATTCAGCATCAAACTTCCCATATTTCGATAAATTTTTCTTGACAAGGATGAAAATGCCCTCTATTTTGACGGAGCTTTATTTTTTGCTTTATTTGAATTTATAAAAAGAGACACCGGTAAATGCAGACCCAAACGAACACACCTTCATTTATATTTATTTTTGGACGCTTCTTCTTTTTTAGGAGCGTTCATCCGGTGTAGCGCTTTATAAGGTTATAAGTTTATAAAGGCCCCGGGTGGATACCATGCCACCCGGGGCCTTTTTGTTTTCTGGCCCTGGGAAGATTCCCCGGGCCTTTTGTTTTTGGGGATTAATCATAAGCGTTATCAGCATAAATTGGAAGGAGACCAACCATGATACTTGTTTTGGATGACAAGATTACAAAAAGCCAGAAAGAGAAGTTAAATGCCGTATTATCGGAGGATGGGTGTATCGTCCGGGAAATAACAGATGCCGGGCGAACCCTTATCGGCATCATTGCGAAAAACAAAAAAACAGCCTCGGAATACAAACACATGGAAGGGGTGGCGGATGTGCGGTCCATAAAAACCTCCCACAAGCTTGTCAGCCGGGAATTCAAATCCGAAGACACCATGGTGAAAATCGGCAACGTCGTGATCGGGGGGGATCGAATTGTTGTGATTGCAGGGCCCTGTGCCGTGGAAAGCATGTCCCAGGCCATGACCATTGCAAAGGAAGTCAAAAAATACGGTGCTGTCCTGTTCAGGGGCGGGGCGTACAAACCCAGGTCTTCGCCCTATTCCTTCCAAGGGATGGAAGAAGAGGGACTTAAGATTCTTGCCGCTGTCCGGGAGGAAACAGGACTTGGCGTGGTAACCGAGATGACGTCTCCGGCCCAGGCGGAACTCATGGAAAAGTATGTGGATGTGGTCCAGATCGGCGCCAGGAATATGCAGAATTTTGAGCTGCTCAAGTGTGTGGGGAAAATGAGCAAACCCGTTGTCCTGAAAAGGGGGCTTGCGTCCACCATCCAGGAATGGCTCATGTCTGCCGAGTATATCGCGGCCGGCGGAAACAACAACGTCATTCTCTGTGAACGGGGGATCAGAACCTTTGAGCCCTATACCCGGAACACCTTGGATCTTTCCGCCATTCCGGTATTGAAACAGCTGACCCATCTTCCCATTTTGATTGACCCCAGCCATGCCACGGGTATCCGGGAAAAGGTCAGTCCCATGGCAAGGGCCGCTGTTGCCGCCGGAGCCGATGCCCTGATGATCGAAGTCCACAATGATCCGGACAATGCCTTGTCCGACGGTCCCCAGAGCCTTTACCCCGAGCAGTTCGGCGAATTGACCCGGGACCTGTATGTGATTGCGCCGGTGGTGGGCAAACAGATGGAT
Organism: Desulfobacula sp.; assembly: GCA_013792075.1. GTDB lineage: Bacteria > Desulfobacterota > Desulfobacteria > Desulfobacterales > Desulfobacteraceae > NBML01. The sequence goes on from VMSR01000225.1 coordinate 37,273, forward strand.
TTTGATTATTTGAAAAAAGCCGAGGTGATCAGCCGGCTGAACAACGGCGAAACAATGACGGCCGCCTTTGTCGGTGAAAACGGTGCCTATGGTCATAAGGCCAGTCTGTCATATTTTGGAGATGATGTAACCCCAATTCCCATGAAAAGCTATGGGGATATTTTTGCCGCCTGTGCCGAGGGCAGCGTGGAATACGGAGTGATTCCCGTTGAAAATTCCCTTTCCGGTTCCATCCATGAAAATTTTGACCTGCTCCAGGAGTATGACCTAAAAATCATCGGTGAGGTCACCATTCGCATAAAGCATGCCCTCATTGCCCACAGGTCGGCAACAAAAAAGGGGATCAAAGCAATTTTGGCCTCTCCGTCGGCCTTCTCCCAATGTAAAAATTTCATGGACCAGTCTCCTGGAGTGGATCCTGTACCCGTCAAGGCAGGCACCAGCGCCGTCCGGCAGGTCAAAGAATCCAATGATCTCAGCCTGGCCGCCATTGGATCGGCCATGGCAGCCGAATTGTTCGGAATGGAGGTGATAGAGGATTCCATTGAGGACAACCCCAGGAACTATACACGGTTTGCCATCATCGCCAAGGAATACAAGGGCAATAAAAAGGTGAACAAGACCTCGATCATTTTTTCAACGGGCAACAAGCCCGGGGCCCTGTTTGAAGTGATGAAGGTATTTTCCAAAGCCCAGATCAACCTGGTCAAGCTGGAGTCCAGGCCCATATTGGGAAAACCCTGGGAATACATGTTTTACGCAGACCTTGAGGCAGACATCCTGAGCGAATCACTGGCGCCCATGATGGCCGAACTTGGGGAAAAATCTGAAATTTTGAGAATTCTGGGCCGGTATTAAGCAAAGAAAACGCCTTCCCTGGCAGGTGTCTGCCGGCCAGGGAAGATATTAATTTTTTTCCTTACCCCCAAAGGCATCTGCCATTCGGATGGCATCGATGATACCCTCGGGGGTAAGGTCAACCCTTATATTGTGCAGATAGCTTTCTTTGTTGTCAAAGACCAATTGAACCGCTGCTTTCAATTGGGAGTCTGTAACCTTTTCCAGGCCGATCTTTTTCAGGGTCGTGGGCAGGCCGACAGACCTGCAAAAGGCATAGACCTCCTCAATCAAGGCTTGGGGCCTGGTCTCAAGGAACAGGCCGGCCATGGTGCCAAAGGCCACTTTCTCACCATGATAATAATCGTGGGTGCCTTCCAGATTGCAGAGGCAGTCATGGATGCCGTGTGCGCAGCTGAGGCCTCCGGATTCGAACCCAAGACCGCTCAGCAGGGTATTGGCTTCGACAATATGTTCAAGTGCCGGGCTTACCACCTTGTGTTCACAGGAGATTTTGGCAGCCCTGCCGTATTCCAGAAGGGTCTGGTAGCAAAGGTGTGCCATTGCCATAACGGCCCGAAGATTAAGCCCTCCACAGATGTTCTTGAAATGGGAACGGTCGCAGGTCTCTGCTTCAAACCAGGTGGCAAGGGCGTCGCCCATTCCGGAAACCAGAAATCTGACGGGCGCCCGGGCAATGATCCTTGTATCCACAAGAACATAATCCGGGTTGGCGGTTGTGAAATAGTCCACGATTGCACCGGCATCGTTATAGACCACGCAGGCACTTGCGGTTGGGGCATCTGTGGCTGCAATGGTGGGAGCTGCAATATATTTGACACCCAGCTGCCAGGCCACCACCCTGGCCGTATCAATGGCTTTCCCGCCCCCCAGGCCCATGATGAAATCACAGTTGTGGGAAGCGGCGATTTTGCGGACCCGGTTGATTTCATCCCAGGTGCATTTTCCACTGAAGGTCTCATATTCTATGCGGCAAATCTGTTGCCAGGAGGATAGATTCACCGGGATGATCTGCTTTACAGCCGTATTTGTGCCCAGAACAAAGAGTTTCTTGGTCTCAAGTTCTCCAATCCCCCCAAGATTATTCAGTATATCCTTTCCCTGGAGATAACAGCGGGGAAAAATAGCCTTTCTTATCATGATAGTGCCTCCAAATCGGTTTTGATAATGATCCGTATTGTCAGGTAATTCCCGATAAATCATACTTGGCAGGGGAAGTCTATAACTTATTCAA
>VMSR01000263.1 GCA_013792075.1 Desulfobacula sp.
AGAGGAACTGCAGGGCCAAGGTGTCACTTTAAAACCCCTTGGTCCCCCTGGAAAAAAGGGCCGTGGCCACTGCGATATGCCCCTTGAGCACCAGGGTATAATCGTGGATTTCTTGTTGGGTGGGAATACCAAGGTTGACGGTCCGGGTGATATCCGTGGTGCCGGTCAGATAATTGCCCCCGGAATCCGTGAGAAACATGCCCTGTTTTTCAAGAACCACATCACTTTCGCAAGTTGCTGAATAATGACACATGGCCGAGTGCTCCCGGTAGGCCATGATGGGATCAAAACTATTGCTGAAAAAATCAGGCTGCACCTTACGGAATTCAAAAAGGGTTCTGGCTGCACTCATTTCAGAAACAGGCGCATCATCGGTTCTGTTTTCAAGCCAATACAAAAAATTGACCATGGCAACACCGTCTTTAACCGCCGTTTGCCGCATATGACCAATCTCTATCTCATTTTTAACCGCTTTAAGTTCTGCGGCAGGATTTACCCGTTCAATGATCCTGGTTTCCGGGCTCACCGCCTGAACAAAGGCATAACTCACCGTATTGGGATCCAGAAGAATCCTGGCCCCTTTGGCCAGACGGCCCAGTGTCTGTTTCAATTGCCCGTAGGGACAAAAATCTATCCTGTCCTGTTCAAATCGGGCAGCAAGGGGCCCATCCACCTTCTCCGGATGGATAAAGACAATCGCCCGTTCAAGGGTAACCAGGGCAAAGGCCAGGTTCACGGGCGTGTTGCGGACGTCCTCTCCCCTGAGATTAAAGGTCCAGGCAATGTCGTCCAGGGTGGTCATCAAATGGGTATCGGCACCGGTTTTTGCCATGGTATCCCTGATCTGGGCAAGTTTTTGGGCCCGTGTCCGTCCGGCATAGGTCTCGGACAGAATCCAGGCTCGGGACACCGGCATGGGGGGGCGATCTGCCCAGATATCGGAAATAAGATCCACGTCCGAGGCAAGGATCATTCCTTTTTGTTCAAACCTGCGTTTATATTTTTTCACATTTGCAGCAGAGACCACATGGCCGTCCATGGCAATGGTATCGCTTTTTGAGAGAATTTGGGAAAGCCAGACATCAAACTCCGGGACTTCCGACTCCCCCTGTCTGAACAGCTCAAAGGACGATCCCTTTATCTGGGAAGCGGCCTGGAGCCAATACCTGGAGTCTGTCCAGAGGATGGCCTGGTTTTTTGTCACAACGGCCACACCTGCAGACCCCGTAAACCCTGTCAGCCAGCGCCTTGCCTGCCAGTGGTCCGCCATATATTCACTCTGGTGGGGATCTGCCGTTGGGACCACAAAAGCTGCGATATTCAAGTTGGCCATTTTCTTTCTTAACCGGACAAGTTTTTCCTTGGTATTCAAAAATATGTATCCTTATTGGTGAATGACGAACCGCTTCATTTTTTCCATCTGTTTTGCAATGTCAGTGGCTATTTGTTTTTTTTATGAGAAACCTCAATTTTATACACTGTTTAAAACAGAACCTCAATATTTTTCCTTGCGCAGGTGAAGAGGAAATGGTAAAAAGCATACCATAGGGTATGGTTATAAATCTTAGGAAATTCCATGAAAAAAAAAACAGACAAAACCGCCTGGTTTGATGAAGGATTCAAACTTCTCAAGGCCGCAGGCGCTGCCGGTTTGACCATTGAAAACCTGACCCGGGCATTGGGCAAAACCAAGGGCGCTTTTTACCATCATTTTAAAAACAGAAACGATTATTCCCGGCAGCTTCTGGAACAATGGGAAGAGAAACAGACCGGTGACATCATCCGAGACAGCCAGGCGCAAAAAACCCTGGAAACCATCAATGATGCCCTTGTGACCTTGTCGGAAAAGGCCATGGACCCAGAAACGGAAGTGGCCATAAGGGCTTGGGCCCTGCGGGATCCCCTTGCCCGAAAATTCCAGGAACGCATTGACACCCGGCGGGTGGATTTTTTAAAAAACATGTTTTCCCTTATGACCCAGGACCGGGACCAGGTGGAATTTTTTTCTTTGATACGATATTGCTTTTATATCGGCAGCCATCAGATCATCCCCACCATGAATGAACACCACTACAAACAAAACCTGACCGCTCTAATGAAAATGTTCGAACACTATATACACCCCAAAAAATAAGAGGATCTTTCCATGAAAACCATTATTGAACCCTTTAGAATTAAGACCACCGAACCCATTAAGATTATTTCCCGGGAAGAACGGATCAAAGCCCTTGACACGGCCCATGAAAACGTTTTTCTGCTGGATGCAGAAGACTGCTGCATTGATCTTCTAACCGATTCCGGCACCGGCGCCATGTCCACCCGGCAATGGGCCGCCATGATGATGGGAGACGAATCCTATGCCGGCTCCAGGTCCTGGAAAAATTTTGAACGGACCGTGCGAAGCATCACCGGGATCAAACACATATTGCCCACCCACCAGGGAAGAGCGGCAGAGGGAATTCTTGCCCAGACCCTTATAAAAAAAGGCCAGGTCATTCCGAACAATTCCCATTTTGATACCACACGGGCCAATATCGAATTTGTGGGCGGAATTGCCGCCAACCTTCTGTGTGCGGAAGGAACAGACACGGCAGATGAATCACCCTTTAAGGGGAACATGGATATTGAAAAGCTCAAGGCATGCATTGCCGAACACGGAAAAGAAAATATCCCCTTTTGCATGATCACGGTCACCAACAACACCGGCGGAGGCCAACCCGTTTCCATGGCCAATATCCGGGCGGTCAAAAAGGTATTAAAAAAGCAGGGTATCCCACTGGTCATTGATGCCTGTCGGTTTGCCGAAAATTCATATTTTATCCACGAACGGGAAAAAGGGTATCATGGCAAGTCTTTGCTGGAGATTGCCAGGGAAATGTTCTCCTATGCCGATGCCGCCACCATGAGCTGCAAAAAAGACGGGCTTGCCAATATCGGAGGATTTCTCATCTGCAATGACGACACCTGGGCACAAAAGTTCACCAACCTTCTGATCATGCGGGAAGGGTTTCCCACCTATGGAGGGCTTGCGGGAAGGGATCTTGAAGCCATTGCAGTTGGGTTGATGGAAGCCCTTGAGTACGACTACCAGGTCTACCGCCAGGCCACGGTCCGATATTTGAGCCGAAGCCTGATTGAGATGGGCATTCCCATTGTCCGGCCGGCCGGCGGCCATGCCGTTTTTCTGGATGCCAGAAAAATGCTTCCCCACATCCCTGCTTTACAATACCCGGGCATCGGCGTGATCAATGCCCTTTACATCGAAGGCGGCGTTAGGGGGGTGGAACTTGGCAGTGTCATGTTCGGCAGCTTTGATGAAAACAAAAAAGAATTGCCCTCCCCCCTTGAACTGGTCCGCCTTGCCTTTCCCCGGCGGGTCTATACCCAGAGCCATTTTGATTACCTGATAGAGGTCATTGGGGAGGTCTGGACGAAGAAAAACGAAATCCCCGGCTATAAAATTACCTATCAGCCTCAATATTTGCGCCATTTCACCTGCCATTTTGAACGGGTGACGCCATAGAACCATGGCCAAAAATTATTCGATTGATTAGACGTGTCTATACAATACAAGCATCCTATTTTATGGGGATTTGCACACTGTCTTCTTATTTTTTTATAAACCATGGCCTTTTTTACTTGACTATAACCACCCTTCTTCTTTATATTTGCAACACTCACAATTAAAATTGTAGTTATGCTGTACTAAAAGTTAATTTAATCAAAGGGGAATAAGAGATGAAATCAATTTTCAAAGCGTTGGCCATTGCAGCTCTTGCAATGGTTGTGTTTGCTGTACCCGGTTTTGCCGGTGATACCATCAAAATCGGATCTGCGGGGGTTATCTCCGGTGACCTGGCGCCTTACGGGATCTCTGCCTTAAGGGGTGTTGAGATTGCCATAGAAGACCTCAACGCAAAAGGCGGTATCCTGGGCAAGCAAATTGAACTTTTGGTCGGTGATGATGTGTGTAAACCTGAAGTTTCTGTCAACATGGCAACCAAGCTGGTTTCCGACGGTGCCCAGATGATCGTCGGCCATGTGTGCTCCGGATGCACCATTGCAGCAAACAAAATCTACAAAGATGCCAACCTTCTGGTTGTCTCCCCGGCCTCCACCAATGATGACCTGACCCTGACGGGCGAACATCCCAATTTTTTCAGAACCATTGCCTATGACGGTGCCCAGGCAACCCTCATGACCAATTTTGTTAAAAACGAACTCAAAGCCAAAAAAGTTGCCCTGATCCATGACAAAGGCGATTATGGAAAAGGTCAGATGGAACTTGCCCAGGCGGCTTTTGAAAAACTGGGTGGTGTTGAAATCGTATTGCTTGAAGGGGTTACCACAGGGGCTGTGGATTTTTCAGCCATTGTACAGAAAATCAAAAGATCCGAAGCAGAAGTCACCATGTGGGGCGGCTATCATTCAGATGCCTCCAAAATTGTCCAGCTGCTGAAAAAGAAACGGGTTGATACCATTTTCTTTGGCGGTGACGGCATCATCGGCGACAACTTCACCAATCTGGCCGGAAAATATGCGGACGGCGTTTATGCAACCGGGCCCAATGATACCTCTTCCAACCCCCTGTACCAGGAACTTGCGGCCAAACACCAGAAAAAATACGGCGAAGATCCCGGAACTTTCTTTTACAATGGGTATGCCTGTGTCCAAGCCCTATCCATGGCAGCAGAAAAGGCCGGCGCAATCGATTCAGACAAGATGAAGGCCGCCATGTATGAGATTAAAGTTGATTCTCCCCTGGGACCCATTGGGTTTGATAAAAACGGCGACGTTATCGGAGCGGGTTTCTCTGTTTACAAAGTTATGGATGGAAAATACAAGCAAGTTAATTAATTGCTGATGTTTATACAAAACAGGAGCGTAATTCATACAATTACGGCTCCTGTTTTTGTCAGCAATAGGTTTACTTTAATTTAACAAAGTTTAGGAGTCTTAAATTAATTAACATGCGATGGATTTATATAACTATAGGGGTGGCTATCACCGGGGTACTGGGATTTTTGGGTATCAGGGAAGTGGTATCCGACCCAGTCTATTTTTTGGAACTGCTTTTGGGGGGCCTCACGCGGGGCAGCATTTATGCTTTGATCGCCCTTGGGTACACCATGGTTTACGGGATTATCCAATTGATCAACTTTGCCCACGGTGAAATCTATATGATCGGTGCCATGACCGCACTGATCGTGGCCAGCGTCCTGGGTCTCTGGGGATGGAACGCTGGGGTGATTGCCATCCTTGCCGTTGTTTTTGCCGTTGTTTATTCCTGCGCCTATGGATTTACCGTTGAAAAGATCGCCTACAAGCCCTTGAGGAATGCACCCAGACTCTCTGCCCTGATTTCTGCCATTGGGATGAGCCTTTTCCTCCAGAACTATGTCATGCTTGCCCAGACACCTGAATTTATGCCCTTTAGAAGTCTGATTCCTGATTTTGCATTCTGGGAACCCTATGCACACATTATGTCCTCTGTGGAACTGACCATCATTGTCACCACCGTGATTGTCATGGTCCTTCTAGGGATACTCATCAAATTTACCCGGATCGGTAAGGCCATGCGGGCCACTGCCCAGGACAAAGTCATGGCAGCCCTTTTGGGCATCAATGTCAACCAGGTGATTTCAACCACCTTTGTGGTGGGATCGGCCACGGCTGCCATTGGCGGAGTTTTAATTGCCTGCCACGTGGGACAGATAAACTTTTTTATTGGATTTCTTGCCGGGCTCAAAGCGTTTATCGCAGCCGTTCTCGGCGGGATTGGGTCGATACCGGGTGCCGTGCTTGGCAGCCTTGTTCTGGGTATTTCCGAAAGCTTTTTTACCGGCTATTTCTGGAGCGAGTATGAAGATGTCTTTGCCTTTTCCATTCTTGTTATTATTCTGATCTTCAGACCCTCAGGCATACTTGGCAAACACGAAGCCCAAAAAGTTTAATCACATTATTTGAAAAGAAAATTATGGTTACAATAAAAAAAATCAAACAGGCATTTTTCATTGCTTTATGGTTTATGGTACTGACCTTTCCCATCATGGTCATCAAAGTGAATACCATAACTGACACCGTCGTTTTCAGGTGGAGTTATCTTTTCTGGAATGGTATCGGGACATTTTTCGCCTCCCTGACATGGAATTATTTTTTACATCTCAAAGAGAACAAACAGAAAACCGAGACCTCGGATGATATTCCCATGGTTCACCAACTCCTTCAAAATGATCGGTTCCGGATACCCTTTCTGATAGCCCTGGCCGTCTTTTTCCTGATCTATCCCTTCGTTTTTCCCATGTACCATACCAGTATCATGATATCGGCTCTTGTTTATGTGATGCTGGGCCTGGGCTTAAACATTGTTGTGGGGCTTGCAGGACTATTGGATCTGGGATATGTGGCCTTTTACTGCGTGGGTGCCTATGCCTATGCCCTGTTGAACCTGCATTTCGGGGTTAGTTTCTGGCTGGCACTTCCCATTTCGGCTGTCCTGGGATTTATGTTCGGCACCCTTCTGGGATACCCGGTCTTAAGACTCCGGGGGGATTACCTGGCCATCGTCACCCTGGGATTTGGTGAAATCATCCGGATCATCATGGAAAACTGGGATGATTTTTCCAACGGGCCCCGGGGGATCTCCAATATACCGCCCCCCAATTTCTTCGGCATTGACCTGGGTCAGCATGGCTCTGTTATTTATATCTATTTTATTGTGATTGCCCTGGTTCTCATGACCATCTTTTTTGTCGGCAGACTGGAAAATTCACGACTCGGACGGGCCTGGATCGCTTTGCGGGACGATGAAGTCGCCTGCCAGGCCATGGGAATCGACAAGGTAAAAACAAAACTGACCGCCTTTGCCCTGGGAGCCACCTGGGCCAGCATCGGCGGAGTGGTCTTTGCGGCAAAAACCTCCTACATCAACCCCATGTCCTTTACCATCTGGGAGTCCATCACCATTTTGTGCGTGGTGGTCATCGGCGGTATGGGATCAGCCATCGGGGTAATTGCCGGAGCCCTGGTGCTTATTCTGCTCCCGGAATACCTGCGGGCAGTAGCAGAGTACAGAATGCTGGTCTTTGGGGCACTCCAGGTCATTGTCATGGTATTTAAACCCGACGGACTGATCAAGAGCGTACGTAAAACATATAAATTTAAAAAAGTAGAAGAATAAATTTATGGAACCCATACTCAATGTAAAAAACCTCACCATGACCTTTGGGGGGCTTAAAGCCCTGGACAATGTGAATATTGCCATCGAAAAAGGGCAGATTGCAGCCCTAATCGGCCCCAATGGTGCAGGGAAAACAACATTTTTCAATTGTATTACCGGTATTTACGAACCCTCAAAAGGACAGGTTACCATCACGCCTCCCGGCAAATCCTCCCAGACGCTCAAGGGGCTAAAACCCAACCAGGTGACCGAAAGGGGTCTTGCCAGAACTTTCCAGAACATCCGGTTGTTCCAGGGCATGACGGTTCTGGAAAACGTGATGATCGGGCGGCATTGCAGGATGAACGCAGGTATTTTCGGAGCCATGATCCGCCCCAAAAGTCAGAAAAGTGAAGAAAAAAAAGCAACCTATGCCAGTTATGAAATCCTTGAAAAAATAGGGCTGGAAAAATATGTTAATGAAATGGCGGTCAACCTGCCCTATGGAGCCCAGCGACGCCTTGAAATTGCCAGGGCCCTTGCCACGGACCCCTTTCTCCTGTTGCTGGATGAGCCGGCAGCCGGCATGAATCCCCAGGAGACAAAAGAGCTGGATGATCTGATCATCTGGCTTCGGGACAATGAAGACCTGTCTATTTTACTGATTGAACATGACATGAAACTGGTCATGAGCCTTTCCGACCGGATACATGTGGTGGATTATGGCAAAAAAATTGCCGAAGGAACACCAAAAGAGGTAAAATCAAATCCGGAAGTTATCAAAGCCTATCTGGGAGATGATTCTGACGATGCTTAAATTAAAAGATGTACATACCTATTATGGAAATATCCATGCCCTCAAAGGCATTAACATCGAGGTGACCGAAGGAGAGGTCATCTCCCTGATCGGTGCCAATGGGGCCGGAAAATCAACCACTCTAATGACCACCTCCGGAGTGGTGCCTGCCAAACGGGGCAGCATTGAATTCAAGGGAAAAGACATCACCCACCTGCCTGCCGATGAAATCGTTAAACTGGGCATCTGCCAGGTGCCCGAAGGCCGCAGGATTTTCCCCTACCTGACCGTGGCGGAAAACCTTGATATGGGGGCTTTCCTGCGCAACGATACCGACCAGATCAAATCGGACATGGACTATGTCTATGGTTTGTTTCCCATCCTGGCCAACCGGAGAAACCAGGCCGGAGGGACTCTTAGCGGCGGAGAGCAGCAGATGCTGGCAATTTCCAGGGCACTCATGTGCAGACCCAAAGTGCTGCTTTTGGATGAACCCTCTCTGGGCTTGGCTCCCATCATTATCAAACAGATTTTCAGTATCATTAAGAAAATTAACGAAGAACAGAATACCACCATCTTTATTGTGGAGCAGAATGCCAATCTGGCACTAAAGGCAGCCCACAGGGGATATGTCATGGAAAACGGGGTGATCACCATGACCGATACCGGTGAGAATCTCTTGTCCAACGAAAATATAAAAAAAGCCTATTTGGGAATATAGAAAGCAATATCAGACAAGGCTGCGGATAAAGCTGCCAATGGCAGCTGTTCCTTTTTCTTCCACCACCCGGATGGTCTGGGAGCCAATAACGGCAATGTCGGCCTTGCCCTTTAAAAAATCGATGTCGGCCTTGTCCTTGACACCGAATCCCACGGCCAGGGGAAGGGGAGTGGCCTTTCTGCACCTTCCCAGATAATCGGCCAGGTCTGTTGAAAAAGAGGTGGTTTTCCCGGTCACCCCTTTTCTGGCCAGGCAGTAGACAAAGCCCTGGGCAAAAGAGCCGATATAGCCCATTCTCTCCTCGGATGTTTCCGGGGAAAAAATATAGATGGGCGACAGGTTGTTTTTTGCCATGGCCAAAAGATAGTCTTTCCCTTCTTCTGGGGGCAGGTCCGGTACGATGGCCCCTTTCAAATTTATTTTTGCCATTCTGTCCGAAAACCGTTCCATGCCGTATTTATAAAGAATATTGGCATAACTCATGAACAAGAAGGGAATGGAGAACTCTTGGGCCACCCTTTGGGCAAACTCAAAACAGCCTTGAACGGTGGATCCCTCTTCAATGGCCTTCTGGTTGGCATGGAGAATCACAGGTCCGTCGGCCATGGGCTCTGAAAAAGGGATCTGAAGTTCCATAAGATCCACCCCTGCTTCCACCATCTGTCTGACAATTTCATAGGAGGCGTCAAATGAGGGGTATCCCATAACAATATGGGTCATTAACAGGATCTTCTTGGTTTTCAGCCGTTCTTTAATATAGGATTCAAGCATGGTATTGTTCCGCCTTTGTTCGTATGAATTCTTTCCATTTGGGATCATCAAATGCATCGGCCACTGTAAAGATATCCTTGTCCCCCCGGCCGGACTGGTTGATGATGATAATATCTTCCTTTGACAAACCTGGGGCTTCCTTAAAGGCAAGGGCAAAGGCATGGGAGGATTCCAGTGCCGGAATAATCCCTTCCTTTTGCATGGTCAGTTTCAGGGCGGCAATGACCTCGTCATCCGTGGCAGACTCAAACCGGGCAAGCCCCTTGTCATGCATATCGGCCAGGATGGGGGAAACACCTACGTAATCAAGGCCTGCGGAAATGGAGTGGGTCTCTTTCATCTGTCCGTCATCATCCTGGAGGAAATAGGTTTTATAGCCCTGGGCAATGCCGGGGCTGGCATCATCGGACTTGAGCCGCGAAGCATGAAGCCCTGTGGAAAGTCCCCTACCGCCGGCTTCCACCCCCACCAATTCCACAGGATCATTTGAGAACCCGGAAAAAAGCCCCATGGCATTGGATCCACCTCCCACACAGGCATAGACCCTCTTGGGCAGCCGGCCTTCAATCTCTAAAATCTGACGTCTGGCTTCCAGGCCGATGATGGACTGGAAATAGGTGACCATTTCCGGGAAGGGATGGGGGCCGCAGGCGGTTCCCAGGACGTAGTGGGTGGTGTCCATGTGGGATACCCAGTCCCTGAAGGCTTCATTAATGGCATCCTTTAGGATTCTGGTGCCGTCTGTAACCGGCACGACAGTGGCACCCAATTGTTCCATCCAGAAAACATTGGGCCGCTGTCGGATCACATCCACCTCTCCCATATAAATGGTGCAGTCAAATCCGAACTTGGCTGCCATGGTGGCGCAGGCCACCCCATGCTGGCCGGCTCCTGTTTCGGCGATCACCCGCTTTTTCCCCATTTTCTGAACCAAAAGCCCCTGGCCCATGACGTTGTTCAGCTTATGGGCACCGGTGTGGTTCAGGTCTTCCCGTTTGATATAGATTTTAGCGCCGCCAAAATGATCGGTCAGGTTCTGGGCAAAGGTCAGGGGCGTGGGTCGGCAGGAATAGGATGACATCAGCGCAACATACGTCTTCCAGAAATTTGGGTCCTGTTTTATTTGTTCGAACCTGGCTTCCAGTTCATCAAAGGTGGCAACCAGAATTTCAGGCAAATAGGCCCCGCCAAAGTCACCGTAATATCCGCGGTTTTTCATGGGTTCATACTCCTAGGAAGGCATTAAATGGTGTGTACATTTTATGGAATCATCCTCCGGGCTGAAGGGTCTGGGAAAATGAAAACCGATCGGTCCGGCAAAAAAGAACGGAAAAAATTCCATTGGGTGCCTTGGGAAAGTTTAATGTTCTTCTCACCGAAAGCACCGGATCCGAAGCTTTAAGATTAAGCCATCCGGCGCGTTCGGCATCCAGACGCTCCACCCGAAAAAGCTGGGTGGCGTTTTCAGGGGCCAGGTAATAAAAATCCGACACGATCTGGGACAGAGATTTGTTTTCAAGGTCTATGGTGTCAATGCCCATGAAGAGTTCAGTATCCAGAAAGATATCTTCCAGCAGCACAGGGACGTCGTCTGCCAGGGTCAGGCGGGACAGAAAAAAAGCCTTTCCCCCGGAAAAGGGGTTATCCGGATCAGGGTGGATCTCTTGGCTGGCAATGGGGACAATGATCCGTGTAACACTGGGAATCCCTTTGGTCAAAAAGGCCTGGGAAGTGCCTGCCAGGGAGAACAGATCCACCTGGGGCGCCGGGGGTCTCACAAAAGTACCTGCCCCTCTTCTGCGCTGGATCACCCCTTTTTGTACCAGGGTTTCCATGGCCTGGCGTACCGTCGGCCTGCCAATCCCATATTGCTGGGCAAGGCCTGTTTCAGAAGGAATCATCTGGCCGGTGGTATAGATACCGGACCGGATCCGCTCCAGAAGAATATCTGCCAGCTGGTGGTATAAGGGTATTGGGGATTTAGGATTGAGCATATCGGCCTCTTTAGGGATTCATATCAATGGAGGGGATCATAAAAAAGATTTGTTAAGTTGTCAAGACATTATTACAAATTTTCACCCAAAAGAAACCATATTCCAGGGCAATCGCATCTATCTTTTTAATAACCAGGCGTATACCCGTTCCGGTCGGTGTGCCTTTCTGTCGCTGGATAGGCCAGGGGTGGGGAAGGGGGTGGAATGGCGTAGCTGGACGTGGCGTCAGGATGACAAAGGCCGCGGCCAGGTCCGCTTCTTTGGTCCTCAAGGACGAGGACCAAAGATTTAATGGAATCCCCCTTGCCCGGCCCTGG
>VMSR01000154.1 GCA_013792075.1 Desulfobacula sp.
AAAAAATAGTCTTACTGCTCTGATTGTTGTAGACGGACTTGCTCTGGATCAATGGGTTTCCCTCAGACAGATATTGCAAGAATATGATAACAGTTTGATCATAAAAGAATCAGCTGTTTTTGCATGGATACCAACATTAACTTCCGTCTCAAGGCAATCGATTTTTTCAGGTAAACCCCCATGTTTTTTCCCATTATCCATTAAAACAACAAACAATGAGGAAAAACTTTGGAAACAGTTTTGGGAAAACAATAATATTTCCCGGCTTGATATTGCATATGCAAGAGGGTTGAGTGACGGCAATGTTGAAAATATCATGGATTCCGTAATTCATCCAGGGAAGACAAAGGTAGTCGGTCTGGTTGTTGACAAGATTGATAAAATAATGCATGGAATGCAGCTTGGTTCAGCTGGGATGCACAATCAAATTAAACAATGGTGTCAGAGAGGCTTTCTTGGCTCATTGATAAATTATTTGCTGAATCACGGTTATGATGTCTGGATGACATCTGACCATGGGAATATAGAATGCAGTGGCAAGGGAAGGCCATCTGAAGGTGTTATTGCAGAAACAAAAGGTGAAAGGGTGCGTATTTATCCATCTGAAGAATTAAGATCTCAAGTTGCGGCTGATTTTTCATTCGCCCGTGAATGGCATCCGGTTGGATTGCCTTCAGATTACTTCCCGCTCGTTGCTGCAGAACAGGATGCATTTATAACCAAAGGAAATACAATTGTCGGTCATGGGGGCATTTCCATTGAAGAAGTCATCGTACCGTTAGTCAATTTTAAAAGGGATAAACGATGACAAACAAGAGACATGAAAAATTAGGGATTAAGCAGACAATTCAAATAGACTGGATGGACCGTGTTGTACAAATGCTGCTTGCTGGGATGTCTGAATCTGAAATTCGAGAAGACTTGAATGAGTTCCTTTCCACTCAGAAACAGAGCGGCGGTATCGGGGAAAGAGGAAAAAAAACATACAACATGGCCATCAGCACACTTTCGTCATGGTTTCCAAAGGATAAAGCGCTAATAGCGTTTTGTGAAAATGCTTTGGATTTGGCAAAGTCACTTCAACCGTCAGAATGGCTGCCTTTGCACTGGGCTGTCGTATCAGCATCATATCCCTTTTGGTTTAATGTTGCCAAACAGGTCGGCCGGATCTTGAACTTGCAGGATAAAATAACCCAAAGACAAATTTTCGACAGATTAAAAGAACAATACGGTGACAGAGAAACAGTGGCTCGAAATGCCCGTTATACAGTTCGTTCCTTTGTCGCCTGGAAGGCCCTTAATGATTCAGAGACGAGCGGTTGTTATGAAAGAGCGGATTTGTACACTATAAACAATCCGGATATCGCTATTCTACTTATTGAATCTGCATTACATGTTACACCAGATGGGAAAGGGGCATTGGGATTATTAACAAATAGCCCTGGATTCTTTCCTTTCCAGGTTCCTCTATTAACCGGAGACTTTATTTCCCAAAATTGTGAAAGAATAGATGTCGTTCATCATAGCTTTGATGATGAGCTCTTAAAATTGGTATATTAATCGGAAGGCATCTTACTTTTGAGCTGGCTTAAAAAAGTTAAGTTTACTTGCAACAAATCATAACTTTTCAAAGATTCAACCATTCAAACAGTATCCTTAAGTTCAGGGGGGGGGGATATAACAGCTTGCAAAAATCCTGAATAAAACTCCCATACTCATAAAAACGTAAGGCCAGACTATTGGCTGTCGTCCAAACCCGGCAAACAGGTCAGGAATGAGAAAAATACCAATATTTGATTACTATAAATATAAAAAAGATAGTTTCTATAAAATTGTAAGGCCATATTCAGGCGCCTTATGTATATTAGTTGATCTAAAATTTAGATATCCATATCGCCCTATTTTTTTGTTTTTTTCTAATTTTTTTACAACTTCAGTGAATAATACAGGCATACAACCTTGCCGTAAGGTATATTTCAGTCCAAAAAGGTTATTGGGAATTTCTTGTGTTAAGATTTTATCTTCGATAAGCTTTCGGACTTCTTCTCTCTTTATAGATTTCTCCGGTTTATAGAATAGAGATTCTGGATCATGATCGTTATTAATATTATCATTTGATTCACCAGAAAATTCATCTTTTGCCCAACATACTTTGAGAAATTTTTCCATACCTAAAGTATGGTTGGTACCAAAAATTAAACCGTAATAATTAGATCCTTTTTTGATCGAAAAATGATGCAGATAATATTCTTTATCGTTTGGTATTAGACTTCTAAAATAATTGCCAATTTGTCTGTGGCACTCATTCGGGTTAGAATCATCAAAGTTTATTTTCCCTGTATCTATATAGGCCTTGGTCGTCGGTTCCTCTTTAAACCGTTTAATGAAGGATGAGGAGATGAAAAATATGAAATCAGTTTTTGGTAAACTAACAAGATCGAGGAATACTTTTTTATTTATTTCTTTAAATCCATACTGATCTAATAGGATAAATTTACCATAATTCTCATTTCTTAAAATATTTTGAATTTCTGGGTTATAAAAATCGTTCTTAAAATCTTGATTTCTTATGGTAACTGTATATTCACATTTTCCACAGCAGTTTTCTATTTCGCAAGCTGAAACAAACTGCTGTGTAGTAGCTTTTAATTTATCAGCTTTCCTTTTTTTTGATTCATTAAAAATAAATGAGATTGGTATTTTTGCATTCTGGCAGTAAGCTCGATTTTTACCTTTTGATTCGTTTAGAAGAATTAACGGACTTCCGAAATTGCCTGCAGAATCCATCCCACTGCCAGCGAAAAAATCATAGACAAACACTTTTTTGATGAAAAGGTTATTTTTAAAGACTGGAAACCATTCACGAAAACAATTACCAAAAATTTCCAACTTCAATTTTGTTGAATCATCGAAAGCTTCTTTATTAATATCTTTTGTCATCTTCAACTCCTTATTGAATTGAACGGAGCCACACTGAAAGAAAAAGAATGCGAATTGTTTGTTAAAACACATATCGCATTAAGTAATATAAGACAACAAAAATTGATAAAGCATTATAGTGGACCCCGAAAACTGGACAATATGTTAAGATAAAATATAACAGTCCAGAAACCAGAAAGGGATTCATCTTGAAACGGAAAAACTACAGCAAAGAATTGAAAAGCAAGGTCGCATTGGCAGCTATAAAAGGAAATCAAACCGTCAATGAAATCGCCTCTGAGTTCGGTATTCATACAAGTCTTGTAAATCGATGGAAAAAAGAAGCAATAGAAGCCCTTCCGTTGGTATTTGGTAATAGCCAGGCAAAACAAACCAAAGAAACCGAGATTGAACGAGACCGTCTTTATCAAAAGGTCGGCCAACTCCAGGTAGAACTGGATTGGTTAAAAAAAAACACCGGACATCTTTAATGAGCATGGAAAAGAAAAAACAACGTATCCAGCCCAATCACCCTAAAGTCAGTATTCAAAGACAATGTGAACTGTGTAATGAAGCTCAAAGATATCCCACAAATCTCATCTAAAATCTCACGTAATTAGCCCTACGTAATATTCCCCAGGTATTTTATTGTAAGAAAAAAATCGAGTTTTTCGTAGCCAGCAGGAACCGCCGGATGCCTTTTATCTTCCTCCCCCCTTTTGGGGGGGATAAGAGGGGGGGCATGTGTTATCTCCTCATTGTTGCTTTTAAAAATGCTATTTTTAAAAAAAGGAAAAACACATGCCCCGATCCTGGAATTCATTGATAACTGTTCTGTCAGAAATTACAAGAAAAAGTTGTGAATCACTTGTTTGCTGCTCTCACTGTGGGAACAGCCATACCTACGTAAAATGGGGATTTTATAGCCGATATTTGTTTGATGATGAAATAATCAATATCCAGCGATACCGCTGTGATAATGATTTATGCCCTTGCAAAACTTTTTCAATTCTGCCCCATGCATTTCTGCGCATCGTCAGAGCCTCATTGTGTATGCTGATGTATGTTCTCAAAATGTATGAACAAGGAAATAGTATCGCAAATATTGCTCGGGATACCAGCAATACTTGGCAAAGAACACAACGATGGTTAACCAAAGCTTCAGCAATCCAAGAATGGCTCAAGCAGGAACCTAACATAGCCTCTTGGAGCCCTTCACCGTGTTTTTCTCCTGATCGATTATGGACACCATTTATCAAGGATTTTTCCTGGGCTTTTTACCCGGATCGGTGGAGGTAAAAACCCACCAACACAAAACGTATATACAACAAAATCAGTCAGTTTGTTAATTGAACCTCCATGAAGCTTAATTTTTTTAGCGGAGGTTTTAATGAGCGAACAAAATGACAAGAAATTTGAACTCGCCTTGTGGCGTTATGGGATCATCAGCCCACTTCTGCATAGAGATGCAAATGATATTCCTGTGGGGGAACTACTGGACCAGGCATCCTGGAAACAGTACGTACATCCTGATGGATTCCATGTCTCCCTGAGTGCTGAGACTTTAAGGAAATGGAGATACCGTTATCTTAGCTGTGGCCTGCCTGGCCTTACAGGGAAAGTCAGATCAGATAAAGGCAAACACCAAATTCCAGATGATATTGGTTCTGCAATGTATGCCATGCGAGAGGAACATCCAAGATGGACGACAGCCAAAATGATCATAGAGCTTACGGAAACCGGCAAATGGAATGGCCGAAGCCCCAGTAGATCTGCAATATACAGGTTTGCCAAAGCATCTAACCTGCAAAGAGACCCTCACATTAATTCAGAAAAAAAGGTAAGGCCTTTTGCGTTTGATCACTTCGGCCAACTATGGATTGCCGACTTTCTCCACGGCCCGAAATTGTTCAAAGGCAAGGAAAAAAGGAAGACCTATCTGCATGTCATTCTGGATGATAGTAGCCGATTTATTGTCCATGGCGGATTTTACCTCACCGAATCTGTGGAGCCTTTAATTTATGATCTAATGGGAGCTGTCAGAAGATTTGGAATCCCGCAGCGATTTTATACCGATAATGGAGCCGCTTATGCGGGTAGACACCTTAAAATATTATGTGCCAGGAATGGTATTGACCTGGTCCATACCCCACCGTACATCCCCCAGGGCCGTGGGAAAGTTGAACGAGTGTTTAGAACCATAAGAGATCAATTCCTGTGTGACAAACATTTTAAAACCCTCCAGCAGATCAACGATGGTTTTAAAATATGGGTTAGCAAATACCATGAAACTATCCATTCATCATTAAAATGTTCTCCTTTGCAAAAAAGACTGCAAGTTAAAAATGTCTGCCGGGCTCTGCCCCCATCAACCGACATCGAAGCCCTTTTCAGAATGGAACGGCGATGCCGGGTTTACAACGACTGCACCATTCAGTTTAAGAAAACCAGGTATGAGGTTCCGGACTGCCTGCCGGGTGCCAGAGCTACAATTTATTATATGCCCTGGGACAGGACATGCCTTTATTACGGCCATGACATGAAAAAAGCCCGCATTGTTGATCCAAGTGCCAATGCAAGGCGATTTGAACATCCGAACCAATAAATATGGAGAACATTATGCCAATTAACCAAGGAGAATCTCCAGCAGAATTTTTCGATTATAAACTTCACCCTTTTGCAGATACTTACCGTTTAAAACAACCGTATTTAGGGGAACAGGATAAACGACTTTTTAAAACGGCTTTATCTTTGATCTCTACAGGGAAAAGTTTTGCTCTGTCCGGACCATCAGGTGCAGGGAAATCAACATTGATTCACTATGTTTTATCCCGGCTTGATGTAAATTGTTACAGGCCGGCCCTGGTCCATTATGGAGGTTTGCAGCGTAACGGAATGCTCAAAGCCATTGCCGATGTGCTTGGGGTAGACACCAATGGCAGGACGGTGCCTTTGCTGATTAAATTACAAAAGCAAATCATGCAGATGGCATCAGAAAACCGCAGCGTGTTCCCGGTGTTTGTAATTGATGATGCCCACTTGATGGAAAAGGAATCGTTGATGGATATCTGTTCCCTCATGTTTAACCCCCTCAAGGAGACAGTGGCTGCAAGCTTTATTCTTGTGGGTGACGAAACCCTTGAAAAAAGACTTCAGTTGCAAATCATGTCTCCTGTCAGGACCAGGCTCACTGGGCGATATAATTTGGACACCTTGAATGACAATGAAAGTCTCGAGTTCATAAAGTTCAGACTCTCCAATGCCCGTGTTGCGGAAACTTTATTTGATCCGGATGCATTAAGTCTTGTGTCTTCTCATTGCAGGGGGAACCGGCGTCAAATCATGAACATGGGGACACTGCTTTTAGCAGAGGCTTTTTACAGACAAGAACGAACAATCAGTGCCGAATTGATTTATAATTGCGACCAGATAAAGATATCTGAGTGAAACGGAGGCATACGAGGGGAGACTCCGATGCCAAGGGATAACTCAGGGCGGTAGACTGCTGTCTACATGGAGCTCGGTAGGTTTATTCTACCGGGCTCTTCTTTATGCACTATAATGGCAAAATAGCTTGGAATATCTTTGGGATCTGAGTCAGACAATCAACACTGATAGGACTACCTCGTTCCAGTTATTATCGAGAAGGCCTGGCCGGACAGGAAACGCCTGAAAATCTTGAGCTAATGAAACTGATTGACAATGAATATACGGACCATCCTTTTTATGGCACCCGCCAGATTCGCAATGTTCTGAGACGCAAAGGACATAAGATTAACCGTAAACGGGTTCAGCGACTGATGCGGAAAATGGGAATTCAATCCATTGCACCGAAACCGAATACCAGTAAGGCTCATCCCCAAAATAAAGTGTATCCATATCTTTTGAGAAATTTTGATGTAACCAGATCAAATCAGGTGTGGTCTACGGATATAACCTATATCCCACTTTCTGGTGGTTTCGTTTATTTGACGGCGGTCATGGACTGGTATAGTCGTTATGTCCTCTCTTGGGAACTTTCTATAACCATGGACAAGGAATTTTGTATATCCTCTCTGGAAAGGGCACTGCGATGTCATGGAACCCCCTATATATTCAACACGGATCAAGGATCTCAATACACAAGTCACGAGTTTACAAAAATATTGAAAGATAAGGACATTAAAATCAGTATGGATGGGAAAGGCCGGTGCATGGACAACATTTTCATCGAACGGTTATGGCGCAGTGTGAAATATGAAGAAATTTACGTAAACGAATTTCAATCCGTTGAGCAGCTACGCAAGTCCCTGAAAAAATATTTTGATTTTTACAACCATGAACGACCTCACCAGAG
>VMSR01000122.1 GCA_013792075.1 Desulfobacula sp.
AAAATAAGTGCTGCTGCCGCTACATTGGCCATGGCATTGGTCACCAGTGCGCCAAAGACACCCACGCCAATAAAAAGCACCAGCCACCCTTTTCCCTGGATCAGCGGAAAAAACAAATGGGCAAAATAATCAGCCGCACCGGAATACCCCATTGCCAGCCCAAGAGAAATGCCGCCGCCGAAAATGAATAGTGCGGTCCCCCATTCCATGTTGTCATTAATATCTCTCCATTTTAATACCTTAAATAATACCAAAGCCGTCACCCCTAACATGCCGGTGATCGAATAATCAATTCCATGAAGCCCCTTGGTCAACCAGAGGCCAAAGGATATGACAATGATTGTTAATGTTTTCTTTTCAAGTGCTGAAAAGGGTCCCAGCTCTTCATCAAAACTCGGCAGTTTAAATTTGGGGTCCGGCCTGTAAAACATGTAGACGATAAAAACCGCAGCTGGCACTGTAATAATGGCCGCGGGCATAGCATACAAAATCCAGTCAAAAAATGAAATTTCAATGCCTGTAAATTCTTTTAGAAACGCAGCAGAAACCATATTTCGTCCTCCACCGACCAATGATCCCATGCCGCCGGCTGAGCAGGCAAAGGGAAGCGACAGCATCATGAATTTGGCGGTATTGGTATGGGGCTCGATCCCCACTGCCCGCATCAACGGCAGCATGGTTACAATTCCCACGGCAACGGCCGCAGCATCATGCATGAATGATGACGCAAGTCCTAACCCAATGGCAATAATAAAGGTAAATCGCGTCACACTGTTTCCGGCTTTTTTAATAATATAAAATCCCAGCCGTTTGGTCAAACCGGCCTTTTCCAGGGCAATGGCAAATATCAGGCAACATATGATAAACATGACCACCGGATGCATATATGGGGCCCATGCGCTTTTGACATCTGTAATATTAAAAAGAACCAGTGAGACACCGATCAGGACCGCTGTAATTTCCAGGGGGATGGGCTCAATCACAAACAATATGACAAGAACTGCAAGAATTGCAAGAAACCGTTTTGCTTTGGGTGAAAGTCCGTCAACATAGTCAACTTTAACCTCTCCCAGACCCAGTTCCACAGCTTTTTTTGCAAGGAATTCAGCACTGGCCTCATTTTCCCCAGGGGTTTTAGCTTTTAAAATATAGTCATTTGTGTCTGTTTTTTTATCTGTAATGATGCTGAAGTGTTCATCCACACTTTGCATGAGTATTTTTCCGTGATCACCGCTTATTTTAAACTGTGTCCCCTCCGGCCTTGGCAGCATGAATACGATCACTCCCAATATAAGGGCTGCACACAATTTAAATCCGTTTGTTTTGTAAAACATCTTTTCTCCTTAACTGCTTAACTATTTTTCAGAAGTAACCATTACCATTCAATATGAGATCTTTTTTTTCTTGCAGGTTCCCCTCACAAGCCTGTTTAATCTTATCAATTAATTCAACCAGCTCGCAGGGTTTGCTCAAATAATCAAACGCACCAAACGCTATGCCTTCCTCAGCTGCCTGTTGAGAACCATGTCCGGTCAAAATAATCACGGGCAGTTCCGGGGCCATCTTTTTAATTATTTTTAAAACTTCGATGCCGTCCAGGTCTTCCATTTTCAAATCCAGAACAACCACATCGAAATCCTTTTTTCGTAAAATCTGCAGGGCCTGTGTGCCGGAAAATGCTTTGGTTGAATTGATGTAGCGCTTGGATAATCGGTTGGCCAGGACATGCAAATAGCCTTTTTCATCATCAACAAGTAGAACGTTGATACTGTTTTTGTCGCTGATTTCTTCCTTCATGATAGCCCTCTTCCTCTCATACCCGGCGACCGGTAATTTCCTTTATCCGAGCTTCCATGATTTTCTCTTCATGAATCTTTTTTTTATCCGCGGCATTCAATGCTTTGGATAACAAAAGGTCTATATCACAGGGTTTCATCAGGTAATCAAATGCACCCAGTTTCATCCCATCGATTGCCGTTTCTACGGTTGCGTGCCCCGTCAACATGATGACTTCCACCAAAGGAAATCTTTTTTTAATTTCAATCAATGTCTGGATACCATCCATTTGGGGCATCTTGACATCAAGAATAACGACTTCAATGCTCTTTTTTGTTTCGAGTTCTTCCAGAGAATCTTTTCCGCTGTAAACAGCGGTGACGGTCACGCCTCTTTTTTCCAGGCGTTTGGTAAGGGTATCCAGAAACGCCTTTTCATCATCGACTAGTAATAAATTAATATGATCCACGATAGTTCTCCTTTTCTTCTATGATTCGACAGAATGACTACTTTCATCTATCAGTATATTTTCCTGGAATGGTATCCAGATTCTAAATTTTGTTCCAACTCCCACATGACTGTAAACTTCGATTTCCCCGCCCATTTTTTGGATAATTCCGTAACAGATAGACAAACCCAGCCCTGTGCCTTTGCCAACTTTTTTTGTTGTGAAAAACGGATCAAATATTCTGTCAAGATTCTCTTTGGGTATTCCTGGCCCATCATCTTCAATTGAAAGGACCACATGATTTTCTTCAATACGACTTGTTTTGGTTTGAATCACAATTGTACCCCCGCTTTTTTCCATGGCATCAATCGCGTTGTTGATCAGGTTGAGAATGACCTGTTGCAATTCAGAAGGGGATATCCTTATATACGGGATATCGTCTTGCAATATGGTTTGAATGATAACATTGTTATATCTTGCCATTTGAGCTGTCAAAGAGACTATTTCCGTGACAGAATCATTAATCTGCAAGTCGTTGATTGTTGAATCGGTTTTTCTGGCAAAGCTGAGCAGCTTATGGGTAATTTCCTTGCATCGTTTTCCCTGGGTATTAATCTGTCGAAGTGACCGTTTGAACTCATCTAAATTTTTACATTCCTTTAAATCTTCTTCTTCTAAAAGATCCTCTATCCAACCCGCCTCCTCAACCATTATGGCAACCGGATTGTTAATTTCATGGGCAATACCCGATGCAAGTTCACCAATCGTTGCCAGTTTCCCGCTTTCAACAACCTGTTTGTTCATGGCTTCACTCTTCTGGTCTGAAATGGAAATCAATTTCACAATATTGCGAGGAAGTACGAAGGTTACTGAAAGGATTGCAATACATCCTAAAATAAATATGACTATGGTAAGATGCTGGGTTTTCCTTAAATCATGGAAAGCATCATTTAAATCCTGCTGAAAAACCATCACCCAGTCAATATTCTTCAGCATTGATGTCACGACTATATATTTATTTCCTGAAACATCCTGTTCTTTTGTGAAAGTTGTTTGACTATTTCTATTTTGATGTCGATCAACCATTGATTTAATGATGGGCTGCTTGAAACCATCTGCCCTTTTGGTTTGCAATTGGCCGTTAGTATCAATGATAAAGGCAAAACCGGTTTTTCCAATATGGATATTTCCAACAAGAGAATTAAATGCGCCAAAATTGATGGTTGATCTTAAAATATAATCAGAACCATTTGTTTTAATCTTGACCGCGATAATAAAGTGTGGATGTCCTCTCAAGCCGGTAAATACATCGCTGATATAAAAAGGTTTATCCTTTGCTTTCAAGAACCATTCTGCGTTTGAATAATCTGCATTCTCAAGTTTGAATGGTCCTTCATAAGAAAATTGAATGCCTTTTTCATTGACAATTCCTATATCTGTGAAGACGTCACCATATTCACTTTTCAACAATGCCAAATGCTTTTGAAGGAATATGTCAGGTGCCATTTGTCCGCGATTAAAAAGCTGGGCCAGATACTTTATATTTCCTGATTTTTCTGATAGAAAAGTATCGATGTTGTCGCTGTGTTTTTGAAGTAGTTCTGAAATGTGACCTTGAATTTTTTGGGTGTAGGCATGATTAAATCGATAGAAAAGGATACTTGTGGTTAATATCATGGGGAGAAAAGATACAATCAGTATCAAGGCCCTCATTCTTCTTGTCAGCACCTGGTAAAAGGCATTTCGTTCCACTAAAGAATTTTCCATGACTTTTTCCATCTGTAATTATTAATTAATTCCATTTCAGCTCCTTAGTCTATAGACTGACTATTTAGCAACCTCTGTGCCAACCATTTACAGCATCTGGCAAGTTCTCTTAACTCCAGATAAAATATTTTTTTATTTCAGCAAGTTATCAGCTTATATATCGATTGAGGCCTTTTTAAAAATACCTGACACCTGGGGAATTTTTCCCCAGGTAAGGAAAAATACCTCGATATTATTTTTTGTTGTTGATGAGAACCTTTTTCGTAGTTGTGAAAGCCGTTGTTACGCATACATCGGTATAATCAGTGACCGGCAAAATTTTTTAAGAAGAGGGTTTTTTATTCGCAGTAAAAATACAAGTCTGGAGAAGTCAAAAAATTGAATGTTTAGCTGTGTCTGAGATTGCCACCACTGCTGGATGTTTAAGAATCCGGTCCGCCGAGATAGCATAAAATTTTTCTTTTATTTCCTTGCTTCGCCCGATAATTTTCACTTGATACTGTCTTTTGATCTCCAATTCTATGGCGGTTGGTGCTGCAAAAACACCGTCTCCTTCCATACCGAATACGGTTAAAAGAGCATTGTCATCAAATTCACCGTTTGTTACAGGTTTGATGTTATGCCTTTCAAACCATTGCTCAAGCAGTTCTCTTAATCGAGTCATTTCCATGGGGAGCAACATGGGAAAGCCATTTAAGCATTCAGGAAATTCAGGTGTCAGCTTTTTTGCGAGTTCTGGAGCAGCAAAAAAAGTAACGCCGCACTCTCCAAGAAAATGGTTGTAAACTTTTACACCTATTTCTGTTGGCTTTGGTCTATCCGCAATAATTACATCCAAATTGTGCAGGGCTAATTCTAAAAGTAAATTCTCTACTTTTCCTTCGTGACAAGACAGGGTTACTTTTTCAGGAAGGTTAAGGACAGGCTTCAATAATTTTCTGACCATTAATTTAGGAACTACATCCACAACGCCAACCCGAAGAGACAACGGGCCGGAAACCGGCCGACCACGAATCTGATCCATAAGTTCTAATCCAAGTGAAAATATTTTGTCGGCATACCGAAAGGTCAGTCTTCCCAGGTCAGTAGGTTTCAAGACTCTTCCCTGGCGGTAAAACAGTTTGCCGCCTATGTTATCTTCCAGTTGACTCAGTTGTGCGCTTACTGTGGATGGGGCAAGCCGAAGTTTGGTGCATGCTGCTGTGATGGTGCCTTCACGCACTACGATCCAAAAATAGTAAAGATGATGATAATTCAGCCATTCCATAATTAATATTCGTTTTTATCTAATGTTTAGTGCGAATTTATCTATTTGACCGAATATAACAATTATTGTAACTCTATATCAAGGACAAAATGAAACAATATTATTAAAGAGTCTCTGTTGATCAAATATCCATGATTAATTTTTTTATGGAGGGAAAATGCAAAACACAACATCAATCAACCAGGTAAAAACCCAGGTAGGTGTCAATGCATTTATTCTGAATGTCTATAGCTGGATGTCAATTGGCCTTGCACTTACAGGTCTCGTGGCATATTTGGTTGCAAGCAGTGAATCGATGCTTCAGATTATTTTTGGAAACAAAATTATTTTTTTTGGTTTAATTATCGCTGAACTCGGATTTGTATTTTATTTGAGTACAAGAATACAAAAAATAAAATTTACAACTGCAACAGCATTATTTCTTATTTATGCTGCACTAAACGGAGCAGTTCTTGCTTCAGTATTCCTACTTTATACAAGGACGTCGATTGTTTCAACTTTCTTTATCTGTGCCGCAACCTTCGGTGCCTGCAGCGTTTACGGCATGATCACAAAACGTGACCTGACATCTGTGGGAAATTTTATGTTTATGGGTCTTATCGGTATCATCATAGCTTCCCTCGTAAATATATTCGTGAAAAGTTCCGGAATAGCCATGATCATTAATTATACCGGTGTTCTTGTTTTTATAGGCTTAACTGCCTACGACACACAGAAAATCAAACATATGGCCCTGACGCAACCGGCAGACCTCGACGGCGGTACGTTCAGAAAAGGGGCTATTCTGGGTGCCCTTTCACTCTACCTGGACTTCATCAACATGTTTTTATTTTTATTAAGAATTCTTGGTAACAAGGATTAATTCACAAAGGACGCTGGAAATATGGGATATCAAGATCTTTTAGTAGTTATAATTCTTACGGGTGTTATTTTTTTAATTATCTATGTTATAAAACATCCAACAAACAAACCTTAATCATCCGGCACCCAGGAACTGATAGCGGTTGACAACTTTGATATGAGGTTCGATACGCCTATCGACGGTGAAGCTTACTTTTTTAAAAGAAATTCGGTTCTATATTTTTTTGTTTTGTAGGGTGTTTTGATGTAATGTGCCAAGTATTGAAGTTATCTAAAAAATTAAAAGTATTGATAATTATGCTGTGGTTTTTAAAAAAAATATTGCATAATCATGCTCTACAATCGGCAGGTCATAAAAACAACAATTGGGGATTTCAAAACGCTGCTATCCCGCCGTTTGATTTGTATATCCTTACCAGTTTGCTTGTATTACTTTTTATACCTTTATCTGATTTTGCAACTGCCAAAAAGAATATCAAGCGATCCATTAGAACCCTTAAATCCGCCAG
>VMSR01000128.1 GCA_013792075.1 Desulfobacula sp.
AATTTGTTCTGCAAAAGGCCAGGTTGAACAAGGCAGTAAAAATAGATAGGGGAGAGGTTCCTTTTGTTTTGGTTATCCCTGATCTATTCAGAAGTGTGCCGATTTTGAAAGTTGAGAAATATTCATTAAAGACACCGAGCCGATCTGAATTTTTGGTTTGATTTTGTATGCCAGCAGAGGTAGTATTCATCTTGACGAATTTCCTTTTTTTGATTTGTTTGTTCAGCGACAAAACTATATCAAAAATTGTGGAATTCGTCAATTTTAATAAATATTTCAATGGCTTATATTTCAATTATCTATCTTATTAATCACCGAAAGTTGAGTTATATAAGCATCATTGAGCAAGGCAGTCAAAGTGGAATGTGGGCATATGAAGACCCTCCAAGATATGAGGTAAATGATTCAACCGCATTTTATTCGGTGACATGGTATGCTGGGACCATTGCTCATGATGCAACCCACTCACAATTATATCATGAATATAAGGCATCATATGGGATAGAACCGCCAGATACTATATGGACAGGGCCGAACGCAGAACTATTTTGTATCGAATACCAGACGATTGTTGCCCAAAAAATTAGTTCGCCTAAAAATGAAATAGAATATTTGGATTCACTTGACGGCACCCATTGTGATATTGATAATGACGGAGATTGCGATTGGATAGACTATGAAGGCAGAGACTGGTAGCACCAGCAGACAGATAATGTATATACTCAAATTTTCATATCCTCAAATATAAATGTAAACACAATTGGAGAAATACATTCCCTTATGAACACATGACTTTGGAAAGCTTTTTACCTTGTAGGTTTATTTTAATTTTTCCAATAATCGGGGTGGAGAATTGGCCTGATTCAGAAATTCCGGATGATCAGCTCATTCGCCTTTGTTGCTTTTTTCCCCAAGCTATACATCAAGGATACCTCCTGGATCTGGAACCCTTTAAAAACCTTCCGCATATCAGGGTGATCATTAATACTGAGGATGAACTTGCCGTTGATGGAGGATAGGATCCTGGCCATTTCGATATAATCTTCCAGGACCAGATTGTGTTTATAATCGGGGTGGCCATGGTAAGGGGGATCAGAATAAAAGAAGGTATCCAGCCGGTCATAGCGTTTGACCAGTTCCTGCCAGGGCAGATTTTCAATCCGGACATTGGCAAACTTGATCATCGTCTAAAAAGGACTCTGAATACAGGGCAGTTACACTCTAAATACAGTGCTTGTGTTTCTCGCAGAGAATTAAATCAACTGGTTTCTGAGGCACGGTGCTATGCCAACCAAGAATCAACGGTAGTCAGTGTATTGAACCATAAGCAGACGGTCATTAGAAGGAAAACAGCCTGTCAAAGCTATTTTAACGGTAACCGTCTGCAGTATAGCAAACGGAAAAGAAAGGATGTTTTTATCTGAATCAGGAATCTTGCATTTGACATATCGGTCAAAGCTGGTATGGATAAAATTGATTTTTGTGTGTGGCGGATTGCCTGCCGAAAATGGATGGAAAATAATGGACTTATAACTATCCAAAAAAAACAAGGTGTGTTACCCCATTTTTCTTTAAGATTTTGCCATAATTAACGATGCAGCACAAAAAATTGTTTGAAAGATTATTTAAAGTGGTTGTCTGATGTGGTTGTCTGATAAAGATGATCTGGATGAAGATATGCGGTTTACGGTGGAGCATTATTTGGGATAGTGGGGGGGTGTAAGGCATGTTAAAATTTTTAAATAAACTTTCGTACTCAGCTTTGATCCTTGCATCAATTTTTATGTTAATTACACCCATAAGTCCAATGCCACATGCCGTTGAAAAAATCCTGATGATTAAAAACGGGACCCTTTATAAACCATTAGACATCTTTGATCTCTTTTTTCATTTGTCTCCATTAATTTTGCTGATTATAAAGAGAACCAAAGACAAGCGGTGATTATGTGGATGGTACTGTTTTTTTTATCCATTAGAACTTCAATCCATTTCATCGCTGCGATCAAATATCTGGAACTTAAAATTAAACCCTTCATAAGTCATTTGTTCATATCGTTTTGTAAATACACTTTATCAAAAAGGAGTGCCCTGTAACCGGATTTAATACATCTGGTTACAAGGCACTTTAACAAAACGATTACCTGCTGTAATTATTTATTCTTTGTGTTTATAACCTTGGGCTGCTTTAAACGCATGCCATTCATCATGGTCAATCAAACCATCATTATTGATATCAATCTTTTTGAAAACATCCTCTTCTGCATGTGAGAAGTATTTTTTAAATTCTTTCCAGTTGATTTGGTCATTACCGTCAAGATCCATATCTCCTAAATGACCGTTATAATCAGGTTTTTTTTGATCAGAAGAGTAAGCTGGTGAAATTAATGCAGCAAACAAGATGCTTAAAGAGATTAAAAACAGAATTTTTTTCATATCATTTTCCTTTTTTTTTGTTAACAGTTTAGGTCAAAAGTAAATAGAAATGCAAAGAGAGTGCCATTTTGAGAGATTGAAAATCTTTAAATTAATAATGCACTGTATATAAAGAGAATTTTAGATGCTTAGTTGTTAAAGATAAAAAATATTGCTTTGGAAAAAAGTTGCTAATTGTTAATTTATTATTAACCTTTCGTTAAGTTCAGAATTATGATTAACGTTTCAACTATCCGTGTTGCTATAGTGTGACAGGGGTAATTCATTTTTGGGATCTTTGCCTGGTCCTTTTGTTTTTTGAATGTGTGCCTGCCTGGATTTTTTTCATACCCCTCGAAATGATCTCAGGTTTTTATCAGGGAAGTCA
>VMSR01000197.1 GCA_013792075.1 Desulfobacula sp.
AGGATTATTATTTTTTATATAAAATAATAAACGGCAATATTCTATCCAATCTATAGTCAGCAAAACCCAGAAAGACTCTATTAGCAGATTGTAAATTTGATTTGAAAGTTTTGAAATAATTTTTTTCTGAGAGTCATTTGACAAATCTTTTGGTAAAAGAATTTTTGGAAGAATGGAAAAATTAGATAATATGGCTTTTTCTTGTTCTAAATCCGTTTTAAACGGAGCAATGTTCAAAATAAGTTCTGATAAATTGTTATGAATTTTGTCGGAAACTGGAAAATTATCCGGTGATTTTTCATATTTCCTTATTTTTTTTAAATCGCCCCCAGAAGTAATAATCTTTGTCAGATCAATAATTGAAACATATGGTATGTCATTTTTGACAGAAATTCCATGAAGTTTATTTGCCAAATCATCAGTCATTCGCAGGATCTTAGTGATAATAAAATTCGATTTTGAAGAATTTATTTGGGTTTTGTTTTCGTAGAAAGAGGCGATTTCTTTTCCATCTGATAACTGTTCGGACAAAAGATCTAACTCAGTGTCTCCAACGACAGCGTCAAATGAATTAAAGTTCCAAGGAAATAATTTGAATTCTTTTTGGTCTATCGGCAAATTACATAATTCGTGTTCTGGGAACATCCCATCAAGCAAAAGACCTTCAATATCACATTTCTTATTAAGTTCATGCCAAAGTTGTTTCATAAAAAACATTGTATGAAAGGAGTGCTTGGCAATTAATAAAATGTTGTCATTTAGTCCTTCAACAAATGGTTTATCCACAGTGTAAATTTTTTTCATATCAAAAAGTAACCCACCTTTAGGGTGTATTCATAGGTAGATAATGGTGAAGAAAGCCTGATTTGGCAAGAAAAAATTAAAAAGACATTGTAATTATTTGGGAAAATTGAAACCAACCGACATTGACATAAAATCCAAAGCTGGCATAATGACAGTTGAGGAGACCGCCGAGTACCTCCGGAAAAGTACATCTTGGGTGTACAAAAACTGGAAGATACTTGGTGGTAGGAAGCTTGGAGGTTCTCTATTTTTTCCAACAAAGGAGGACCTTTATGAGTGTTTATTCGGTAAAAGGAAAGGGCTGGAGGTACGACTTCACCCTGAAAGGGATCAGGTACACGGACACCTGGTTCAAGAAGAAACGAGAAGCAAAAAAAACAGAAGCCGAAAAAAGAAAGGAGGTGTTAAACCCGGAACTTCAGATAGTGGCGGAAGCAACCCCAATAGATATGGGCTTCTTGGCGTTGGTGAATAGACGGCTTGATCATGTAAAAGCCTACAATTCTCCAGAACATTTCAGGCATGTTTTATATCATGCTAAAAGATGGGTGAAAGAATGGCAGGGTAGGGCATGTTCTGAAATTAATAGTGAAATGATCGAAGGATATGTATTGGCGCGTTCTCAAATATCAACAAACACGGCCAATAAGGAAATACGGTATCTTCGTGCCTTGTTCAACTTTGGAATGAATTTGAAAATTATTGACGAAAATCCAGCGGAGGTCATTAAATTTATGCCGGTGGTGAAAAAGAAAAAGTACATTCCGCTCAAAGAAGATGTGTATCAGGTAATTAGCGTTGCTGATCCTGATAGTCAGGATTATCTCTGGGCACTTGTATTAACCGGAGCTCGTATGAGTGAGATTAATTTCTTGACATGGGAGGATGTCAATTTTGAAGATCGTTCTGTAACTCTATGGACAAGCAAAAAGAAGCACGGTAATAGGGAACCAAGGGATGTTCCAATGCTTCAGAAGTTGTACGAAATTTTATATTACCGGTACCAGAATAGAAATCCTGATAAACCTTGGGTCTTTTGGCACAGATATTGGAGTCGTAAAATCAATGATTTTGTTGAAGGGCCTTTTATTGAACGTAGTAGGCTTATGGAGTCATTGTGTAAAAAGGCATCTGTGAAATATTTTAGATTCCATTCTTTTAGACATTTTACGGCATCAATTCTTGATGACATAGGTACGCCTATTGGGGTAATCCAACGTATTCTGGGTCATACAAACCGGAAGACAACCGAAGGATATCTGCATTCGATAGGTGAGGCTGAAAGAAAGGCAATGGAAAATCTTGGAAACCTCAAGCTTTATTCGGCTGATCAGCCTGCTGTATTAAATAAACCTATCAACCAACACAAAGAATACTGGCAACGTAAAGCCGAACGCCCCGAATATGATGTGCTGTGTGAGGACATCGAACAATTAGGATATGTCGGTACAGGTAGAAAATACGGTGTCAGCGATAATGCTATTCGAAAATGGAGAAGGTCTTATGAAAATGAGATCAAAAATCAAAAAAGTCTCACACAAAGTCTCACACAGTGATACTGAAATAAAAAAGGCTTTAAGCGAAAAACGCTGAAAGCCTTATCTGTTGTGGTGCCCAGGGACAGAATTGAACTGCCGACACGGGGATTTTCAGTCCCCTGCTCTACCGACTGAGCTACCTGGGCTCAAACAACAGAGGCGTTATATGTTTTTTGAAAAATTAAGTCAAGGGTAAAATGGCCGGAGACTAAAATTTTCAAATATCCCCCATCAGGTGCTGGATCAAAGTGGTGGCGCAAATGGCAGCTGTTTCCGCCCTGAGTATCCTTGGACCCAGGGAATAGGAATCAAAGCCTTTTGCTTGTGCGCATAGGATTTCCTGGTCTGTGAATCCGCCCTCCGGTCCGATGATCAGAATCGCCCGGCAGCCGTCGGGAGCCTTCTGCAATTGGGCCAGGGGGCGGCTGGATTTTTCCCAAAAGGCGATGCGTTGCTGGAAAGTGTCCGACAGGTCAAGAATTTCCTGGAAGCTTTTGGGCCCGGGGATGGAGACAAGACAGCTTCTTCTGCATTGTTTTATGGACTCTTTGACAATGGCTTCCCATCGTTCAACCCTTTTCAGGAGCCGTTTTGAATCAGGGGCTGGAATGGCACGCTCGCAGAAAAAAGGAATCCATTCCACAATGCCAAGCTGGGTTAAGTGCTTGATCACCATATCCATTTTTTTGTCCTTGAGCATGGCGCAGCAGACCGTCAGATGAAGGCTTGATTCGGTTGTGGAAGGATATTCGGCTGTAAGGTTCACGTCTACCCGGTCCGGCCCAATGGAAAGGATATGACCCTCATAATCGGTTCCTTCTCCATTGGTCAGGCAGAGGGGGGCGCCGGGTTTGAGCCGCAAAACTTTGTGGATATGTCTGGCATCCTGGCCGGTTATGACGGCGTTTGTGCCGTCCATACACGCGTTGGGAATGAAGAATTTCTGCATGATCTGTGTTTATAACCTCATTTAATGGTGTTTGCCGATCCTCGGTGATTAGAATCGCGAATTAAAGATTTGCCAATACCGCGTCAATGATCTCCTGAACCTGGTCATCGGACATGGCCGGATATAGGGGCAGGCTCAAAGTCCTTGAATAATAGGTTTCAGCCCCGGGGCATTTTCCCTTTTCATATCCGTATTTCTTTGCATAATAGGGCTGCCAGTATATGGGGATATAATGGATCTGGCAATGGATGCCACGGGCGTGTAATGCTTTGTACAGGGCAAGCCTTGCTTCTTTTCCATTTGCCAGCTGGAGGGGATACAGATGGGGACAGGCATCTGTTGCCAGGCCTTCGGGGGGTAAAATCAATTGGGTGTTGCCGTGGAAGGCCTGGTTATACAGGGAGACGATCTGGTTCCGTCGTGCCTTGAATTGGCCCAGGCGGTCCATCTGGGAGATTCCCAGGGCGCATTGGAAATCGGTTATCCGATAATTGTAACCCAAGGTGTCCATCTCATAGTACCAGGGACCGTCCCAGGGGGTTTTTGGGTCCTGGTTTCGAACCATGCCGTGGTTGCGAAGAAGTCGTAATCTTTCGGCCAGGTCAGGGTCATTGGTTAATATGGCCCCGCCTTCCCCAGCGGTAATGGTTTTGGCCGGATGAAAGGAAAAGATGGCCATGTCCGAATGGGCGCAGGACCCACAGGCAAAGGTGTTGCCTTCAAATGAATAGGTGGAACCAAGGGCGTGGGCCGCGTCTTCGATGATAAGAAAACCAAATTCTTTTGAAAGGGCACGGAACCTGGGAAGGTCCGGGGCAAGACCCGCAAAATCCACCGGAATCACCACCCTGGGGACGGCCTGTTCCCGGCAATAGGTTTCAAGTTTATCCGGTGACATGCAAAGGGTGGAAAGATCAATATCAATAAAATCGGTTCGTCCCCGGCAGAATTCAATGCAATTGGCCGATGCCAGGAAGGAATTGGGCGAGGTGACCCCCAGGTCCGTGTCATGGATGTCCGCTGCCATACAGGCCAGGTGAAGTGCGGCTGTCCCGTTTGCACAGACAATTGCATATCCGGCACCGGTCAGTTCGCACAATCGGTTTTCAAATATCTGGGCCACAGGACCTGTGGTCAGAAAATCAGAGGAGAGAATATCACAAACCCCCCGGATATCCTCCTGGGTCACCCAGTGTTTTGCATAGGGGATGCCTTGCCATTTCATAATTTTTTGTCCTTAAAAGCAGGTGTTTTTTATAAAATACGTGAAACAGGATGAAAATACAATGGATATAAGGCTTGGCCTTTGCCCCCAGGTTTGATGTTCAGGTCTTTCAGGGAAACAGATTTCACCTTGTACGGTTGATCGGCGGTTTTAATCTGTTGACACTTTCTTTACTCTTTGATAGTTTTTTACCGCCATGGAGAATGGGCACAGGAAGGTTCACAATGGATAAAAGTGAGGGTTTTATGGCGGATGACACAGAACAGGACAATGGGATTATCGAACTGACACAGGTGGTTGGTAAGAATGCTTCTGACCTGTCAGACCCGGATGTGATAGAACTCACAGATATTGAGACACAGGCAGGCCCGGAAAAAGGTGGTGGGGACAAGGGCCTGGAACTGGATACCCCGGCCAAGGATACCGGTGGGATACCTTTCCCCCTGGTTGAATCCGCCATCACCCGGGAGCAGCTGGATGCAGCCCTTGAGCGGGTGATTGAAAAAGAATTCGGAACACAAATCGAAGGACTTGTTTTTGAAGTCATGGAAAAAGTGCTTGAGCGGGAGCTTGTGAACATTCGAAAGCGTCTGCAGAAGGACCTGGACGCGCTGTCTGTTTCCTGAGATTTGGTTGTCGGGTTCAAGTAAAATATAAGGTTAATACGGTTTTGGGGATTCGCCACAGGGTCCCCTTTTTCATTAATACGGGTTTGAGGAGTTAAGTTATGGGTTCGGATTCTCTGAATAAAGGATATGAGCCAAAAGGCATTGAGGAAAAATGGTATAAATACTGGCTTGATAACGGGTTTTTCAAGGCAGAAGATAAAAGTGACAAACCTTCGTTTTCAATTGTGATACCACCGCCCAATGTCACCGGTGTGCTGCACATGGGTCATGCCTTGAACAATGTGATTCAGGATATCATGTGCCGGTACCGCAGGCTTCTTGGATACAATGTCCTCTGGATGCCGGGAACCGATCATGCCGGAATTGCCACCCAGAATGTGGTTGAAAGGGATCTGGCCGCAAAGGGTAAGACCCGGGATGAGCTGGGCCGGGAAAAATTTATTGAAGCGGTATGGAAATGGCGTGAACAATCAGGCGGCGCCATCATCAACCAGCTCAAACGCCTGGGGGCCTCCTGCGACTGGGACCGGGAACGCTTTACTATGGATGAAGGCCTTTCCGATGCGGTCCGCAAGGTTTTTGTAAGGCTTTACAAGGAAGGCCTGATTTATGAAGGCCAGTATATCATCAATTGGTGTCCCCGGTGCCGCACCGCCCTGGCCGATCTTGAAGTGGAATACGAGGATAAGGATGCATATATGTATTATATCCGGTATCCGTTCAAGGATCAGAAAAAAGGGCTCACCGTTGCCACCACCCGGCCTGAAACCATGTTCGGAGACACGGCTGTTGCCGTAAATCCAGGTGATCCGCGGTTTAAGGATCTGACAGAGACCCATGTGATGCTGCCCCTGACCCAAAGAATCATTCCCATCATTCGGGATGCGTATGTGGACATCAAGGTGGGTACCGGTGCCCTGAAGGTTACCCCGGCCCATGATCCCAACGACTTTGTCCTGGGAGAAAAGCACGGGCTTGAAAAACTCAAGGTCATTGATGATGGCGGGTGCATGCTGGACCCTGCCGGTAAATTTGAAGGCCTTGATCGGTTTGAATGCCGAAAACAGGCCGTGGAAGCCCTGTCCGAGCTGGGGTTGCTGGAGAAAAAAGTCCCCATAAAACACAGTGTGGGCAATTGCTACCGATGCCACACCGATGTGGAGCCTTCTATTTCCAAACAATGGTTTGTAAAGGTTGCCCCTTTGGCCCAAAAAGCTTCGGAAGCCGTTCGCAGCGGCCGGACCAGAATTATTCCGGAAACCTGGTCCAAAACCTATTTTGACTGGATGGACAATATCCGGGACTGGTGTATTTCCCGGCAGATCTGGTGGGGACACAGAATCCCTGTCTGGAAGTGCTCTGCCTGTTCTGCGGTCATTGTGGAAGAAACAGACCCCACTGCCTGTCCTGACTGCGGATCCCTTGAGATTGTCCAGGAAACCGATGTCCTGGACACCTGGTTTTCCAGCGCCCTCTGGCCCTTTTCCACCATGGGATGGCCGGAAAACACGGATCTTTTAAAAACATTTTATCCCACCAATGTTCTGGTGACTGGCTTTGACATCCTGTTTTTCTGGGTGGCCCGGATGATGATGATGGGCATTCATTTTATGGACAACGAGGTCCCTTTTGAGGATGTCTATATCCATGCCCTGGTCAGAGATGAGCACGGGAAAAAAATGAGCAAGTCCAAGGGCAATGTGATTGATCCCTTGAAAGTGATTGATGAATACGGGGCAGACGCCTTCAGATTCACCCTGGCTGCCTTTGCCGCCCAGGGCAGGGACGTGAAGATGTCCGAAGACAGGGTGGAAGGATACCGGCATTTTGTGAACAAGCTGTGGAACGCCTCACGGTTTGCCCTCATGCATATTACTGAAAAAGATACCGCCATTGATATAGAAAAGCTCTCCCTGCCGGAACGATGGATACTCTCCCGGTCTGCGGCCACGGCCCTTGCCGTAAAACAGGGCATTGAAACCTATAAATTCAATGAGGCGGCATCGGCTGTCTACCAGTTTGTGTGGCATGAATTCTGCGACTGGTTCCTTGAAATGGTCAAACCGGCCCTGTATGAAAAAGAGGGTGTTGCCCGGCGGGATACCGCCAGGGCTGTATTGTCAAAGGTTTTGGAAGATATCCTGGTCATGCTCCATCCGTTTATGCCCTTTGTGACCGAGGAAATTTACGATATTTTACCGGCCACAACCGGATCTGTCATGAAGGCCTCTTTCCCCTATGACCAGGCTGTTTATGATCAGAACCGGAACGAGACCATTGAACGGGAGATGAGTTTTGTGTTCGGACTTATCTCGGATATCAGAAATATCAGAAGCGAAATGAATATCCAGCTGTCCATGCGGATCAAGGTGCTGGCAAATACGGAAGATGAACGGGAAAAAATTATTATTGCGGAAAATAAATCTGTGATTGTCAATCTGGCCTGCCTGGAAAGTTTTTACTTTAGCGATGCTGCAAGCATTCCTTCTTCCTGTGCCACATCCGTGACCGGCAATACAACCTGTTTTGTTTCCCTGGAAGGGGTGATTGATTTTGAAAAGGAAATTGCACGCCTTGAAAAAGATCTGGAAAAAAATACCAAGGAATTACTGGGGGTCCAGAAACGCCTGAACAATGAGAGTTTTCTTGAGAAAGCGCCCGATGAGGTCGTTGCAAAGGTAAAGATCCAGCACGCCGAACTTGAAGAAAAAAATGAAAAACTTGCGGCCAACCTGACACGCATAAAAAAGATGAAGTGAGCATCATGGACATGACGGAACAGATCATCCGGTTGGCCTTGTTTGAAGATTCCGGTCTTGGAGATATCACAACCGAGAGTATTTTGCCGGCCCCCTGCAAGGGACGCGGGGTGATCATTGCCAAGGAATCTTTGGTTCTTGGGGGAATCACTGTGGCCAAAAAGGTGTTTCACCTGCTGGATCCGGCCATTGCCTGCACCTCTGCCTTTAAAGACGGGGATGTAATCGAAGACGGCCAGATCCTTTTTGAGGCAGAAGGGGACCTGTTGTGCCTGCTCAAGGGGGAACGGGTTGCTTTGAATTTTTTGCAGCGGCTCTCGGGGATTGCCACTTTGACCCGAACCTTTGTTGAAACCCTTGACAACCCAAAGGTTCGCCTCACGGACACGAGAAAAACCACACCGGGTTTTCGGATTCTTGAAAAAGATGCCGTCAGGGCAGGGGGGGGGCACAACCACCGCATGTCGCTCTTTGACGGCATTTTAATCAAGGACAACCATATTGCCGTTGCAGGCTCCATTGCAGCGGCGGTTCGTGCGGTTCGGGCACGGACCTCCCACTTGATGAAAATCGAGGTGGAGGTCTCCTGCATGGATGAAGTCAGGCAGGCTGTTGACGCCAATGTTGAGGTAATCATGCTGGACAATATGGATACCAAGGCCATGGCCGAAGCCGTGGCCTATATAAGGGGGAGGGCAATTGTGGAAGCCTCTGGAAATGTCAGTCTTTCTACCCTGAATGCCATTGCAGCCACAGGGGTGGATGTGATTTCCTGCGGAGCCTTGACCCACCAGGCCAGATCTGTTGATCTGAGCATGCGGATTAATCGCCTCTGAATTGATTGATTGTAAATTTTGGGTAAGGTAAAAAAAATCAGGAAGCGGTCAGTTTATTCCGTCCGGTTTCCTTGGATTTGTACAGGGCCTTGTCCGCGCGTCGGATAAAGGCAGTGAAATCTTCTCCGTCCACTAGTTCGCTGGCCCCGAGGCTTACGGTGACAGATACCTCTTTTCCCTTTTCGGGAACAAAAATTTCAGCTGCAATCTTGTCTTTTATCCTGGCGCCGACCACGCAGGCCATTTTAATATCGCTTTCAGGCAGGAGGATGGCAAATTCTTCCCCGCCATACCGATAGGCGGTGTCCATGGAACGCATGCATTCGCTGATAACGCGTCCGATACGCATTAAAACCTCATCTCCTTCAAGGTGGCCCCAGGTGTCATTGTAGCGTTTGAAAAAATCAATGTCCAGAATCAGCAGGGACAATGCTCTGGAATAACGGTTATAACGCTCTATTTCCTGTTTTATCTGATGGAAAAACTGCCGGGAGTTATACAGCCCGGTCAGGGCATCGGTAATGGCGAGCTGTTTCATTTCCGTGAGCAAAAGTGCCCGTTCTTTTTTGAATTCAGATTCCCGCAACACCCGCTTGATTCTCAGGTCCAGCTCTTCAAACCGAAAGGGTTTGAAAATAAAATCACTGGCCCCGGCTTTAACCGCTTCTTCATAGGAATAGTCGGCAGAGTAACCGGTCATCACCATGACATCAATATCAAATTTTGACTTGATTTTTTTGGTCAGCTCAAGCCCGTCCATGCCCTGCATCATGATGTCCGTGAGCACCATATCTGCATCAAAATTTTTTAAAATGGTCAATGCCTCTTTGGCATTGAGGGCGCTTTTAACATTATAGGAGAGAATTTTGAGATATTCTTCCACCGATTCCTTGATGGCAACATCGTCGTCCACAATCAGAATAGAATACGTCATGGTTTTTCTCCTGGAAATGATTATACCCGAGCTTATCTTGACACTTTTGAGCGTACTTGGTAAATGTATATAAACAGAATTAAGCTAGATAGATGATATTTGTCAACTCTTAAGTGCGGAGCCCAATTGAAGTTAGATAAAAACAATATTAGAAATTTTAGTATCATTGCCCACATTGACCATGGCAAGTCCACCCTGTCAGACCGCCTGATCCAATTGTCCGGAATCATATCTGACAGAGATATGAAAGAGCAGATTTTAGATTCCATGGACATTGAACGGGAACGGGGGATTACCATCAAGTCCCAGACCGTCTCCCTTCCCTATACCGCCCCGGACGGTACTCAATATCTGTTAAATCTCATTGACACGCCCGGCCATGTGGATTTTTCCTACGAGGTTTCCAGGGCCCTTGCCGCCTGTGAAGGCGCTCTGATCATTGTGGATGCCACCCAGGGGGTTGAAGCCCAGACCCTTGCCAATTTATACCTTGCCATGGAACATAACCTTAAGATTATCCCCATCATCAACAAGATTGATCTGCCTTCGGCTGCCATTGACTGGGCCCGGGATCAGATCGAAGAAGACCTGGGTCTGGATCCTGCAGATGCCCTCCTGGTGTCTGCCAAGACCGGCATCGGTGTTGACAAGATTTTCCAGGCCGTTGTACAGGGAATCCCCTGTCCTGTTTCGGAAAATACAGGAAATTTCAAAGCCCTGATTTTTGATTCCCATTACGATTCTTTCAGGGGAACCATTGTTCATTTTCGGATATTTGACGGATCCATAAAAAAAGGGGACAAAATCCGGTTCATGTCCAATAATTCCCAGTACAAGGTGGAAGAAGTCGGATTGTTTCAAATCAAAAGAAACCCCCAGGACCAGCTCATAGCAGGGCAGGTGGGGTATTTTATCGCCGGCATCAAAAACATCAGCGATGTAAAAACAGGAGACACAGTGACCATGCCGGACCGGCCCTGTAACAAGGCCTTGGGCGGGTTCAGGGAACCGACTTCCGTGGTCTTTTCCTCCATGTATCCCGTGGCATCGGACGATTATGAAGAACTCACCGATGCCCTGGAAAAGCTCAAGCTCAATGATGCCTCCCTGGTGTATGAAAAAGACAGTTCAGCGGCCCTGGGGTTTGGCTATAGATGCGGATTCCTGGGACTTTTGCATCTGGAAGTTGTCCAGGAACGGCTGGAACGGGAATATGACATTTCCCTGATTCTCACCTCCCCATCGGTTCAATATGAGGTCACCTACACCAGCGGGGAGGTTAAAATTATTGACAACCCGACCGCCTATCCGGATCCCATGGAAATCAGCCGGACCCGGGAACCCTTTATCAATGCCTCCATCATTGTTCCGGACAAATACATGGGCAATGTGATGCAGGTCTGCCATGAGTTTCGGGGGGTCAGTAAAAATTACCAATACCTGACCTCCAACCGCATGGAAATGAAATTTGAACTGCCCCTGGCCGAAGTGGTGTATGAATTTTATGACCGGCTAAAAAGTGTGACCCAGGGTTATGGGTCCTTTGATTATCAGATTGCCGGATACCAGGATACCGATTTGGTTAAACTGGATTTTCTCATCAATTCAGAACGGGTGGATGCCCTGTCCCAGCTCATCCACCGGGACAAGGCCGAAGCCCGTGGCAGGACCGCCTGTAAAAAATTAAGGGAAGAGATCCCGAGACAGCAGTTTAAAATTCCCATCCAGGCGGCCATTGGCGGCAAAATCGTTGCCCGGGAAACCATTTCCGCCTTTAGAAAAGATGTAACTGCCAAGTGTTATGGTGGGGATATTTCCAGAAAGCGGAAACTATTGGAAAAACAGAAAAAGGGGAAAAAACGCATGAAAATGGTGGGATCTGTTGAGATTCCCCAGTCTGCTTTTTTGTCTGTTTTGAAAAGCGATTAGGGACTGGGAGGGGCAGTGGGCGATGGAACAAGGCGCTTGACCAGTTCCGCAAACCCAAACCCTCCTTTTCCCTTTGTGATCCAGGCAGGCTTGAATCTAAGCCTGTCGCAAAAATCAAGCACGTTGGCAACACCCACAGCATTTGGGAAATATTCAAACATGGGCTCGTCATTTAGGGAATCTCCCACAAAAATAACATTTTCTCTGACGGCATCCAGGTCTGTTTTAAATATTTCCCGAAAGAGTATGCGGGTTGTGGTCAGTTTGTCATAGGCGCCAAACCACCCGTTTACGTGGATGGAGCTGATCTTTGCCGTTGCAGTGTTTGCTTCAAAGATATCCACAATTTTTTGAATATCCGATTGGGGAAGAAGGGGGACATCTTCGGCAAAATCAATGGCAAGGTCTGCTTCCCTGTAAGCCTGATCTGCCGACACCACACACCCGGAAATTGTGGACAGAATTTTTTGTTTTACAATGGCAAGTTTGTGCTTGTCCTGTTCCCGTTCCCGATCTGTCTTAACATACCGGCGGATCATTTTTTTTTGATGGGTATCATACACAAAATAAAAGGCCCCGTTTTCACCGACAACACCGTGGACGGGCCACATCCTGGCAATATGATCGCACCACCCCCCGGGTCTGCCTGTGATGGGAACAACTTTTATCCCCGCATTATACAGGTTTTCCAAGGCACAGAATGCGCAGGAAGGGATTCTGCCGTCACAGGTGAGGGTGTCATCAATATCTGTCAAAAGATAGGTGACGGCTGTCCGTTTTTTCTCTGGAAATTCTGCAATGGGTTTCATGCTATTTTTCTTTTTCAATCAATCCTTTTACAAACCATCGTTGCATGAACAATACGACCAGAACGGGAGGGAGCAATACCAGGAGGGTCCCGCAAAGGGCGACATTCCACTCGGGAAGATCATCTGCCTGGGGGATCAGGTTCTGAAGACCAATGACGGCTGTGGTCATTTTAGGATTGGTTGTGATCAGCAGGGGCCAAAGGTATTGATTGTACCCGTATACAAATTCAATGACCACAAGGGCGGCAATATTGGTCTTGGACAAGGGGAACAGGATTTTTCTGAAAAACATCATGGGCGAGGCCCCGTCTAGTTTTGCCGCCTCACACAGTTCTTCGGGAACGGTTAAAAAAAACTGCCGGAACAAAAAGGTGCAGGTTGCCGATGCAATAAGGGGCAGAATCAGCCCGGTATAGCTGTCCAGCAGGCTCCAGTTTAAATTGACGACAATATCATGGCCGCTGACCCATGACCAAAGACCGTCCAGGTGCAGAACATTCCATATGGCCTGGAGGGGGCTTAGGATATTGGCCGCCATTTCATAGGTGGGCAGGATCCTGACTTCCACCGGGAGCATCAATGTACAGAAAACCGATGCAAAGGCGATTTTTCTGAATCGATAGTCAAAATATACAATGGAAAAAGCACCGATCATGGATACGCCGATTTTGCCCACGGTAATACCCGAAGCCATGATAAAGGAATTGAGAATCTGGGTTCCCAGGTCTCCCCGTGTCCAGGCCTCTTTCATATTGACAAAAAACTGGTTGCCCGGGATAAAGGGCATGGGGATTTTTGAAACATCTTCCAAGGTCTGGGTGGCTGCAATCAGGCTGTAAATGATGGGAAATCCAACAATCAGTATTCCCAGCATTAAAAATGCATAGGTAAAAAAATCGAGTAACGGGGTTTTTTCAACCATGATATTTATCCACCATATTGTACCTTCTTTTCAACAAACCTGAACTGGAGAAAGGTGATCACAATGATCAGGGACATGAGAACCACTGACTGGGCTGCCGATGACCCAAGATTTAAGCCCACAAATCCGTCCTGGTATACCTTGTAAACCAGGATATTGGTGGAACCGCCGGGCCCTCCCTGGGTCACGGTATGAATAATGCCGAATGTTTCAAAAAAAGAATAAATAATGTTCATCACCGATAGAAAGAAGAATGTCGGAGACAACAGAGGAAATGAAATGAACCAGAATCTTTTAAGGGGG
The DNA here is from genome assembly GCA_013792075.1 of Desulfobacula sp. GTDB lineage: Bacteria > Desulfobacterota > Desulfobacteria > Desulfobacterales > Desulfobacteraceae > NBML01. The sequence continues at coordinate 13,638 of VMSR01000197.1, forward strand.
CTTGCACCGTCAATGGCGGCAGCCTCAATCAAAGATTTGGGAATTGCCTGCATTCCGGCCATGAAAAACACAAAATTATAGCTGACCTGCTTCCAGGCACTGGCCATGACGATCATCGCCATGGCATCTTTTCCGTAGAGAACCGGGTTCCAGTCGATTCCCATAACATTTTTAATGGCCAGGGCAATAATCCCATAGGAGGGATGGAGCAAAAAAAGCCACATGATGCCCGAGATGGCCGGGGCCACTGCATAGGGCCAGATCAGCAGGGTTCGGACCAATGCGGTGGCTTTCAACGCCCGGTTGGCCATGGCGGCAATAAAAAGCCCCAGGGAGATGGAGACAGCGGCAACTGCAATACTGAAGGTAAAGGTGATGAAAATCGATTCCAGGTAAAGGGGATCTGTAAACAATTCAATATAATTGTAGAACCACACAAAGGTGGATCGCTGCCCAAAGGGATCACTTAAAAGAAAAGACTGAAGGATGCCCTGGATGGCCGGCCAGTAGAAAAAGGTCAGGGTTACCAGCATCTGTGGAAAAATCAGCAGATAGGGCAGGTATTTGGATTTGAAAAAGGAACGCTTTATCATAAAGTTCTCTTTGTTATGGGACAAAAAAGGAGCCGGATAAAGTATCCATTGATCCGGCTCCTTTGGGATCTATTTATTTATAGGTTTTTTCAAAGGTTCTCAACTGGTCGTTACTTCTTGCGGCAGCATCATCCAGGGCTTTCTGGGGAGATTTGGTCCCGTTCCAGACCTGCTCCAGTTCTTCATTGATGATATTTCTGATCTGAACAAAATACCCCAGTCGCAGGCCCCTTGATATTCTGGTGGGAACTGCCCGGTTGATCTGATCAATCCCCACGGCTTGAAAGGGATTGGCATTAAAATAGCCTTTGGCTTTCAAACTTTCATAGGCATCAATGGTAATGGGGAAATACCCGGTTTGTTCGTGCCAGTATTCCTGCATGTCATTGGATGCCAGAAATTTTAAAAAAGCAGCCACACCCTTATACTCTTCTTTTGTGTGACCATTGAGTACCCATAGGGATGCCCCGCCGATAATACTGTTCTGGGGTTTTTCTGTGCCGGCTTCAATCGGAAGGGGTGCCAGGTCCCATTTAAAATCCTTGACCGTTTTTTGCAATTTTGCGATTCCGCTGACAGAGTCCATATAAATGGCCGCATTTTGCGCCATAAATTCAGCCTGGGGCCCCTGGTATTTCTGGCCGCCGTACATGAACCGGTTGTCATCTGCCCATGATTTAAGCCGGGTGATATGCTTTACCACCTGGGGGTTGTTAATCTTAAGCTCACAGTCTAATCCTTCGTACCCGTTGGCCTTGCTGGCAAAGGCAATGTTGTGAATGGCGCTGTAATTTTCAACCTGGGTCCAGGACTGCCATGCGGTCACCATGCCGGCTGGCGCAATCTTGGCATCTACAATTTTTTTGGTGATCTCACCCAATTCATCCCAGGTCACGGGGACAGTTTTGGACAAAGGGGCGATGCCTGCTTTTTCGAACATATCTGTATTGTAATACATGACAGGTGTGGACGAATTAAAGGGCATGGACATGAGATTTCCGTCGGCGTTCATATAATAGGAGAGAACCGCCTGGAGATATCTGGACCAGTCCACATTCATTCCGGCGTCCTCCATCAGTTTATAAACCGGGTAGATGGCGCCGGACAGCATCATGGTCTGGGTTCCCACTTCAAACACCTGGAGAACATGGGGTTGCTTTTTTGCCCTGAAAGCGGCAACACCGGCGTTCATTACCTCATCATAGTTCCCCTTGTTGGTGCCGACGACCTTGTACAATGACTGGGACGCATTAAAGTCTGTGATCATTTTTTCGACCACATCTCCTCTGGGGCCTCTCATGGCATGCCAGAAGTCAATGGTAAGCGGTGCGGCAAAGGCCGATGCCGGCAGGGCAAGACCCAGGGCAATGATTAAAAATAGAATGGATTTTAATACTTTCATTTAATCTTTCTCCTTATCTATGAAGACGGTTAGACGGGTTTGTTGGACAGCCAAATTTTAAGTTTTCCTGGTACATTCCTACAAATTTATTCGGATATTGCCGGGGAGTCAAGGTTAAACTGATTTTTTAAAAAGATTTGCATATTGTACTATTTTGGTGTTTGATAGGCATAAAATTTTTTTTAAAAAATATACAAAGTTGGGATGATCACATGGCAGAGCTTAAATTGGAAAATATTGTTAAAAAATATGGAAAAACCCAGGTGGTTCACGGGATTAACCTGGATATAAAAGACAAAGAGTTCATTGTTCTGGTGGGCCCTTCCGGGTGTGGTAAATCCACAGTTCTTCGGATGATAGCAGGACTTGAGGAAATCAGCGGCGGCACCATTTCAATTGATGATGTTGTTGTCAATGATATCGCACCCAAGGACCGGGGCCTGGCCATGGTGTTTCAGAATTATGCCCTTTATCCCCATATGAATGTATTTGACAATATGTCCTTTGGGCTAAAACTGAGCAAGAGGCCCAAACAGGAGATAAAACAGCGGGTAGAAGAAGTGGCAACGGTTCTGGGGCTTGAAGACCTGCTGTTGAGAAAACCCCATGAACTTTCCGGAGGACAGCGCCAGCGGGTGGCCATGGGGCGGGCCATGGTCAGGAAGCCCTCTATTTTTTTGTTTGATGAACCCTTGTCAAACCTGGATGCCAAGCTTCGTATTCAGATGAGAGCCGAAATAAAATTAATGCACCAGCGGCTTGATTCCACCATGGTGTATGTGACCCATGACCAGGTGGAAGCCATGACCCTGGCCGACCGGATTGTGGTGCTCAAAAACGGATACATTGAGCAGGTCGGCACTCCCCTTGAATTGTTCGCACATCCTGCAAATGTTTTTGTTGCAGGGTTCATCGGCACTCCGCCCATGAACCTTGTTGACGGTAAAATCAGTAAAGATAAGGACAAAATTTTTGTTCAATTTGAAACAGGGCTTAAGATTCCTGTTCCGGACAAGGAAGAAACGGCGCTGGTCCATGATCAAAAGGTTGTATTGGGGCTTCGTGCTGAAGAGATCGTACCGGTCACGCCCCATACCCAGCTTCCCCTGGAATGGAGATTTCCCGGAAAGGTCATGGTCGTTGAACCATTGGGAAATGAAACCCATCTTCACGTGGATATTCTGGGTGTAAAGATGATGTCCAGGGGTGAAGGACGTCAGCTGTTAAGGCCGAATCAGGAGATAACACTGGGCCTGAATCTTTCTGAATTGCATTTGTTCGATGCAAAAACCACCCGGGTTGTTTATTAATCCAGTATTTGTTTAGTCGATGCCGGCCAGTATATTGGCAAAGAGAACGGCCCTTTCCCAAAGGCTTTTCTTTTCAATGTACTCATCCTCACTGTGGTCTTTTGCGCCAATGGGGCCCAGGCCGTCAATCACGGGGATACCTGTTTGGGCAATGACATTGGCATCGGACACCCCTTGTCTGAGTTCCGGCACCACAGGAATCCCCAACCCATCTGCAAAAACTTTTATCCGTCTGAACAGGTCCATGTTGGCCGAGGTTTGGGGCATGGCCGGCCGGCTGCTGCGAAGGGTCATGCGGCAACGGGTTCCGGGAATGGTCTGCAAGGCTGCGATTTCTTGTATTTTTGCCGTTAGACGGGTTTCATCGCCGGCAGCGACATATCGCATATCAATGGCGGCGTTTGCATGCTGGGCAATGGTATTGGGGCCAAGTCCCCCCTCTATGGTGCCCACATTGGCGGTGATTCCGTTGTCGGGATCATTTAAGCGTTCAATGGCAATGATCTTGTGGGCAAGTTCCAGGATGGCGCTGGCCTTGTGCTTTTCTGCAAAGGCTGCATGGCCTGCCTGGCCTTCCACTGCAAGGCGGATGGACAGATTTCCCTTGCGACCTGCAACAATCTGACCTGAAAGGCCTCCGGCCTCTAATACGTATGCAAAACGACTGGCTCTGGCTTCCTTTTGGATCAGATCCCGGGAGGAGGGGGAGCCGATTTCCTCGTCTGAATTAAAAATAAAGGTTATGGGAGTTTCGGGCATCGTATGAGTTTGCCACAGGGCTTTTAAGGCAAAGATACCCACCACAAGACCGCCCTTCATGTCTGCCACTCCCGGTCCGAAACACCGGGTTTCGTCTTCTTTGTAATAATTAAAGGCCGTATCAAAGGGAAATACCGTGTCCATGTGACCTGTGATCAGGATCTGTTTTTTGCCCGGGTCTTTTTTTGTGCCCTGGTAATTGCCAGGGCTTCTGGCCACCAGATGGTTGCCGTATTCGGTCTGGTCCTGGAACTGGCAGGAAAACCCCATACCTTCCATTTCCAGGGCGATTGTCCTGCCGACCCGGTCAAGGCCTGCCTTGTTCCAAGATCCGCTCTGGATACAGACCAGTGTCTCCAGAAGGGCAAGCATCTCCTGCCGGTGATGGTCCATATAAGCGGTAATGTGGGGAATCATTTGCCCATCCTAAGGCTTCATAAAGGCAAATGCCCCATTGGCATAGATGGCGGGATCTGCATCCGGATACCGAACCTCTTCCCCGTTCCAGGGTTTTTTGAGCAGGATATCGCCATTGACAAGGCCTTCCACATTGCTTCGGTGGAGGGGGATTTTTCCGCCTGCCGTGGCAATGTACCGGGGGATTGCATCTCCAGATATATTGCCGTACATGCTTTCTATGATATCCCTTCCTTTTTCAATGGGCACCCTGAAGTGGGTGAACTGGGGATTCCGATAGGAACAATTAAACAGATAATAGGGTCGCACATAGTTTTCCTGGATGGTTTCGCACAATTTCCACATCTTGACCCGGGTATCATTTATGCCCTTTAAGAGTACGGCCTGGTTCAGGACGGCAAAGACATTTTTGGAAATGCGTTTAAAGGCGTCCCCGGAAACCGGGGTCATCTCCTGGGCGGTGTTGATCTGGGTGACCACCCGGATGGGTTTTCTGTCATTGCTTTGGGCCAGGATATCCAGCAACTCATTGTCCACTCTCTGGGGGGCGGTTACCGGTATCCGTGTGCCCAGGCGCTTCATTTTTACGTGGTCTATTTCGTCCAGGGCCGTCAGGATTTTTTCAAGAATTTTATTGGGCAGGACAAAAGAATCTCCGCCTGTGATCAAAATGTCCCGGATACGATGGTTGCTGCGGATATAATCAAGGGCTTCTTCATAGGCTTGCTCCGTATAGATCCTGTCTCGTTTACCGATATGGGCAAGTCTCAAGCAATGGGTGCAGTACATGGCACACATGTTGGTGGCCTTGATGGTGACCACCCTGGGGTAAAACTGATCAATGAGCCGGGCAGGGGAGTGGTCTGCTGCCACAGGCGGTATTTCAACCCCCTTGTTGTCCACCATTTCACCGGTGGGAACCGATTGCAGCAATATGGGATCATTGGCAATGGTTGTCTGGATAAGGCTGGCATAATAAGGGGTCAGGCGCATTCGGTAATTTTGGGTCACATGGGTGACTTCCCGGATTACCCGTTCGGGCAAATCGATTATTTTGGACAGGTCTTCAATGGTATCAATACAATGGCTGATCTGACCGGAATAGGAGTTCCAGTCGTCATGGGTCATTTTCAGATAAGATTTTATTCTTTCCTGGTTCTCGCGGATGGTGTCCCAGAGTTCAAATCCGCTGGGAGCCTGTTGTGTTTTGACACCAAGGTAGTCATCCACCCGGTCGATGGCTTCTGCCACAATGGGAAGGGCCCGGCAGACCCGTCCGCCCACCGAAACCTTGTGCTCATCAATGGTTTCATGTTTAACAGCCAGGGCTGCAAGATCCTGGCGCGAAAGCCCGAAGGCCCCGGGCGAAAGGGCATTTTTTTCCCGGATGGCTTTGAGTTTTGAGAAAAGAGCGATGATGGGGAAGGTCAGGTTTTTATCTTCGGCAGCTTGTTTGAGCCCATGGATCTGGTACTTGAGATCCGGGTCTTCACAGGTCTGGTCGCCCGTAAAAAGGGTATCAAAAAAATCCCTGGTAAAACCATCCAGGCTTTTTTCGGCTGTCGTATCTTGATGCGTATTCTGGGCTGTGCTGTTACTATCCGGCATTGACGGTCTCCGTTGGGATATGTTTGGTAAAGGTTAGTTCAATGGTCTTGCACCCCTGGCGGATCCCCTGGGCAACACTTTCATGGTCATGGCCCAATGCCACAATCCTGCCGATAAAGGACCCCTGGGCAATCACAAAATCGCTGCCGATGTGTTCAAGGATCAAAAAATCTTTTTTCAGCTTTTTATCTGCCACTTTCTTGAAGGCGGTCCGTTCTTCGACCTCCTGGGGGATATAGCTCTGGGTGGTTACGGGCTCGTGGATTTTATAGTTAAAGGTTCCCCAGTGGAGGGCTTTGGAATGGGACACAATTTCCCGGGTATTGGCGGGGAACCCCCCTTCGGTCACAGCATAGAATTCGAGCTCCGGCAGGTTGGGGGCATTTAAGGGAATTTCCTGTTCAAGGGTGCAGCAGAACTCCAGGGTGGTGCCCTGTTTTCTGGCATTTATTTCCAGGAACCGGATCTCATCGTCGTGGGTTATAATATAGTCGCAACCGAAAATTCCCTGGTAGCCCTGTCTGGCAAGCCATGCACCCACTTTTTTTGTATAGGCCTTGAGCAATCGTATCTGGTCCGGAGAAGCAGTGGTCGGAAAGGTGGATCCGGTAAACCGGTTGCCGTTTTCAATGCGCTGGTCTGCCACGCCGGCAATGAAGATTTCGTCTTCATTTGCCACCACTGCAAGAACCGTGGGATCCAGAGAGTGGGGCAAAAACCGGGAAATAAGATAGGGGACATCCTGATCCAAAAATTTATTTTCGATATCTTCTTTGCACAAAGCAACCGTGGAGTTGATACCGGCGGCAGAGTATTCTTTGGAAACAAAAATACCGTCCGGCCATTCTTGCCAGAGACTGTCCGTGGTCCGGATCAGGTCATGGTATCCGTTACAGATTTGAAACTCCACCGTGGGAACAATATCAGCCAATTGGGTGAGCTGAAATGTTTTGCTATTGGTTTTTTGGGCCACATGTTTGTCCGGACCCAGGATGGAGACGCCTGGGATCTCATCCAAGGTCATTTCAGAAAGGCTCTCGTACATGTACAGATACAGATTGGGCTGGCGTCTTAAAATCTGCTGGATCAGAGACCGGATCTGCCGGCTTTTGGATACGGCTGCCATAAAATCATTTGCATTGATCCGGCAGGTCATTTTTTCAAGGCATTCCCCGCCCGAGGATTCAACCAGGGGGTTGATGACGATAAGATTGTCATAATTGTATTGTTCCAAAACATCCGGAACAATGGCGATAAACTCAAATTTGCGATTGTAATAGCGGGCAAGGGCTTCGGTAAGAAAATGGTTCAGCCCGTAGTTTTTCAATTCCCCTATGTAAAGGAAATAATCGGTTCCTTCATCCATTTGGAAATTGGAAAAATGTATGGATGACATTTTTCAGATCCTGTCCTGTTGTCGGTTAAACAATAATCCCCGGGTCTAAATATCCAGGTTCCAGCACTTATAATTTCATGGATAGTCTAAAAATACGCGGTTGTCCACCCATAAGTTTTGTGCAAATATGTTAAAAAAAATATTATGTCAAGAACAAAGCAACCGGGGCAGTCGTATCATTGTTGAAAAAAAGGTTGAAAAAAAGAGGTTTACAAGAACCAACGAAAACGGTAGGTTTTATATGGATTCCACCCCAAATATGACCAGATGCCCTTGATGAACTTCTCACGTGTTTGAGAAAAGGATCAAAGGGCTGCAATCTCTTAATTCACAAGGGATTTGAGTGTCAGTCGCAAGTGTCGGGGCAGAAGAATACAAGGTTACGTTCAACGTTCATCCGGTTTGCCGGGGTTTCGGCAGCTTAAACATTATAATTTAGCGGAGGTTTTAGAATGAAAAAATTATTGGTTCTGGGTATTGCAGCGGTTTTTGGAATGGTCCTTTTTCTGGGTGCGGCGCCTGCACAGGCATCGGATCAGAATTTTGTCACCATCGGCACCGGCGGTGTAACCGGTGTTTACTATCCGACCGGCGGTGCCATTGCCCGTCTGGTGAACAAAGGCAGAAAAGAGCATGGTATCCGGTGTTCCGTGGAAAGTACGGGCGGATCCGTCTATAATCTGAATGCCATCGCAGCCGGTGAGCTTGACATGGGGGTTGCCCAGTCAGACACCCAGTATTATGCCTATCACGGCACGGGCAAATTTGAAGAGAAGGGACCGGATAAAGATTTAAGATCTGTCTTTTCAGTTCATCCCGAACCGTTTACGGTTGTGGCCCGGGCAGACTCGGGCATTAAAAATTTCATGGATCTTAAAGGCAAACGGGTCAATATCGGTAACCCGGGTTCCGGACAGCGCGATACCATGGAGATTGTTATGGCAGCTGTCGGCTGGACAAAGGATGATTTTAAACTGGCCTCGGAGCTCAAGTCTGCCGAACAGTCATCGGCCCTGTGTGACAATAAAATTGACGCCATTGTTTTTACGGTTGGCCATCCGTCGGGATCCATCCAGGAAGCCGCCACTTCCTGTGATTCTGTAATGGTTACCGTGGACGGTCCTGTGATTGACAAACTGGTTGCAGACAATGCGTATTATAGAAAGGCAATTATCCCCGGCGGCATGTACCGGGGTACAGATACCGACACCAAGACATTTGGTGTGGGTGCCACCTTTGTTACCTCTGCCAAGGTTTCCAACGACGTGATTTACAATGTGGTGAAAGCGGTGTTTGAGGATTTTGACCAGTTTAAGCAATTGCACCCTGCATTTGAAAACCTGAAAAAAGAGGAAATGATCAAAGACGGTCTTTCCGCTCCCCTCCATGACGGTGCAGTTAAATATTATAAGGAAGCAGGCCTCATGTAAGCTTTGCCCGGTATAAGCAACTTTAAAGTGTGCGGTTTTTTTGGGCCGCACACTTTTATTGTTTTTTTGTATTTGTTTTGCAACAGGCACATAAGAAATACCCTTATCCCCACGGAGGAATTGAAAGAATGACCCAAGGAAAACCAGCGGCAGCATCCCAGGAGGATCTGCAGGAGATGATTGCAGAGGCGGATACCGGGGCACGGAACCCCGTGGGCACGATTCCCAAACGAGTTCTTTTCTTTGTCCCTCTGGCCTGGACCCTGTTCCAATTATGGTATGCATCCCCCCTGCCGTTTTTATTCAATTTTTTTGTGCTCAACGACACTGAAGCCAGGTCCATTCACCTGGCCTTTGCCATGTTTTTGGCCTACACGGCCTATCCCACATTTAAATCCTCGCCCCGGGATTATATTCCCCTCCAGGACTGGTTTCTCGCTTTGGTGGCCGCCTTTTGCGCAGCCTATCTGTTTATCTTCTATGTCCAGCTTTCCGACCGACCCGGAGATCCCGCGACTCTGGATCTTGTGGTATCGGTGGTGGGGCTTGTCTTGTTATTGGAAGCCACGAGAAGGGCGCTTGGCCCTCCCCTTATGGTGGTGGCCTGTGTGTTTATTATTTATACCTTTGGCGGGCCCTATATGCCCGATGTCATCGCCCACAAGGGGGCCAGCCTTGTCAAGGGCATGTCCCATTACTGGCTGTCGACGGAAGGGGTTTACGGCGTGGCCCTGGGGGTTTCAACGGGCATGGTCTTTATGTTTGTCCTGTTTGGATCCTTGCTGGAATCTGCCGGGGCGGGTAATTATTTTATCAGGACCGCATTTGCAGGTCTGGGCCATATGCGGGGAGGGCCTGCCAAGGCTGCGGTTGTCTCTTCGGGTCTGACAGGGCTTGTGTCAGGGTCCTCCATTGCCAATGTGGTCACCACGGGAACCTTTACCATTCCCTTGATGAAAAAGGTGGGGTTTTCGGCTGAAAAAGCTGGCGCCGTTGAGGTTGCCGCTTCCACAAACGGTCAGCTGACCCCCCCGGTCATGGGGGCTGCTGCCTTTCTCATGGTGGAATATGTGGGTATCTCCTATGTGGAGGTCATCAAGCATGCCTTTCTGCCGGCCATTATCTCCTATATTGCCCTGGTCTATATTGTGCACCTTGAGGCATGTAAAATGGGGCTTAAGGGTATGGAAAGAAAAGTAGTTAAAACCTTTGCCCAGAAATTGTTTTCCTTTGTGATGACCGTTTTATCGATCATCATCATTGGCGGTGTCACCTATTACGGCCTTGGCTGGATAAAAGTTGTCGCAGGAGCGGCCACCATTTATGTGGTATGCCTGCTGTTGACAATTGCCTATTTTGTTCTGCTCTGGGTTGCCTGTAGAGTTCCGGAACTTCCGACTTCCCATGACATTGACGAATTGCCGGATCTGGGCTCCACAGCCCAGGCAGGCTTTTATTTTCTGCTCCCCATTGTGGTGCTCATGTGGTGTCTGACCATTGAACGCCTCTCTCCATCCCTGTCCGCCTATTGGGCCACAATGCTGCTCATTGTCATTGTCCTGACCCAGCGGCCCTTAAAGGGGTTCATCCGGAGGGCCACGGGTGAAGAACAATTTTCTTTTAAACGCGGATTTGATGAGTTTGTTACCGGTCTGGTTTCAGGGGCCCGGAATATGATCGGCATCGGTGTTGCCACGGCGGCCGCAGGGATAGTGGTCGGGACGGTTACCCTGACGGGTATCGGCCTTGTCATGACCGAATTTGTGGAATTTATTTCCGGCGGCAACCTCATGCTCATCCTGCTTTTCACCGCCGTCATCTCCCTGATTCTCGGCATGGGGCTTCCCACAACGGCCAACTATATTGTGGTCTCCACTCTCATGGCACCGGTAATAGTGGACCTGGGCGCCCAGAACGGACTTATTGTCCCTTTGATTGCCGTGCATTTGTTTGTGTTCTATTTCGGGATTCTGGCCGATGACACCCCGCCTGTGGGGCTGGCCGCATTCGCTGCTGCCGGCATATCCGGAGGAGATCCCATTCGGACCGGTATCCAGGGATTTACCTACGATATTCGAACCGCCATACTGCCGTTTATGTTTATTTTTAATACAGAGCTTTTGATGATCGGGATTGGTACCTGGTTTCACCTGGTCACGGTTGTGGTTTCGGCCGTGATTGCCATGTTGGTCTTTGCGGCCGCCACCCAGGGTTTTTTCCTGACAAAGAGCCGCTTTTATGAAACCCTTGCCCTGTTGCTGGTGACCTTTATTCTGTTCCGCCCGGGATATTTCTGGGACAAGGTTTATCCGCCCTTTGAGGAAAAACCCGGAATAGAACTCGTCCAGATCGTTGAAACCATGGACCCGGATTCCATGCTCTACCTGACCATCAAGGGGGAAACCATGGATGGAGAAGAATATGCCAAAGCGTTGATGCTGCGGCTCGGCAAGGGCGACTCGGGTGTTAAACGCCTGGAGGACACAGGGTTTGAGGTCCGGGAGGAAGAAGGGAAAATCTGGGTGGACAATGTGGTATTTGGCAGCAATGCGGTAAAGATGGGCATTGATTTTGACCAGGAGATTCAATGGGTGAAAATTCCTTCGGACAGGCCTTCCAAACAGCTCATGTTTTTTCCGGCCCTGGGCCTTCTGGCCCTGGTCATTGTTCTTCAGAAACGGCGCATGAAACACTCTGGTGCAATTTAAAACCTATTACAGGAGTTTCCCATGTTTCACAAGATACTGGTTCCCGTTGATATCGATTATCCGAATACCTCAAAAGCTGTGTATAACAGTGCGGCAGAACTTGCATCCTTCAGCGGTGCCCAAGTTCGCATTGTCAGTGTGATGCCGGGCTTTTCCATGCCCATTGTGGCCTCTTTTTTCACAGAGGAGATGAAAACAGAGGCCAAGAACCGTTTCAAAGAAGCCCTTGAAATATTTATCGGAGAAAATTGTAAAAATACCACCGTGACCTACAAGGTATTGGTGGGCAAGCATTATGAAGAGATTCTGAAAATGGCCGACAAATGGGGTGCAGACCTGATTGTGGTCTACCATAACCATCGGCGTAGTATCAACGAGGCCTTTTCCCAGGATTGTGCCCAGAAAATAGTGAAGAATGCAAATTGTTCCGTATTGCGCCTGCGCAATGTTATAAGAGGATGAGCCGGTAAGGAAACGTGTTAATGAAAGAAAAAAATGTTTCCTGCCCTCTGGATTGTTTTGATCTGTGCCGGTTTCGGGTGGGTGTTGAAAACAATCGGGTCGTCCGCCTCCAGGCAGATCCCTCCCATCCGCTGACCAAGGGTGTTGTCTGCGGAAAGGGGAAAAAGCTTCTGGCCCGGTCCGTCCACCCGAAACGCTTGCGGCATCCTTTGATCCGAAAAGGCAGCGCCTTTGTCCCCATTTCCTACGACCGGGTGTTTGACCTGGTGGCCGAAAAATTGACAACCCTCAAAGAGCGCCATGGAAACACGGCCCTGTTGAATTATACCAGCGGCGGGTACGGCGGGATGAAGAGCAGCATCCAGCGTATCTTTTTTAATTGTTTTGGCGGAGATACCCACCCTGTGGGAAGCCTTTGCTGGGGAGCGGGTATTGCCGCCCAAACCTATGATTTCGGAGCAGCCCGGGGTCATCTGCCCCAAGATGTTCTGAATTCAAAACTGGTGCTGGTGTGGGGCAGAAATCCACACCACACAAGTATCCACCTGCAATCCTTGCTGGTCCGGGCCCGGAAACAGGGCACCCGGGTAATTGTGATTGATCCGATTCGAACGGCAACAGCCGATGCCTTTGACATGCATATCCCCATTAGACCCTCCACGGACGGGGCCCTGGCACTGGCCATGGCCAATGTACTGATTAGCGAAAACCGGGTGGACCGGGGATTTGTTGAAAATCATGTTTTGGGGTTCAAGCGTTTTAAATCCTATGTCAAAGGTTTTCCTCCTGAAATGGTCCAGAAGATTACCGGAATTGAAGCCAGTGTCATCCGGCAGCTGGCACTAGACTATGCCACCACCCGACCTTCTGCCATTTTTATCGGCTATGGGATGCAACGGTACGCCAACGGAGGAAATGCCATACGGTGTATTGATGCCCTGGGTGCCATTGCCGGCCATATCGGGAAACCCGGAGCCGGGGTGAATTATGCGTCAGACTCTCTGGCGCCGTTTTTAAACGTTCCGGAACGAACAAGTGAAATGTTTGCCCGCCAGACCCGAACCTTCCTGGCGCCAAAGCTGGGGGCGTTTCTGGAAACGGTCTCAGATCCGCCCATCAAGGCGGTCTTTGTGGCAGGCGCAAATCCCCTGGTCCAGAGCCCGGATCTGTCAACCACCATAGCGCAGTTTTCAAAAATCGAGTTCAAGGTGGTCTTTGATCAGTTTATGACAGACACGGCATCTTGTGCGGATATTGTTCTGCCGGCCGCTTCTGTGTTTGAGCAGACGGATCTTTTTGCCTCATCCATGTATTCCCATGTGCTTAATTTTTCACAGAAGGCCGTTGAACCGGAGGATACCCTTCTGCCTGAGTTTGAATTTTTTCTGGAATTGTCCAAAAGAATGGGGCTTGATAATCTGGGATTTGATTCATCTGACAGCTATTTACGTAAGTGTGCGGCCCCGCTTTTGACCCAATTGGGAAAGGGACCGGATCTTGCCGGGCTTGAATCCGACTATATGAGAATCAAGGCCCATGATATTGCCTGGGTGGATAACCAGTTTCTAACCGCGTCTGGTAAAATTGAACTTTATAGTGAACGTGCTCTGGCAGACGGGTTAACTGCCCTGGCGAAATTCGACCCGCCCCTGGCGGGAAATTTGCAATATCCCCTGCGCCTGCTCACCTGCCATGCCAAAGATACCCTCCATTCCCAGAGGTTTATGGAAGTAGATAACCGGCCTCCAGTGTATGTAAACCCAGCAACTGCCAGACAATTTAAGGTTCACCAGAAAGAGGTGGTATGGGTTTGCGGCAAAAAAGCGCGCATTGAGGCCGTGGTTTGCATAGATGAGGCGGTATATGAAAACACCGCTTTCATGTACCAGGGATACTGGCATAAAAGCGGTGCTGTGAATTTTCTGACAGATTCCGGGGTATCGGATATGGGGGGCCAGGCCGCCTATTACGATAGTTTTTGTACCCTGGAATCCCTATGATCTGTTGTCAGGCTTTTTTATTCAACCAGGTGCCAGGTCTGGGTGCGGGAGATGAACAAAAAGCTTCCCTGGACCTTAAGTTCATTGCCTTCTCTCCAGAGTTTGCATTTATATTCCTTGCCCTTTTTGGGGTCCAGAATGGTTCCCCATGAATAGGCATCCCCATTGGGCTTCATTCCCTGGATAATTTCCATGCCCAGGGTGGGCTGGTCTTTTCTGGGATCAGCTGCATCGCATTTATCACAGGTGGGATTCTGGTTGGCATCCGGCTTGAGGAAGAGTTCCACTATTTTACCATAATACATCCCGTCTTTTTCAAAAATTTCCACAATGGATTTCACCTCATTGGTTTCATCGTCAATGGTTTTCCATTTTCCTACAATGGGTCCCGCGGCAAATGCGGAACAGACTAGGCATAAAGAAAAGATAACCGGAATTACACTGAGTTTAAACAGGGTTTTCATAAAATTTCTCTCCAATGAGTTAGGTTAAAAAAAAACAACATGGTAAAACAATGTTATTGTTCTTAGTCGTCTGTTTTTTGCGTGTCAAGTAAAAAGTGTCAGGGGATGCAAATAGAATCCGTTAAATGGTAAAGGAATGGGGCGCTTTGGATATTCCGGTGCCTGTAAAATCTCCTTGACAAAAACAAAACTTCTATTTATAGAATATATATTCTATAAATGAAACAATTATTAAGAGGCCACGGGGATGCTAACCAGAAAAGAACGGGATGATGCAAGAAAAAGAAGGGAAATTCTGGAAAGCGCCCTGGAGATATTTGCAGCCAGGGGGTTTCACAGCACCACCATGGCCAAGATCAGCAAGGCATCCCAATATCCTTTGGGTACCATTTATAAATATTTTCCCGGAAAAAAAGAAATGTACCATGAGCTGGTTATTAACCGGGTCCGGGAGCTTGGGCATATATTGTTTGAGATCAGTCAGAACCCGGAAATCGGGGTGTGCGACAAACTCAAATCCTCTTTATTTGCCCAGGCCGCTTTTTACAGGGCGAACCAGGAGGTGGTCCGGATTTATATTTCCGAGCGGAGCAATATTGATGCAGTGGCCATGCCCAAGCTCAATGAACGTGTCAATACGCTCCATGAAAAAATGGTAAGGCTGTTCCAGAATATTTTTGACCAGGGCATTGAGCAGGGCAAATTCAAATCCTACCCTTCGGAAGATATGGCATTCCTTTTCAGTGATATTGTCCATTCTGCCGCATGGGCATCCCTGTTCCGGGATGAAGATGAGGAAGGATTGAAAAAACGGCTTTCCATGATTTTTGATATGTTTACCAATGGGATTTTAAATTAGGCATTTTATAACAGGCAGTTTAAATTAATATGAGGAGAAAGACAATGGCACAATCAATCGCAGACAGACGGGATCAGGAGTTTGTTCTCCATGAAATGCTGTCCGCTTCAGACCTGGCAGCCCATGAAGTGTTCGCGGAATTTAACAAAAAAACCATGGACATGGTGGTTTCCGAAGCCAGAAATTTGGCGGTAAAAGAGCTGTTGCCCATCAACAAGGAAGGGGATGAGCAGGGGTGTACCCTTAGCAATGGAAAGGTGACCGTACCCGAATCCTTTCACAAGGCCTACGAGCTCTTTTGTGAAGGAGAATGGCTTGCCGTGTGTGATGATCCGGAATACGGTGGCCAGGGGATGCCCAAGATTTTGGCCACGGCATCCGGTGAATTGTTCACGGGTGCCAATTGTGCCTTTCTCATGTACCCGGGACTCACCCACGGCGCCGGCAAACTGGTGGAAGAATTTGGAACCCAGGAGCAAAAACAAAAATATCTGAAAAATTTATACACAGGCAAGTGGGCGGGCACCATGTGTCTGACAGAGCCGGAAGCAGGATCCGATGTGGGGAATCTAACCTCTATCGCCAAGAGAAATGCGGATGGCAGTTTTTCCATCATTGGCAACAAAATTTTTATTTCCGGCGGAGACCAGGATATCACCGAGAACATTATTCATCCGGTATTGGCCAGAATCGAAGGGGCACCTGCCGGCACCAAGGGCATTTCTTTGTTCCTGGTTCCCAAATTTCGGGTGAATGCAGACGGCAGTATCGGCGAACACAATGACGTGGTCTGCACAGGCCTTGAGGAAAAAATGGGCATCCATGGCAATGCCACAGCTTCTTTGGCTTTTGGTTCCAAGGGCAATTGTATCGGAGAGCTTCTGGGAGATGAGAACAAGGGCATGAAAGCCATGTTCGTCATGATGAATGAAGCCCGTTTCGGAGTGGGCATGCAGGGGTTCGGTTTTGCGACAGCATCCTATATCAATGCGGTAAATTATGCCAGGGAACGCGTCCAGGGCACCGATTTAACAAAGATATTTGACAAGGACCCAAAACCGGTTGCCATCATCAACCATCCCGATGTCAAGCGCCAGTTGCTTTCCATGAAAGCCTATGTGGACGGGATGCGGGCCCTGCTTTATTATACGGCTCTGTGCTTTGACAAGGTCAAAACAGCCCAGACAGAAGAACAAAAGGACAAATATGATGGCCTGATTGAGTTGTTGACCCCCATTGTCAAGGCCTATTGCACGGACCGCTCCTTTGATGTTTGCGTCCAGGGTGTCCAGATCTACGGAGGATATGGGTTTATCCAGGAATATCCCCAGGAACAACACCTTCGGGACTGCAAGATCACTTCCATTTATGAAGGTACCAACGGGATCCAGTCCATGGATTTTCTGGGCCGGAAATTGGGATTGAAAAAGGGCAAGCCCTTTATGGACCTTCTGGGTGAAATGAACAAAACAATCGCAGCCGCCAAGGAGATCGAAGGGCTTGTCACAATGGCCGCCAAGGTGGAACTGGCCGTTAACAAGCTGGGTGAAGTGGCCATGCACATGGGCATGACCGCCATGTCCGAAAAAGTGCTGGATGCCTTTGCCATGGCCCATCCTTTTCTGGATGTCACAGGCGACGTCTGCATGGCATGGCTGGAACTATGGCGTGCCGTGGTGGCAGCTCCCAAAATCGAAAAAGCCAAGACCAAGGATGTGGCCTTTTACCAGGGCCAGGTGACAACCGCCAAATATTTTATTACCTGGGTGCTGCCTTCTGCCATGGGCAAGATGGAAGCCCTCCAGGGCAATATCCCTGCCATCATGGAAATGCCGGATGCAGGCTTTGCCGGATAATGATTTAACCTTGGCGTGACGCGTCCAGGGTCCCACAGGGCATAAAAAAGGGCAGGGGGTATCCCTGCCCTTTTTTTATGGGCAAAAAGGTTACCATTGGTCAGGAACTTACCTGTAGCGAACCGGCAGCCGTCTATTTTTATGCCAGCCCCACTGCCGGTTCACTTTGGACCCTTTTCAGGAGAATAACTTGTGGAAAGAGATGATCTCTGGTAGAAGCCGTATCTATAGTTTTTGTGCATCAAAAAGGGGAGACTTCTCACATGCACCATCTCCTTACAAGCCAATAGGCAAGGCCCTGTTGCCACACAAAGAAAAGGAAATTTCATCATGTTTATTGACGGTAAATGGAAAAAAGCGGTAAGTGGGGCGGAATTTGGTGTGTTTAATCCGGCAACAGGAGATCTGATTGACCGGGTTCCGGACGCAGGCCCCCGGGATGTGGCGGATGCCATCAACGCAGCAGACAAGGCTTTTCCTTCCTGGTCTTCCCTGACGGCCTACCAGCGGTCCCAGTATTTGTACACTGCCTGGAAACTCATGCTGGACAGAAAAGAGGATCTTGCCAGGACCATGACCCTGGAACAGGGCAAGCCCCTGGCGGCTGCACGCAATGAAATCCAGTACGGAGCTGATTTTTTATTGTGGTTTGCCGAAGAAGCCAAGCGGGTGTATGGGCAGACCATACCGTCCGCCAGACCGGATCAGCGGTTCATTGTTTTAAAGCAGGCCCTGGGGGTCGTGGGGGCTATCACACCCTGGAATTATCCTGTTTCCATGATCACCCGGAAACTTGCCCCGGCCCTTGCCGCCGGGTGTACGGTGGTGTTGAAACCGGCCGAGGCAACCCCCCTTTGTGCCCTGGAAATGTTTAAAATCTTTGAAGCAGCCCAATTTCCGCCGGGTGTGGTGAACCTTGTCACCACCCTTGATCCGAAACCTGTGGGGCAAGCCTTTGTTTCCAACCCCATTGTCCGGAAACTGACATTTACCGGCTCAACCCAGGTGGGCAAACTGCTGGCAAGGGAAGCGGCAGGAAATATGAAACGGATCTCCCTTGAGCTTGGCGGCCATGCCCCCTTTATTGTTTATGATGATGCCGATCCCGTCCACGCCGCCAAAGGGGCTGTTCTGGTAAAATTTCTCAATACAGGCCAGGCCTGTATCTCTCCCAATAGAATTTTTGTCCCCCGGCACATGGTGGATGCCTTTACCCGGGAATTTACAATGCGTGTCATGGCCATGAAACCCGGCAACGGCATGGATGCGGGTGTAAAAATCGGCCCCCTTGTCGGACCGGAGGCCCTTTTAAAGGTTGAAAAACAGGTCAAGGATGCCCTGGACAAAGGTGCAAAACTCATTGCAGGCGGGCGAAGGCTTACGGAAGGGGCCCTTTCAAACGGGTATTTTTATGCCCCCACCGTGCTGACCCATGTGACCAGAGAAATGCTGATTTTCAGGGAAGAGACCTTTGGACCGGTTGCGCCTATCATTGCCTATGATCCGGAGGAAGATGTGATTGAAATGGCCAACGACACGGTTTACGGACTTGCCGCCTATGTCTACACAAAAAGCACCTCCCGCGCCATGACAGCCTTCGAACGCCTCAGGTTCGGAATCATAGGGATCAATGACATCAACCCGACCTCTGCTGCCGCTCCCTTTGGCGGAATGAAAGACAGCGGGATGGGCAGGGAAGGGTCCAGGGAAGGGATCAACGAGTACCTGGAAACAAAGCTGGGGGGGTTTTCCATTTGACGGTTCAGATTCTGCTTGTTTCCCATGGGGGCAGTTGAGATTTTTATCAAATAAAATCCAGCCAAATTAAATTGTTTCTTGGTATTTACCGAAATAAAGAGTAATATTATATACAAAATTTTTTTTATATAGATGGGGGAAAAAAATGCCCGAAAACACCTTATCTCTCAGATCGGTTGGAAAAGTCGTTTCGCTGCAAGGATCTGCCCAGGCGTCGTCCAATGGAGAAATACGGACACTTTCACCGGACAGCGATATTTTCCAGGCAGACACCCTGGTAACCACCCGGGGAAGCCAGTTGGAGGTTCAATTTCTGGACCACACTTCCCTGTCGCTCGGGGAAAACAGTGAGATCAGCATAAACTCCTATGTGTATGATTCAGAAGTGCCCGGCAATTCAGACCTGCTGCTTCAAATGACCAAGGGTGTTTTCCGGACCATTACCGGCGAAATCGCAGAGCAGAACCCGGACAATTTTAAACTGAAATCTCCCCTGGCCACCATCGGGATTCGCGGCACCACGGTTGTCAGTGAAGTCAGCGGGGTAACGGAGCGGCATGGGGTTGAAGATATCGGCCAGGGCCATGTACTGGTGGTCCAGGACCGCATGGGCAATATCCAGTTCATCAGTGATCCCCTGAAAATCATTGATTTTTTGGAAAACCAGCCCATCGGGCCGGCCCGCCCGTTGACCCCCGAAGAACGCATTTATTTTCAATCCAGCGCCCCCATCCAGGGTGCAGACATCCCGGCCGACACAAATGAAGATGACGGGGGAGAGGACGCCAATGCCGGAGGAGAAAATGCCGATGGCCAGGGACAGGGCGACCCCTTTGTTACCAATCAAATGGCCTATAAGGTTCTCGGCCTCATCGATTTTTCCGATATAGCTGCGCCTGTATTCTTTGTTGCCGATGCCAAAACGAGAGAAACACAGAAGGATCCGGCTGACAATGCCCAAACCCTTTTTGCCCGGAATGATCCGGATACCACTACACCAACCGAACCGGATGAACCGGTAATAGCACCCACACCCGCACCGGCACCCGCACCGACACCCGAACCGACACCCGAACCGACACCGCCACCGGCACCGCCGACACCCGATCCCAATAATCAAACCCTGTACGGTACATCAGCCCCCGGCATACTTTCCGGAGGGACGGGCAATGACACGCTTTGGGGATATGCAGGAAACGATACCCTATACGGCGATGATTCTGGGGATGACAGTATCACCGGCGACGATGTCCTCTATGGCGGAGATGATGATGACCGACTCGATGGCGGCCCCGGCAATGATGCTCTCTATGGTGAGGGCGGAGAAGACAAACTCATCGGGGGTCCGGGAAACGACACCCTGGACGGCGGTCCCTTTGATCCCAAGAACAATTTCGACTCTGTGACCTACCAGGATGACCCTGCCGGTATTGTCGGCACTCTTTCATATAACTATACCACCAAATCTTTTGCCGGATCTAGCATCACCGACGGCTGGGGAAATACCGATATCCTGTCCAATGTCTCTACCATTTACGGATCTGCCTACAACGACACCCTGACCGTCAACCTCACAGGTACAGATGATAAATTTGAAGGCAGTTGGCATCTATGGGGGGCCGCCGGTGCCGATTCTCTGACCGGATCCGCGAATGGAAATGTGTTTGCCATGTACCTGGATTCGCCGGCCTCGGTGAATGTGGACCTTGCCGCAGGCACGGCCGTTGACGGGTTTGGCTCTACGGACACCCTTGTTAATATTCGGGGTGCCAGCGGTTCAAGTTATCAGGACACCTTGAACGGATCGGGCAACGATGACGGCTTTATCGGCTCTTTGGCCAATGACAGCATCAATGGGGGGGCAGGGGACCATGACTGGGTCTCCTACAACTGGCTGAAAAATTCGGACAGCGATTTCAGCGGGGTGAACATCGTTCTGGAGACATCTCCCGGCACCTTAATCGGCACGGCAACGGGCAAAAACAGCGTTCCGGCCGACATATTCACCGACACTCTCACCAATATTGAAAATGCCTGGGGATCGGATTTCAACGACACCATCACTGGTACCGACGGCGAAAATTGGTTGGGAGGAGAGGACGGCAATGATATTATCAATGGCGGACCTGGCACCGACTGGCTCATGGGGGGAAAAGGCAACGATACTCTGGACGGCGGCGATTTTTCCGGAACCCATCCGAAAAATTATGCGGTTTACAAAGGGGATCCGGACTTTAACTCAGATGGCAATGGCGTATCGGTTTCCATCGTATATGACACGACTTCCGGAGGAACCTTTGCAGGTACAACCGCAACCGATGGGTGGGGAAATAGCGATACCCTGCAAAATATCTCCAGAGTTATCGGATCAGATTTTAACGACGTGTTGAGCATTACGATCACGGAATTGGGAGGGGCATCCGATGTCCGCTGGTATATGTGGGGGATGGGGGGAGACGATACCCTGACCGGAACCGCCGGTGAACGGACACGGGCCATGTACCTGGATGACCCGGGTTCGGTAACCGTTAATCTGACAAGCGGAACCGCAACCGACGGATGGGGGGACCATGATACCCTGACCAATATTGAAGCCGTCAGCGGTTCAAATTATGCCCCGTCTGGGGATGTATTGACCGGATCTGCCAATGGAGACGGTTTTTTTGCCACCTTTGGAAATGACACCATTGACGGCCTGGCCTCGGACATGGACTGGATCGACTATAGCTTTCTGGACGGTAAATCCAATTTTTTCAGTGCAGACGTGGACCTTTCAACAGGGGTTGCCAAGGGCCTGGACTCGGGTGCCGCCACCCTGTTTACCGATACCCTGATCAATGTGGAAGATGTCTATGGTTCGGCCCAGGCCGACAAAATCATCGGTTCCACTGCCGACAACTGGCTTTCCGGCAATGACGGCAATGACATCCTCAATGGGTTTACCGGTGGAGTGGATACCCTTGAGGGCGGGGCCGGATCTGACCAGTTTGAACTCATGGAATTTACAAACCCTGATATTATAAAGGATTTTACCATCACAGGAACTCCGGACCTGATCCGTTTCAAGGATACTGCCATGGGACACTCCGCCGATGGTGGCACCTCTTTTTCCTCGGCCTTCAACGGTTCGCCCATTGATCCGACCGCTTTCAAGATGGTTGCGATAACGGATGTGATTGGCACGGACTGGAATGTCCTGTCAAACGTTGCCGCCATCATTGATCCTGCAGTGTCGGGGGTCAGTATGACCGACGGCACCACAGACGACACCTATTTTCTGATACACAACGGCACCAATGCCAGAATCTATTATTGGGACGGTGACGTCAACCTGGACGATACTGTCAATGACACCGAACTCACACAAATGGCAGAATTAACAGCTGTCAATGATTTTACCGGTCTTGCAGACAGCCATTTTGATTTTACCTGATCCGGGTGTGTTGAAATTCAGGCCAAAAAGGACAACAACACAAGCCTGACACCGTTATACGTACTGGCCGGCACAAAATCCAGATGACCAGGCCCACTGGAGATTATACCCTCCCAGCCACCCGGTCACATCCAAAACCTCTCCGATAAAAAAGAGCCCTGAAATCGTTCTGGCTTCCATGGTTTTTGATGAAATATGGTTGCAGTCAACACCGCCCACAGTTACTTCAGCGGTTCTGTTCCCTTCTGTGCCGCCGGGCTTGATTTGCCATTCATGAAAGGCAGAAGCGGTCTGTCTGAGTTGATCCTGGGACAATTCGCCAATGGGCCGGTCACCAGGGGAATTGGCCAGGCGGACATCCACCAGGCGCTTTGGAAGCAATTCATAAAGAAGTGATTTCAAAAATTTTTTGGACTGTGATACCTGTTTGTTTTTCAAGGTTTCTATGAGATTGTTAAAGGGGAGCAAGTCTATGGTAATGGTTTGCCCCGGTTGCCAGTAAGAAGAGATCTGTAAAATAACCGGACCGCTCAGTCCCCTGTGGGTGAACAAAAGTTTCTCGTTAAAAACAGCCAAAGGGCAGCTCACTTTTGCATCCACTGAAATTCCGGCCAGAGGCTGCAGAAGTGTTTTGTCTTTTGGCTGCAATGTGAACGGAACAAGGCCCGGCCGGGGCAAAACAACAGGAATGGCAAACTGCTCGGCCACCTGGTAGCCAAAGGGCGTGGCCCCCACACCGGGAAGGGTAACGCCGCCCGTGGCAACCACCAGGGATTTTGTGTCAATTTTACCGGATTCAGTATGAACCCGGAATTGAAGCACCTCTTTCACATTTGCCTTTGACGGCAGCCGTTCTATTTTTTTCACCGGCGTGTTCATTGTGATCCTGACCTTGGCCTTACGGCATTCGGTCAGCAGCATGTCCAGAATCTGAGAGGCACTGCCGGTGCAGAAGAGCTGTCCGTGGCTGCGTTCTTCATGGGATATGCCATATGTGTCGACAAGGGTTATAAAATCCCGGGAAGTATACCGGCTGATCGCAGATTTACAAAAATGAGGGTTTGAAGAGATAAAATGATCTGCACGGATCAGTTTGTTTGTAAAATTGCATCGGCCCCCTCCGGACATCAGAATTTTTTGTCCGGGTTTCGGTCCATGATCCAGAACCAGAACTTTTTTCTCTCGGTTTCCTGCCCGGGCTGCACACATCAGTCCCGATGCACCGGCACCGATAATGACAACATCAAAAACATCTGCCATATACTTTCCTTATCTTATTGCCAAAGCCTCAATTCGAGCGGCAAGTATAGGGAGTCCCCCCTTTCATGTCAACAGGAACAAGACGAATTCCCTTGTGTCGTGTATTTTTTTATTGTATTGTAAAAAATTAAAATTAAATGATCAAGATAAGGATAATTGTGCCGATAGAACACGATTGGATGGGGTACAAGTCCCAGTCGAAAAACAGACTTAAATTTAAACCACCCGCCATTGTCAGAAAAGCGAAAAGATGCGTTGTTCAACAATACTTTATTCAAAGGAGAATTCTAAATGAAAAAATTAGTGTGTATGGTTATGGTAATTTTTTGTGCCTATTTCGTAGTAAACGCTTCTGCTGAGGAAATCACCAAAGAACAGGTGATTGCTCTGGTGGAAAAAACATGTACAGACATGGAAGCCGATGCAAAAGGAACCATTGAAAAAATTGCCAATGCCGAGGCGCCCTATCAGGATGCCCAGATACCGTCTTTATATGTTTTTGTATACGATACAAATGTCACCATCGTTGCCCATACCCAGAAAAAGCTGATTGGCAGAAGTTACAAGGGAAAACCGGATGTAAGGGGCAAGAATTTCAGGGACGATATTGTCAATGATGCCCTGAGCAAGGGTACCGGATGGGTTGATTATTCCTATCAGAAACCGGATGACAAAGGGATTTTTGAGAAAACAACCTACTATAAATTGATCACTGGAAGCGATGGCGAAAAATATGTTGTTTGCAGTGGAAAATATTTATAAGAGAACCAGAATCCGGGCAGCCCATCAGGTTTCATGATGGGCTGCGAAATACGGGTACCCGGATTTCGATAAAATTTGTTTTGAATACCGATACAAAAATGGAGGACAGATGACCATTAATACCAAACTTATCACCATAGCTGTTATTGTTTTGTTCTCACTTATACTGACGGCCGGGCTAGGGCAATACAATGTTGCGAAAATGGCCGGGACGCTGGAATTGTATCAGGAAAAAAATGAAACCCTCTTGTCGCTGTTCAAGGCATCAGAAGAATTTAACAATATTCTGGGCACATATAAGGAAGATACCATTGGTGCCATGCTGGGCGAACCTCCCCAGGAAACCTGGGATTCGATTGAAAAAAAGATTGACAAGGTTGCAGCCGAACTGGGCAAAACCGATTCCAAGAAAAGTGATGACACCTCAAAAGAGCCGTTTAAAGTATTGATCCCCCATCTGAAAAAAGGGTTTTTATCCATTGCAGATAAAGATTCCTATGGTGCAAGCGAAATGTTCTTAAAAAATATCTCGCCCAACGCAAAAGCCATAAAAAAAAATATTGATCAAAATGTAGTAAATGCACAAAAATTATTGAAAACAAACTACGATGAAGCCTTTGCGCGGTATCGGTTTAACCGCAACATTATGTTTGCCATTGTTTCCATTGTCTGTGTCGGTATTTTTATTTTTGTGTATATGATCGGCCATGGGATTTCAAAAAGAATCAACCATGCGGTTCAGAATGCAGAGGTAATGGCCCAGGGCGATATGACCGTCAAGACAAGGGTTGATAGTGCAGATGAAATCGGAAAGCTTGCAACCGCATTAAATAAAATGTCCTCTGGTCTCAATGGGATGTTCAAGAATATTGCCGTCAACGTGAAAACCTTAAATTCATCCTCTGATATGATGACCTCTGTAGCGGAACAGATAAAAAACCAGTCCGAGTTGGTCAATAAAAAATCAAATACGGTTTTAACCGCAGCCGAAGAGATGAGTTCGAATATGTCATCTGTAGCGGCTGCTGCCGAAGAGTCTTCAACAAATATCAGTATGGTATCTGCAGCGGCTGAGGAGATGACTTCAACAATTAATGAGATTGCCAAAAATACTGAAAAAACACGGGAAATCAGTAATCAGGCTGTCTCCCGCGCGAAAAAAACATCTAACAATATTGATATCCTGAGCCAGTCTGCACAGAAGATTGGAAAGGTTATAGAAACCATTAATGATATTTCAGAGCAGACCAACCTGCTGGCACTGAATGCTACAATTGAGGCAGCACGCGCCGGGGAGGCCGGAAAAGGATTTGCCGTTGTGGCCAGTGAGATTAAAAGTCTGGCAAAACAAACCGCTGAAGCCACGCTGGAAATTAAACAAAAAATTGAGAGCATTCAGGAGTCCACACAACAAACTGTTTCTGAAGTTGAAGAGATAACCAAGGCGATTACGACCGTGAACAGCATGATCGATACGGTTGCAGCTTCCATTGAAGAACAATCTGCAACCACTAAAGAAATCGCCGCCAACGTCACACAGGCAGCCCAGGGGATTCAGGAAGTAACCGAGAAAGTGTCCCAGAGTTCAACAGCCGCCAGTGACATTGCAAAAGACATCGCAGATGTGAATCAATCATCAAACGAGATGTCAAATAGCAGTTCCCAAGTCAATACCTGCGCAGGCGATTTGGGCCAGTTGTCCTTGGAGCTCAAAAAAATTGTAGATCAGTTCAAGATTGTATAAAAGCCAAAGGCCGGCCTGAAGACTCTATTCAAGCCGGTCTGTTCCATGGGTTGCAGCTGGTTTCAGCAGATAGACAATCGACCAGCCGGCTTCGGGTACAACTCGGTTGTCAGGGGAAAAAACATGCAGCCTATTGTTCGGATCCACCGCAAACAGGGACAGCGCTCTTGTCCCATGTTTCTTGTTAAATAAATCCAAAGTGAACTTTTCCGTCAGCTTTGTGGTGATAATTTCCCCGTTTTGTGAAAGAGCGGAAGCCAGGCTGGGATATGCGGTCATTTCGCTGAACAAAATTTTTCCACGATTCTGCATGGACATTCGCTCGGAATTTTTTTGGTTATTTTTGAGCCGGGAAGGCAGGAGATAGATATCATCTGCACCAAGCTCCATCCGGTAATGGAGCGCCGCGGCCGCATTGTCTGTTTCATTGGGGGACATTGCCAGAATCCCGCGGATGCCAACCAGATGGATATGCCGTTCGGCATGCTCTGAAATGGGATGGCCGAAATATGTCGGCAGCCCATCCCTTTTTGCCTTGGAAACCTGCTCCCAGCTGGTGTCGGCCAGCTGGACCTGGAACCCAAGCGCCATCAGGGCTTTCCCGACCGCACGCGCTACCACGTTGGCCCCGATAATCACAAAACCATTGGGTATGGGCTCGGCAACCTTGAGCCATAGGGCTATGGGCCTTGCCGTAATGCTTTGCACAATCACTGTGGAAATGATGATGAAAAAAGTCAGCGGCACCAGTACAGAGGCATCTGGAAATCCTGCTTTTTCAAGCTGAACCGAAAACAGGGCCGAAATGGCGGCGGCCACAATCCCCCGGGGGGCAATCCACGCCAGCATGTGCCGCTCCGGCCAGGTAAGGCTGGAACCGATACAGGAAACCATGATGTTCATTGGACGGGCCAGAAATTGAATCGCCACAAACAGGAAACCCATGCCCCAGCCGAGGTTGATCAGCTCCCGGAGATCGAGCCGGGCGGATAGCATCACGAAAAGCACAGAGATTAGAAGAATGCTGATGTGTTCCTTGAAATCCAGAATATCGCCTATGGGGACATCTTTCATGTTGGCCAGCCAAATGCCCATGACCGTCACTGTAACCAGGCCGGACTCGTGCTGCAGGTGGTTGGAAAATACAAAAACGCCCAACACCAGGGATATGGCAAAAAGATTGTGTAAAAATTCGGGTATCCAGTGTCGCCGGATCGCAAGGCCGAACAGATACCCGGCAACAACGCCGATCAACGAACCGATACCCAAAAGCTTCAAGAACAGAACCATGGTATGGGCCAGAGCCTGCTGGCCAGAACCTGCAATGATGAATTCATAGGCCAGGACCGCCATGGCCGCCCCAATGGGATCGATGAGGATGCCCTCCCATCGCAGGATATTGGAGATTCGGGCATTCGGTCTGATCGTGCGCAGCATGGGCACGATAACGGTGGGCCCGCTGACGGCCGTTATCGCCCCTAAAAGTATGCTGATCTGCCATGACAGTCCTAGTCCGTATCTGGCCGCAAATGCTGTTATCGCCCAGGTAACCAGCATTCCGAAAGAAACCATGTTCTGAATCACCCTTTGAAGGCCGCGGATTTCATTAAAATTCAAGGTCAGGCTTCCCTCAAACAAAATGAGGGCAACAGACATGGACACGAAGGGGAAAAAAAGATCCCCCATCAGCTGGTCCGGATTTAACAGGCCCAATACCGGTCCGGCCAGGATTCCAGTAATCAGAAGGAAGACAATTCCAGGGACTTTCACCCGCCAGGCCAGCCACTGGCAAGCGGCGGCTGCAATCAATACCAGTGAAATGGATATCAAAATGCTTTCATTCATTTTATTTTTTTCCTGCACGTTGTAACAGATCAAAATATGCCGCCCCCGTGAACTATTGAATCAGCTTTGTTATCCATTCTCCGGATCTTTTTTTAAATCCTGCTTAATAATTTGAAGCATTTTATTCCGTATGACACCACTAAACGGTTTGATAATCATCCAGTACAAACCAAAAGTGACTTTAGCTGATGGCGTCATGCATAATATTCTTGTCTCGGTGCTTAGTCGGACTTGATTTGAATTAAGTTCTTCGAGATAAAAATTCCAGACAACTTTTACTCTTGCCGAAGTCGTATCGTTTATAAAATCATAAGGGCTCGTAATTGGTTCAATCTTATATCGTGCCCAAAATCCTATCAGGTTCTCTATAGGGCTGTTTTCTTCGATAGTGGTAAACCCAATATCTGAAATAAAATCTTGCAGGTGCATCCTTTTTGTGGGCAATCCTCTGATTTTGAATAACCACCGGATAAGATTTGATTTTGATAAATCAAAATTTCTTGCTTTTTCATACACGTTATCAATAGAATTATTTATGATAGTCTCATGATATTCGTTGAACGAATATTTTGGTAAATACTTATCAATCAATTTTTGCGTAATCATAATTTCTCAATATTTTCAGCGTTGATTGTCTATTGTGAACCATAAGGTTACCCGTTTTTTCTGTATAACTCCGCTTGTCGGGTAATACCCAACCAGTACCAGATAGAATTTGATTTGACAACGGATTTTGGGTAGTGTTATGCCATTTTATAATAGTATAACACCTCAATTTGAGTGATAAACAGCCAATCGGATAATTCCAAATGATAAAAATGATTCAGGCTTTTTCTGGGAAAACAGGGCGTGCATCAGGAAAAACGGATCAAAGCATTGATTGGTTCCGGCTAAGGGTGTATTTTGTAAATCAGCAATCATATCATGGAGAGGCGGTACCCTATGGCTATTTTTGGAAAAAATGGATTTATCTGGAAACAGGAGGTTGCCTTTGCCAAGAAACTTCTTGTGTGGAAATATGAACAATCCGGTACCGCTTTGCCCGGGGAGGCAGCCATATCTGCCCATGCCGAAAAAGTTGTGGCGGATGCCCATTGCATTGCCAAAAAAAGCGG
>VMSR01000295.1 GCA_013792075.1 Desulfobacula sp.
ACTGTCACCCGACAGCAACTTGATTTAAAACAAGAAATTGCCCAAAGGGAACAAATCACAAAAGCGCTTGCAGCTAGCGAGGTTAAATTTCGACAAACCGCTGATTTTTTGCCCATTCCCCTGTGGGAGTATGACCTGTCCCATAAAATTTGCTATGCCAATAAAGCGGCCTCTGATTGGTTTGGCGTTTCAAATATAGACACCTGTCAGGACAGAACCCTATTGGACCTGGTTTCAAAGGAAGATGTCCATCGAATTACTGCCATAATGGATCATTTCAAACAAGGCCGGGCACTGGGTGCCATTGAACTGGAATTGATCAAAAAAGACCGGTCCTGGGTATGGGGACAGATTACACCCGGCCCCATCTTTACGAACAAAGAACTGACAGGAGGGCGCATCTGTTTTGTGGATTTAACCGAAAGAAAAAATGCAGAAAAAGCGTCTCTTTTTGCGGCTGAACAGGAAAAATACGCCCTGGTGGGACAGATTGCAGGGAAAATGGCCCATGATTTTAACAACATCCTTGGGGCCATCATGGGAAATGCAGAACTCTCGCTCATGGACTGCAGGGAAAAAGAAACCTGCGAAAGCCTGGGTATCATATTGGAGCAGACCAAGAGAGGTAAGGTCCTCACCCAGAATCTTGTGGCCTTTGCCAAGGACCAGGAACCCATGGAAGAATTTTTTAACATCAACGAAAAAATAGATCTTGTGTTGAACCTGCTTAAAAAAGAGATGGCCGGCATCCATCTGGAAAAAATTTTTGAACCGGGTCTGCCGGAATTTTTTGCCGACCCCGGCATGATTGAACAGGCCCTGGTCAATATAATCCAGAATTCACTCCACGCCATGGGCCTTGAACCCAAACCGAAACTGATATTAAAAACCTGGCTGGAATCCAGGAAACTGATCGTTCAAATCTCGGATAATGGCTGCGGAATCCCAGAAAAACATCAAAAGGATATCTACACCCCTGCATTTACCCTGAAGGGAAGCAAAGACGAAGCAGGGGCGTATAGAACCGATATTAAAGGGACCGGATACGGCATGTCCAATGTAAAAAAATACATTGAAAAACACGGAGGGGAAATCTACTTTAAGAGCAGGCCGGGCAAAGGGACAACATTCACCCTCTTTCTTCCGATCCGTAAAAGCAACGGGCCGTCTAAAGAAACTGCCGACCCCAAAAGGGACACAGACATTTCCGGGAAAAAAATCCTGGTGGTCGAAGATGAACAGGCCATCGCAAAGGTATTGGAAAATATTTTATCCCTTCCCCCCTTTTCAGGCCAGGTCACCCTGGCCGGGGATGCCAAAACAGCCATGTCCCTTTATGATGGGGATGTTTTTGATCTGATCAGCCTGGATTATATGCTGCCGGGGAATTTAAACGGATTGGATGTCTATTCTTATATCCGGGAAAAAAATTTTTATGTTCCCATTGTTTTTGTTTCCGGCAACATTGAATTTATGGAATCCATTGAGGAATTAAAAGGAAAAGATCAATTTTTGGATCACCTGTCCAAGCCCTGTGAAAACAAAAAATATATTAACACGATATTCAAATGGCTGAACAAAAAGGGCCTTTCCCAATAATGGGAAAGGCCCTTTCCTTCAACTATTCAATCTGTCTTTATCCGGTCAATTGGAAACAGACAAACTACATTTTGCTTCCTTCTGCATGGCTCTGGAGCTTCACTTCAACTTTTTCTGTCAGAGATGCATAGTATTTTCTCAGGATAACCAGAACTTCCTCGCGGCCAAAATGGTCTACCACTTCCTCGTTGTTGGAAAGGGCATGACGCAGTTTGGTTCCGGAAAGGATAACTCTGTCGTCTTTTCCGTGGGGGCAGGTTCTCATGGAAGCCATGCCGTCACATTTCTTGCAGTAGAAGGTCCAGTCAATTTTCAGGGGCTCACAAACAAGGGCCTTGCCTGGTGCTGAGGGCGCAGGTATTTTGTCAAAAATTTCCTGTGCTTCAAACAATGTGTAGAAATCACCAACACCGGCATGGTCACGACCAATGATCATTCTGTTTACGCCGTAGTTCTGGCGGAAGGTTGCATGGAGAAGCGCTTCTCTGGGACCGGCATATCTCATGTCAAGGGGATACCCGCCGTTCACAACATGCTGGGGAACAAAGAAGCCTTTGATCAATGTGTCAATGCATTCAATACGAACGTCTGCAGGGATATCACCTGCTTTGAGGTTACCGATGAGAGAATGGATCAAAACGCCGTCACACACGTCCAGGGCAATCTTGCAAAGATGCTCATGGGATCTGTGCATGGGGTTTCTCAGCTGCATGGAAGCAACATTGGCCCAGCCTCTTTCGTCGAAAATGGCGCGGGTTTCTTTGGGTGTCAGGTATACGCCCTTGAATTTTTCAGGGAATTCACCTTCGGAAAGAACTTTTACAGGACCTGCAAGGCAGAATTCTTTTCTGGCCATAACCATCTGAACGCCGGGATGATCTTTCATGGCAATCTTCCAGAATACGTCGTCAGCAGACTCTTCGCCCTGACCCTTGTATACTTTTTCGCATTCCCATTTTTTCTCGTCTTCGGACATTTCAAATTTTTCTTCGATTTTCATGGTGGCAAAAATTTCGCCTTTTCTTTCAAGGGCAATTTCATCACCAATTTTGATGGCAGCAGCATCGTCTTTTGAAGCATCCAGCATTACAGGTACGGGCCAGAAAGTACCATCAGCCAACAGGAAGTCCGAACAAACGCCTTTCCAGTCCTTTTTTGTCATAAAACCGTTCAGGGGAGAAAAACCACCGATTCCCAGCATGATCAGGTCGCCCTTTACCTGGGAAGAAATCTCGATTTTTTTTAAGCCGGCTGCTTTTTTGCGTTCCGCTTCCAGTGCAGCGCCTTCGAGTTTACAGCATACAAGTCCTTTTCCACCATGGGGTGCAACTAATTTAGACATATAAATCTATCTCCTTTAATATATTAACTTCCTCTAAAATGACAAATGTTTACCCAACATTTGACCAAAATTCCAAATTAAAAAATCTTTTAAGATTTAATGGTGATTCGCATTTTTGTCAAGAATTTTATTCATTTATCTGTAAAACCCCAAGGATGTCTTCCATGGCATCCACAAAGACATCCGCCTCAAGCTTTTCCTGCTTAAATGCAATGAACCAGGTCCCTGCCCTGCGCGCCGCACGCAGGTCATATTCCGAATCCCCGATGAAAATCACCTCCCGGGGGTCCAGATGAAAGGTCTCCATTATTTTAAGCAATTGCTCGGGATCGGGTTTGGGATTTTTCACGTCGGCTGCCGTAACCACCATCTCGAAATAGGACTCAAGCCCATAGTCCTTGAGAACCTGTTCCATTGTATTGGTACGATTGGTGGCAATTGCCCGTATGAATCCCTTGTTTTTCAAAATTGTCAAAAGACGGATAAGACCGTCTTCCATACTCATGTAGGGGATGAACTTGGCATATCCGATCTGCTTTAAGCTGGAAAAAACCGCTTTGTGATCCGCCTGCCCGGGAAACAGATATTCGATGGCCATGGTAACCGTCATCATGTGAACATTGACAAATTGAACATCGGTCAATTCGGGTTTGCCAAAACTCGCCAGAACTTCGTCATAGAATTTCCGATTGGCAAGGGCGGTATCAAACAGCACTCCGTCACAGTCAAACACCACTGCTTTAATTTTTGATATATCCATTATTGTATGCCGCCTATGGGGATAAAAAGCCTATGATTTTATTTTTTCTTGCCCAAGATAGATGGCATAAACCCTTATGGTAAGCGTTGGTTTGTATTTGCTATCTGTTTTAAGGGTGATGATATCATACAAATCATCCGCCTTTGGGGAAGTGCTGGTAATTTTTACCTGCCAGGACGCCTCTCCCTTGGCCGGTTTCACAAGACTCGCCTTGATCTGGGTGTTAAATTTCTGCTCCAGACCCAGAATCGAAAACCTGTATTTCTCCGCAGGAGTGATGGAAACAACTGCTTCAAGAACCTGACCCGGAGTCCCGCTCAAACTGACGGTCTGGGGGGTGATATCCACCACATTCTCAACGCGTCCTGTCACCACCAGATCAAACGCTTTGTTGTCGGGGTCATCTGTCTTGACACGAATTTTTTTTGTCAGGATTTTTCCGCCATATCCGCTGGTTTTAATGCCGATCTTTATTTTGCCTTCCTCTCCCGGAGGAATTCGTCTGTCATAGGAATGAGAGTCGCAGCCTCAGGGAGGCAGCACATCGGTGATATTCAATGGCGTGTCCCCTGCATTGCGGACAACAAATTCATGGACAATGTTTTCACCTTCCGGCAGGGAGGAGAACTCAAAGATTGGGTCCACCGGCACGGCCTTGGAAACAGCCGCACAGGGCATAACATTCAGAACAATGGTCAAAAAAACAATCAGGATAATACTTAATTTTCTCATAATGCCTTACCCGTTTAATTCTTAAATTTTCTTACACATATTTTTTGAGATTACCTTTAATTGCCCATAAACACAAGACCGATATCTTAAGTCATGGCCAAAAACCGGTTGATTTTCCCACAAACGCCTTGGTCATGAAGTATTTTCTGCCCGTCGATGTGCAGCACGCTTACGGCGCCCATTAATGAATTTGTCACCAACACATTGGGACAGGCAACAAGTTGAGCGACAGACATCGTTTTCCGGGTGATACGCCCCCCCGCATGGGCAAATGCCTTGACCGCCGCATCAAGGGCAACCCCGGGCAATACGTGCTCGGAGATCGGCAGGATAAGCTCTTTGCCGTTGATGCCAAAGATATTGCAGGTATTTGTTTCCGATACACTCAAATCCGGATTCAGGATCAGGGCTTCATCTCCTTTATGGGACCTTGCATATTGCCCTGCCCGCTCATAATAGAGATAATTCTGGGTTTTGTGATCGGCAAGGAAGGTAATCCGGGGGTGGGGAAATGTCACCAGATCAAGCCCTGCTTTGCCGATAAGTTCCAAGCGGTGCACATAGGGCCTTACAAAGGCCGCCAAAAAGGTCTGCTTCCCGTTTGCCTGTTCGTCCCGGGATATCATGAGCTTTAGGGCGCAGGTCCTATCCTGGAAACCATTCTCCCGTATTACCAGATCAATAACATGTTCCCAGGTGATATCCGGCGGCAATTGGTTAAAAAGCGCGGTCCATGACCTGTTCAGCCGATGCAAATGCTCGGCCAGGCGAATGGGGCGCCCCTTTTCCACCCGGATGGTTTCAAAAAGTCCTGCCCCGTATTGAAACCCAAAACTTTGTGCCGATACCATGGCCTGGTCCTGGTCCACGATCTTTCCGTCAACCCAGGCCTGTAAATGGGGACTCTTTTTTTTGCAAGAGACCTCTGACAGGGTTTCCATGAGGGTTTTCCCTTTATCAAGGGTTTCCTGGAACTCGCGTTCAGGATCTGAATCATATACGATTCCGCCGCCCACAGAAAAGAAAAGGGTGTCATCCACAAGGGTGGCCGTTCGAATGGCAATGGAAAGGTCCATGGTTCCGTGGAAACTGATATACCCGATGGACCCGGTATAAACATGGCGTTTTATGGGTTCCAGTTCATCAATAATCTCCATGGACCTGATTTTGGGACAACCGGTGATGGACCCCCCGGGAAAGGTTGCCCGCAAAAGATCCACGGCTGTTTTGTCCTTTTCAAGTTCACCCCTTACAATGGAAACCAGGTGAAAAACATTCGCATAGGGTTCCAGGCGTTTATGCTCTGCCACTTTCACCGATCCGTGTCGGGTCACCCGGGACAGATCGTTGCGCATGAGGTCCACGATCATTGTCAGCTCGGCATCATCCTTGATACTTTCGACAAGCTGCTGCCCATTCTTCCGGTCCTGGTCCGCGGTTTTCCCCCGGGCTATGGTCCCTTTGATGGGACGGGTTTCCACCTTTCGGCCATCCAGCTTGATAAACCGCTCCGGCGAGGTGGAAATAATTTTATGGTTTCCTGCATGGATGAAACTGAAAAACGAGGCGGGATTCCGGCGAAACAGTTCTAAAAACAAGGCATAGGCATCGCCTGAAAACTGGGTTTCAAATCGCTGGGAAAGGTTCGCCTGATAGATATCTCCGGCCTTAAGGTATTGAATGATTCGTTCAACCGCCCGGATATATTCTTGCTTTGTAAAGCTGGATTTAAACCCTCTGCCGTCAATTGAAAAAGCCTCTTTTCCCCATGGCGTACCCAATTGTTTTAAGAAGGCCTCTTTTCTGGAAAAAATATAGTCTTCCCTTCCAGAACAACAGGTGGACAATACCGGAATACACACAAAGGTTTTGCTGGATAACAGATCCTGGACCAGAATCAGAGAAGGCGCATACAGACAGATATCCGGCAGATGGGTCTCCATACAGGTCCGGGGCAGGGTTTCAATGCGATCCTTCAAGTCATAGGCAAAATAGCCGAACAGACCTGCACGAATCGGCAGGTCAATCCCTGGCAGATCCGGTTTCATGGACGCTTCAAGTTTCATATGATCCAGCAACTGACCCAGAAAGGAGAAAGGATCCCCGGTGACCACCTCAGAGGTATCGCCACTCCTCAGAGAAAAGGTTTCACCACTGCCTTTTAATTCAAGCCAGGGATCGACTGCCAGAATATTGAACCGGGAACACCCGGATTCCTCAATGCCAGGCCCCGATGTCGGAACAGACCCCGATGTCGGAATGGGCCCCGACAGAAGAAGAACCGTTCCGGGATGGGTGGCAAACCTTGCAGCAACAGACGCAAAGGGCAGGCCCAGGTCGATCTCTTCCACAGAAACCGCGCTTACCTGTGGCAGTTGTCCGATGGTCCATTTCATCTCAGAAAAGGATTTTTCCGCTTTTCATTGCCGATACTGGTTTCAGGGCCGTGGCCGGTATACACAATCGTGTCGTCCGGCAAACCGAACAATCGGCTTTTAATACTATTGATCAGGGTATCAAAGTCTCCGCCGGGAAGGTCTGTTCTGCCAATGGAACCTGCAAACAATGTATCCCCGGCAAAAAGATGGCCCTTGGTATACAGACAGATTCCCCCCATGGAGTGACCCGGGGTGTGGATCACCTCCAGGGTGATATCCCCAACGCTCACCTGGTCGCCATGGTTGAGCAGAAGATCGGCTGGAGGTGAATTTTCCGCCGACAGTCCAAACATGGCAGCAGATCTGGACAATTCAATGAGCATGGGTTCATCATCTGGATGAATTGCCAAAATGGCGTTGGTCACTTCTTTCATTCGTTTGTTGGCGCCCACATGGTCAAAGTGACCATGGGTATTGATCAAATATTTTACCTTGAGTGCCGACTTTGCAAGCGCCATGAGGATATCTTCTGCATCATCACCCGGGTCAATCACAATGGATTCTTTCGTGCGCTCACATCCCAAAATAAAGCAATTGGCCATGATCGGCCCGACTTCCAGTTTTTTTATGATCAAAACATTCCTCCTTGAAAATTAGGATGGTCTATTCAAATTCTTCCAGCAGGCGAATTCTGTCCAATACCCCATTGATAAAAGAACCGGAATCTTTTGTCCCGAATTTTTTACCGATTTCAACCGCCTCATTAATGGAAACGCTGGGGGGAATATCCGGGCGCTTGAGCAGTTCAAAGGTGGCAATCCGCATGATATTCCGGTCCACCACCGGCATCCGGGAAATCTTCCAGTTCTTTGAATACTTGTCCAGCAATCCATCGATTTCATCCCCGGCTGCCAGAACCCCTTTCACAAGATCCAGGAAAAAGGGTTTGACCATGTCGGTGAGTTCCTCTTCCCTCTGGGCGCAGAATGCTTCCAAATCTCTGTCAGGATCTGATTTGTTCAGATCAAAAAAAAACAAAGCCTGCAAAGCCAATTCCCGTGAAAGCCTGCGATCACCCATTTTTTTATTCCGCCTTTCCGGATGTATTGCCCAGGTCAGAGCACAGGTTTGCCATTTCGATGGCACCCATGGCCACATCAAATCCCTTGTTGCCGGACTTTGTACCGGCCCTTTCGATGGCCTGTTCAATGGTTTCAGTGGTCAAAATTCCGAACATAACCGGCACCCCCGTATCCATACTGACGGCGGCAATTCCCTTGGAAACCTCTGCGCACACATAATCATAGTGGGTGGTGGCACCCCGGATAACCGCTCCCAGACAGATGATGGCATCATATTTTTTCTGGTTGGCCATTTTCTGGGCCACCAGAGGTATTTCATAGGCACCCGGCACTTTCACAAGGGTAATATCCGCATCGGATGCACCGCTTCTCACTAAAGCATCCAAGGCCCCGTCCACCAACCGAGCGGTGATAAAATCATTAAAACGGGAGGCAATGATCCCAAATTTTTTCCCCTTGGCCGTCAGGTCTGCTTCTATTATCTGTGGCATATTCCTATCCTTTATTTAAAATTTTCACTGTGTATCTTTACGCCGTTACATATGAAGCAAATGCCCCATTTTGGCCTGCTTGCATTTGAGATATCCCTTGTTATGGCAGTTGGACGCCACTTCTATGGGCACCTGTTCCACCATGCTCAGCCCATAGCCTTCCAGGCCGATCATTTTTTTGGGATTATTGGTCAACAGGCGCATTTTTTTCACCCCGAGATCCACCAGCATCTGGGCACCCACGCCATAGTCCCGCATGTCCGCCTTAAAGCCCAATTTTTCATTGGCTTCCACGGTATCCAGTCCCTGGCGCTGGTATTCATAGGCCCTAAGCTTGTTGACAAGCCCTATCCCCCGGCCTTCCTGGCGCAGGTAGAGCAAAACACCCGACCCTTCTTCCTCCATCATGGCCATGGCCTTGTGGAGCTGGTCCTGGCAGTCGCATCTTAAAGAGCTGAAGATATCGCCGGTCATGCATTCCGAATGGACCCGGACCAGAATGGCGCGTTCCGGATCAATTTCCCCTTTGACCAGGGCAATGTGGGTCAGGTTGTCCAAATCATTTTCATAGGCAATAATTTTAAAATCACCCCCAACCTTGGTGGGGATAACGGTCTGGGCAGCCCGCTTGACAAAGCTTTCATTTTTAAGCCGGTATTTAACCAGGTCGGCCACCGTGCAGATGCCGATGGAATGTTCCTTGGCAAATATTTCAAGGGAGGGCATCCTTGCCATGGTGCCGTCCTCATCCATGATCTCGCAGATCACGGCAGCAGGCTTAAGTCCTGCAAGCCTTGCAAGATCCACAGATCCTTCTGTCTGGCCGATCCGAACCATGACCCCGCCGTCCCGGGCGCGTAACGGAAATATATGACCGGGCCTTGCAATGTCAGCAGGCGTGGTTCCGTCTGCCACTGCCGTTAAAATGGTGGTGGCCCTGTCAGCAGCCGAGATCCCTGTGGTCACTCCTTTTTTTGCTTCAATGGACACGGTAAACCCGGTTTCAAACTGGGAGGTATTCTTGTCCACCATCATTGGCAATTCCAGCCGATCGGCAATACTTGAATCCAGGGGCAGACAAATCAAGCCTCTTCCGTACCTTGCCATGAAATTTATGGCCTCCGGGGTCACGGCTTCAGCCGCCATGGTGAGATCCCCTTCATTTTCCCGGTCTTCATCATCCACAAGAATGACCATTTTCCCGTTCTTAATATCATCAATTGCCTGTTCAATCGTTAAGTGCGGCATTCGCTAGTTCCCTTAAATTTAGAATCCTATAATAAAATTTGCGGATTATAAAAATCCGTTTTTTGCAAGAAGCGCCATGCTGACACCCTGATTCCCCGGTCGTTCAGCATCTTTTTTAAGCGCACCTCCCATTAATATTTTTCTGACATATTTTCCCAGCATGTCTGTTTCGATGTTCACCGCATCCCCCACCTGCTTGAGCCCGATGGTGGTGATCCTGGCTGTGTGGGGAATAACACTGACCTGAAAATCAGACGCCGAGCAGGCGTTGATGGTCAGGCTTATCCCGTCAATGGCCACGGATCCTTTTTCGATCATATCCGCGGCAAGCAAAGGCGCAACACTAACAATGATGATGACGGCATTGCTGCTTTTTTTTACCGACGTCACAATTCCGGTGCCGTCAATGTGACCTGACACCAGGTGACCGTCAATGCGGTCGGACAATTTCAATGCCCTCTCGATATTGACCCTTTTCCCGGGGGCCATTTGTTTAAAGGTTGTCCTGGCAACGGTTTCCGGTGCCATATCCACCTTAAACTCATATCTCCCGAGCTGAACAGCCGTGAGGCACGCCCCGTTTACAGCAATGGAATCCCCTATTTTGCTCTGGGACAAATCCAGATCACACCCAATATGAAGTATTTTCCCCTCTCCATTGGATTCAATCCGTTTGATGGTCCCAAAGCTTTCGATAATACCTGTAAACACGCTAACGCTCTCCCATGGGTCTTTTCCCGGATCTGCCGCCCATCATTGGGCTAGGTGCGGACCTTTTAGGTATCCGGTTATCAACACAT
This sequence comes from Desulfobacula sp., assembly GCA_013792075.1. Taxonomy (GTDB): domain Bacteria; phylum Desulfobacterota; class Desulfobacteria; order Desulfobacterales; family Desulfobacteraceae; genus NBML01. The sequence continues at coordinate 10,433 of VMSR01000295.1, forward strand.
CATTGTCAAACATCTGAACACTTGTTTCTTTGAGTTCAAAGACATCTTTTATCCTGTCAGGCCCTTTTCCGTCAAACACAGGCTTGCCGTCGCTGCCCCCGTAAAGCTTGGGTGCCAGAAAAAACAATACCTTGTTGACAATCCCCTCTTTCAACGCAGAAGCAGCAACCTTCCCGCCCCCTTCAATGAGAAGGCTCTGGATATTCATGCTTCCTAATTTAATCATAAGTTGCCCCAAATCAAGGCTTCCTTTTTTTAAACCCAGTTCCAACACCCTGACCCCCTCTTTTTGTTCCAGACCCCGTCTTTTTTCAAGGGGGGCAGAAGGTCCTGCCACAAGGATGGTGTCGGCAGTGGACTGCTGGGTGATCACCTGGGCGTTTTCATCAATGCGCAAATTTGAATCAAGGACAATGCGAACAGGATCTTTGGTCTGGGTGTTCTGGATGCGGCAGGTTAAGGAAGGATTGTCCGCGAACAGGGTGCCCGACCCGATAAGGATGGCGTCCACCTCATGGCGGAGCCTGTGGCCATGGGCCCTGGATTTCTCATTGGTAATCCATTGGGAATCACCACTGGCAGTTGCGATACGCCCATCCAGGGTACTGGCACATTTTAAAATAACAAAGGGGGTTTTATTATTTTGCGTATACCAGATAAAATCTTCAATAAGGGTCTGGGCTTCTCGCTCCAACACCCCTGTTTCAACCTGGATGCCCTTTTCTCTCAGATAGTGAATACCGCCGCCGCTCACATAGGGGTTGGGGTCTTTACATCCGACAACCACCCGGGTAATGCCGGCGCTGATTATTTTGTGGGTACAAGGAGGGGTTTTTCCGAAATGATTGCAGGGTTCCAGGGTGACATAGAGGGTGGCACCCTCTGTGGTCACCGGACTGTTTCTCTGGGCATCTTCAATGGCTTCAACTTCGGCATGAGCCATGCCGGCAGCCCTGTGCCAGCCCCTGCCGACAACAAGATTGTTTTTTACCACCACAGCACCCACACAGGGATTGGGAGAGGTAAAGCCTTTGCCCTTCAGTGCAAGGGACAGGGCCTTGCGCATATGGTCATGGTCATGATCGGTCATCGGCCTTGTCCGTAACACGATCCATCAGGTGGTCAAACTCAACCGGCTGACACTCTTTGGGCAAAAGCCCTTTGAGTTCCTGGATAAAATCTGCCACATCCTTGAATTCCCGGTAAACCGAGGCAAATCGAACATAGGCGACATCATCTATGGCCTTCAAGGCCTCAATGATTTTCTCGCCCACAATTTTTGAGGGTATCTCCCGCTCATTGCTTTCCCGCAGCTCCTGCTCAATGACTTCCACCATTTCTTCGATGAGGTTGACACTGATGGCTCTTTTTTCACAGGCTTTCTGGATTCCCCGGAGCACTTTTTCCCGGTCAAACTCTTCCCTGCGGCCATCTTTTTTGATGATCATAACAGGGGCCTGTTCCACCCGTTCATAGGTGGTAAACCTGCGCTCACAAATCTGACACTCCCTGCGGCGGCGGACTTCGAACTCAATTTTTCCCGGCCGGGAATCAACCACCCGTGTATTTAAATTGATGCAATAGGGGCACTTCATGGCAGCCTCTTGTTAGGGTTAAAGCTGAACAAGATCCACCTTTGCCTGGGCAAACATTTCCAGGGACAAAGGATCATCATATCCCTCCTTGAAATATACGGTTTTAATCCCGGCATTGATAATCATTTTCGCACAAATGGAACAGGGCTGGTTGGTGCAGTACAGAACAGCGCCATTTACCGAAATTCCGTGGAAGGCTGCCTGGATAATCGCATTCTGCTCAGCATGTACCCCCCGGCACAACTCATGTTTTTCTCCGGAGGGAACCTTCATCTGTTCCCGCAGGCAACCGGTTTCCCTGCAATGGGGAACATTTGCCGGCGCCCCGTTATACCCAGTGCACAAGAGTCGCTTTTCCTTGACAAGAACGGCACCGACCTTACGCCGGGTACAGGTTGCACGGCTGGCCACAAGGTCGGTAATCCCCATGAAATAGTCATGCCAAGAAGGCCTGTGGGACGGGTCCAATGGGGCCGCATCATTTTTCTTCATGCAGGTCTCTTTGCATAGAGGGGATATTGACGGCAGAGATCTTTTACCTTTGCAGCCACCTTTTCCACATTGGCATCATCGTCCAGAATATCACAGATGTAGTGCGCAATTTTTGTGGTGGCATCTTCACCCATACCCCGTGAAGTCACCAGGGGCACTCCGATGCGAATACCCGAAGTCACAAAGGGAGAACGGGTTTCATTGGGCACCGTATTCTTGTTTACCGTTATATCGGCCCGGCCCAGACGTTCTTCTGCCTCTTTCCCGGAAATATCCCGTTGACTGAAATCCACCAGCACCATATGGTTGTCTGTTCCATTGGAAACCAGTTTATAGCCGCGCGCCATGAGCACAGAGGCCAGGACGGCTGCATTTTTAATCACTTGTTTCTGATACGTCACAAATGAGGGGTCAAGGGCTTCCTTGAATGCCACTGCCTTGGCGGCAATAACATGCATGAGCGGCCCGCCCTGAATACCCGGAAAAATCTGACTGCCAATCTGTTTGCCGTATTTTTCAGAAGAAAGGATCAGTCCCCCCCGGGGCCCCCTCAGGGTCTTGTGGGTGGTTGAGGTAATCACATCGGCAAAGCCCACGGGTGACGGATGGACACCGCCGGCCACGAGGCCTGCAATATGGGCCATATCCACCATAAAAACAGCACCCGCAGATGCCGCAATATCGGCAAACCCTTTAAAATCAATAATCCGGGGATAGGCACTGGCCCCTGCCACAATCATCTTTGGCTTGTGTTTTTTGGCAAGGGTCTCCACCTGATTCAAATCAATGGTCTGGGTGTCGGGAGAAAGCCCGTAATGGGTAAAATCATATAGCTTGCCTGAAAAACTGACCTTGGCACCATGGGTAAGATGTCCCCCATGGGACAAATCCATTGCCAGAACCCGGTCTCCCGGATTTAAGAATGCAAAATAGACCCCCATATTGGCCTGGGATCCGGAATGGGGCTGGACATTGGCATATTCAACCCCAAACAATTGTTTGGCCCTTTCAATGGCCAGCTCTTCTGCCTGGTCAACAAACTCGCAACCGCCGTAATACCGCCTGGAGGGATAGCCTTCCGCATATTTATTGGTCAGTATGGAACCCTGGGCCTCCATCACGGCGCAACTTACGGTATTTTCAGAAGCAATTAGGTTCAACCCATATTCCTGGCGAACCGATTCTTTTTCAATAATCCTGGCTATTTCCAGATCACTTGTCTCAATACTTCCCATACCTAGCTTCCCCCTGAAATTCAGGATGCGATCCTAAGGTTTGTGCCGTTATCAGAATATCAAACCCTAAAGGTCAATGGATTTTATCCGGTCCAGATGCCTGCCGCCTTCAAACCCTGACGCAAGCCAGGTTAGAACCAACTCAAAGGCCAGGGCGTCTCCTATAATCCGTCCGCCCATCACCAGGATATTGGCATCATTGTGAACCCGGCTCATGCGTGCGGAAAACACATCCGAACACAGGGCCGCCCGAACCTTGGGAAAGCGGTTGGCCACCATGGACATGCCAAGTCCTGTTCCGCAAAGCAGAATCCCCCTGGAAAACCGACCCGTGGAAACAGCTGTGGCCACTTTTTTCCCATAGTCCACATAGTTGACAGAATCCTCATTGTCAGTACCGGCATCCTCAACCTGAAATCCCTTGCTCAAAAGAAGGTCTTTTATCTTTTCCTTCAATCCAAAAGCCGCATGGTCACTGCCAATGATAATGGCATTTTCTTTATCCATTGCTTATGCTTCCTTGTTTAGGATCTTGATTTGATAAAATCGATGGCATCCTGGACGGTTACAAGTGTTTCGGCTGCATCATCATCAATCTCAATATCAAAAATTTCTTCCATGGACATGACAAGCTCGACGATTGTCAAAGAGTCTGCTCCCAGATCTTCAATCAGAGACGCCTCAGGCACCACATCTTCTATATCAATGTCAGGAATCTTTTCCGCAATCACTTTTCTTACCTTGGTTTCAATCGTCATGACACAGACTCCTTTTTCTGGTTTTTTTATTCTTCGTCTGCCTTGACTTTGATGTTTCTTCCATTGTAGGCACCACAATCCGGGCAAGCCGCATGGGGAAGCTTGGGTTCCTGGCATTCCGGGCAGACGCCTATTGTCGGGGCGCTGACTTTGTAGTGAGTCCTTCTTTTCCTGCCTCTTGCCTTTGAGCTCTTTTGCTTTGGTACTGCCATTGTTCTCTCCTAACTATACTATTTTACTTGATTTTTCGTTACTATCCGCCAAACACATAAAACAAACTTATTTACCCCAATTTCAAAAAATAGTCAAGGCATTAAAGACTTGAACTCCTTTCTATTGCCCAACGCTTGGTTTTGTGATACTTAAGGGCTCGAATTTACAGATGATATTTTTTATTAATTTTTGGAGATTATATGGATACAATCGTCACACGCTTCCCCCCCTCCCCCAGCGGATACCTCCACATCGGCGGCGCCAGAACCGCTTTGTTCAACTGGCTGTATGCAAAAAAAACCAAGGGAAAATTTGTTTTAAGAATCGAAGATACCGATGAAGCAAGATCCACAGAAGAATCGGTTACGGCCATTCTGGAATCACTTGAATGGCTCGGCATAGACTGGGATGAAGGGCCCTATTTTCAGACCCAGCGATATGATATCTACAACAAACATATCGAACAAATGGTGGCCACAGGCCATGCTTATTATTGTGACTGCACCCCTTCCGAAGTTACGGCCATGCGGGAACAGGCCAAGGCCTGCGGGAAAAACCCCCAGTACAACGGCAAATGCCGGAACCGCAATCTTCCCAAGGCCGACAACACGGTGGTAAGGCTGAAAACCCCGGACACAGGCGTCACCCTTGTTGAGGACGTTGTCAAGGGCAACACGGCCTTCCAGAATGCGGAAATCGACGATTTCATCATCCAGAGAAGCAATGGGGTGGCCATGTATAATCTTGCCGTGGTGGTGGACGATTTGACCATGGGTATCAACACCATCATCCGGGGAGATGACCATTTGGTCAATACCCCCAAGCAGATATTGATCTACCGGGCCCTGGGCGCAGATCTCCCCGTATTCGGTCATGTCCCCATGGTGCTGGGAGCGGACAAAGCCCGGCTTAGCAAACGCCATGGGGCCATGTCCGTGGGTGAATACCAAAAAATGGGATTTCTGCCCGATGCCATGATCAATTATCTGGTCCGCCTGGGCTGGTCCCATGGCGACCAGGAATTTTTTGAACGGGCCGACCTTATTGAAAAGTTTGACCTGGAACACCTGGGCCGATCGGCCTCCATGTTTGATGCAGACAAGCTTATCGCCCTGAATGCAAAACACATCCAGTCCAAATCCCCCGGGGAATTGGGAAACCATTTGCTGTTTCACCTTTCGGCCCTTGGCATTGAAGCCCAAAATGATGCTTTTACCCAAGGGGTGATCCAAACCCTTCAGGCCAGAAGTAAAACCCTGGTTGAAATGGCCCAGGCGGCCGTTTTTTACTATAGTGATTTTATTGTCTATGATGAAAAGGCGGCCAGCAAATTTCTCCTGCCGGAAACCTGCGGCATGATGACACAGGCAGCCAATGCCATTGAAGCGCTTTCCGATTATACCCAGGAAAATCTGGAAATTGTCTTTCAGCAGATCATGGAAGACACCGGACTTGGATTCGGCAAAATTGCACACCCCCTGCGGGTTGCCATCACCGGCACAACCGTGAGTCCCGGCATATTTGAAATGCTGCTGGCCCTGGGCCGGGAAAAAACCATTTTGCGAATCAGAAAGGCGGTCGCCTTTATTCAGGAACGGGCATAAACAATTCCGGCATATCCGACAAAGCTGTCCGAGCGGGACCGCTCAAAACTGGTGGCGTAGTCAAGTGCAATTGCCTTGACTGCGCCCTGTTTTTTGCAGGCAGCAATGGCTGCAGCCACGGCGCCCGCACAACACATATTTTTATGATCCCGTCCCTGGGCGATTATCCCGGCTTCATCCATTTTTTCCATGGCCGCAATTGCATTTTTGTCATTCTCGCCGGTCACCCATTCAACTGATTTTTCTCCAAGCCCTGCCGGGGTAAACCCGAAATCCGGCCCGTAATGGGTCATGTCGGAAGAACCGATCACCCGGATATTCCGGCCAAGCCTTTCTGCTTCTGCCACAGCCATGCCGCCGATAATGGCCGCAAAACTTGAGGGGGCCACTCCGGCAACCACAATTTTGGCCTTGGGGAAAAAATAGCGGATAAAGGGATATTGTAATTCCAGGGTATTTTCATCCGGAAATCGGTTGGGGGATCGTTGCCGGATACTGACCCCCTTGGCAATGTTCTTCACCAGCTCTTCGTCCACTTCAATATCCCCAAATGGTGTCTCAATCCACCCCTGGGTCATGATAAAGGGTTCTGACTGCCGGTGCATATGGGCGCCGAACAAAACAATCGTGTCAACGGCCCTCGGGTCTTTTTGTTCAGGCGCAAGGGAGGCAATCACCCTTGCGGCAATGCTGCCGGAAAAATACCAGCCGGCATGGGGAACAATTCCGCCCACAAAATCCCCGGAAAGCCTGCCCTGGCCCTCCTTTAAAAATTGAAGGATGGCTGCTTCACACTCCCGGGCCGTGCCGGGATACCAGGTGCCGGCAAAAACTGCCTGTTTTTTTTCCATGATCCCCTCCCTTTTGAGTACGGGACGCAGACAGGCACGGGTTCTCTCAGCTTAAAATCCAAAAAATCTGCCTTCATCTGCGTTCAAATTCGGCAATCTTTATTCATCTGCCCCTTTTATCGGGCTGTTTTTTCTTTAACCCGCTGCCGGAGCCATTCAAGCCAGGGCCCAAACCCCTGTTCGGTTTTGGCAGAAATTTCAAACACAGGCATGCCCGGGTGAACCTTTTTCATGTTGTCCACGGCCAGGGCCGCATCAAACTCAAGATAGGGCAAAAGATCCACCTTGTTCAGGATCGCAATATCCGCCACCTGGAACATGAGGGGGTATTTTAAGGGTTTGTCTTCTCCTTCTGTGACGCTCAAAACCACGGCCCTGGCGTCTTCGCCAATATCAAATTCCGCAGGACACACCAGATTGCCGATGTTCTCCACAATGAGCAGATCCAGGTCATCACAGCCCAGCTGCCTGGCCGAAGCATCAATGAGGTGGGCTGCCAGGTGACAGTCTCCGCCAAACTGGTCGGTGTTGATCTGGGTTACCTTGGCCCGGGTGACGGAAAGCCTGTCTGCATCATTGGTGGTGCAGACATCCCCCACAATGACCCCAACCCTTATGTCCGGCATCAAATGGACCAGGGTTTTACACAGGGTTTCTGTCTTGCCCGACCCCGGTGATGACATCATGTTCAGGACAAAGACATTTTTTTCCTTAAAAAAAGCCCGATTCTGATCGGCGTCGGTTTCATTTTTTTCCAATACCCGTTTGCGAATATTTATTTCCATGGTTAGTTCCTTCGTGTTCTAATTTACAATGGACAGATCCATCAAAAATTTCAATCGTCTGCCAATTCCATGGAAGTGATCTCTATTTCCCTTCCCGAGATCATTTCCACCTCACCCTCCTTGCAGTCCGGACACTTAAACATGGGGCTATCGGTTTCCCATTCTTTATGACAGGACTTGCAATGGATTTTCACCGGCACCGACTCGATCACAAGCCGGACATTTTCCAGGGGTGTATCCTTGGTAATGATCTCAAAACAAAAGGTCAGGCTATGCTCCACCACCGAGGCCAGCTTGCCGATCCTTAAATTTAGAATCTTTACCCTGGGGTCATCCATATCTTTCGGGATTGCATCCATTGCGATCTGAACCAATTGTTCGGCAATACCCATTTCATGCATGAATCAATTTCTCCTTTTTGACAAAAAGTCCTGTTTAAATTCCAGGAATTGATTTTCCTTTATTGCATGGCGCATTTTTGCCATGAGGTCAAGGTAATAATAAAGGTTGTGGATGGTATTCAGGCGATAGGCCAAAATCTCTCTGGACTTGTACAGATGCCGAAGATAGGCCCTTGAATAATTTAGACAGGTGTAGCAGTTACAGGCCTCATCTATGGGGGCTTTGTCCATCTTAAATTTTGCATTGGAAATATTGATGGTCCCACTTGTTGTGAACAACTGGCCGTTCCTGGCGTTTCGGGACGGCATGACACAATCAAACATGTCACAGCCCATGTCCACAAGCTCCACCAGATTTTCCGGGGTGCCCACCCCCATGATATACCGGGGCTTGGCCGTCGGCAACAGCGGCAGGGTATGGTCTGCCATCTCATACATCATCTGGGTGGGTTCCCCCACAGAAAGACCGCCAATGGCAAACCCGGGGAAATCAATCTGGGTGAGCTGGTGTGCCGAAAGCGTCCGCAGCTGCTTGAACATGCCCCCCTGGACAATGCCGAAAAGGTTATTTTTCCCTCCCTTTTCCTGCCAGAAATCATACCCTCTCCGGGCCCAATTGGTGGTCTTTATCAATGCCTCCATGGTCTGCCGTTCAGTGGCCGGGTGCCCCATGCACCAGTCCAGGGACATCATGATATCCGACCCCAGGGTCATCTGGATTTCCACTGCCTTTTCCGGAGAAAAAAAATGGCGGGACCCGTCAATATGGGACTGGAATTTTACGCCTTCATCGGTAAATTTGGCCAGTTTGGCCAGGGAAAAAAACTGAAACCCCCCGGAATCTGTCAGCATGGGCTTGTTCCAGCCGATAAATTTGTGAAGGCCCTCCATGTGGTCAATGACCTCGGGCCCGGGCCTTAAATATAAGTGATAGGTATTGCCCAGAATAATCTGGGCCCCGCAATGGTCCAGGTCTTCTTTGGAGATGGCCTTTACAGATCCCAGGGTTCCCACGGGCATGAAAATAGGGGTATGAATGACGCCATGGTCTGTGGTCACTTGTCCAAGCCGGGCCCGGGTGCTTTTCGACCCACAGGTTTCCGTTGATTCTTTTAACAATTTAAAGTCTAGCATCGTATCCTTAATTTTTATTCAATGAGCATGGCATCGCCATAGCTGAAAAACCGGTAATCCGCTTGAATGGCGCTTTCATAGGCCTGTATCATCCGTTCTCTGGAGTAGAATGCCGACACCAGCATCAGCAGGGTGGACTTGGGCAAATGGAAATTGGTCACCATGGCATCCACACATTTAAACCGATACCCCGGATAAATAAACAAATCACACATTCCCATGCCAGGGGCCACACACCCTTTTTCATCTGCCAGGTATTCCAGGGTCCTGACCGATGTGGTTCCCACGGCAATCACCCGCCTGCCCTCTTGTTTGGCCTGGTTGATCGAATGGGCAGCCCCTGGGGACACTTCATAATATTCAGAATGGATCTGATGGTCCCTTATGTCTTCCACCCGGACCGGTACAAAGGTGCCATAGCCCACATGGAGGGTTATGGTGACAAACCCGACCCCCTTTGCTTCAAGCGCTTCCATCAGGGATTTTGTAAAATGAAGCCCGGCTGTGGGCGCGGCCACGGCACCTTCCGATGCGGCGTACACGGTCTGATAGGTCTCCTTGTCCATCCCATTGCGTAACAGGTCCCCATCCCTTTTGATATAAGGTGGCAGGGGAAGATGGCCGGAGGCTTTCACGTAGGCAAGAAAGTCTTTGCCTCCGGAAAACCGGACACAGGTCAGATATCCTTTTTTTTCTATGATCCGGGCCGTTATCTGATCTCCAAAATACAGGATCGAACCCTGTTTCGGACTTTTAGAGGCTTTTATCAGACAATCGCACTGGAAAAAGCCTTCTTCCGCAAGGCTTTTGATGCCCATTGCATACCCGATGATCAATACCTCCACCTGGCCGCCGGTCTCTTTTTTTCCCAACAACCTTGCCGGAATCACCCGGGTATCGTTCACCACCAGGAGATCTCCCGGGTTGAGCAGATCCTTAAGGTCAAAAAAGTGATGGTGGCCCAGTGTTTTGTTTCTCCTGTCAAGGCGAAGCAGTTTTGATCCGCTCCTGTCAGAGTTGGGAACCTGGGCTATAAGCCTTTCCGGCAGGTCATAATCATAATCTGTCAATAAATACATTAATTTTGTTTTCCAGCAATATAGACAAGGGCCAGGCCCGTCAGCATCAGGACAAAACCGAACCGACGCAGCTGTGTATCATCAATACCTATAATCATTTGAACCAGACGTTTCATTTTGTCCGGAAACGCAAAATAGGGCAGACCTTCCACGATCATGACCATGCCCAGGACGCACATAAAAAATTTCAATAAATATTATCCCCTATGATTTCCTGTGGTTATAAAATAGACAAACTCTTCTTTTATATTTTTAGGTCCAGTATTGCAATAAAAATTATATTGATTATTCAAAATATCAAGGTTATATAGAAAGGCTGACGTTGATATAGTGCATATAAAATCAAAGGAAACGATATATTTATGGTGTTTGAACCTGTCATTGGCCTGGAAGTCCATGCCCAATTAAAGACAAAAACAAAAATATTCTGCGGCTGTTCCACTGAGTTTGGCCGCTCTCCCAATGCCAACACCTGCCCTGTGTGCACGGGTATGCCCGGGGTCTTGCCGGTGCTCAACAAACAGGCCGTCACCTTTGCCATAAAGGCGGCCCTTGCAACCGACTGCAGTATTGCACGACAGAGCCGGTTTGACCGGAAAAACTATTTTTATCCGGATCTGCCCAAGGGGTATCAGATTTCCCAGTATGCCGCTCCCATTGCCGAACATGGGCATCTTGACATTGAGACCGAAGAAGGCGGCGTAAAAACCATCGGCATCACCCGGATTCATATGGAAGAGGATGCCGGCAAACTCATCCACGACCCGATCCGTGCCAAAAGTCTGGTGGATCTAAACCGTACGGGCGTCCCGCTGATTGAAATTGTCAGTGAGCCGGATATCCGCACAGCCAAAGAAGCCGGTGCATATTTACGAAAACTCCATGCTATTCTCAAATACATTGATGTGTGTGACGGCAACATGGAAGAAGGAAGCTTTCGGTGCGATGCCAACATCTCCCTTCGCCCTGTGGGACAGAAAGAATTCGGAATCCGGGCGGAACTCAAAAACCTCAACTCGTTTAAGCATGTTGAAAAAGCCATTAACTACGAGATCCAGCGTCAGACCCTGTTTCTGGAAGAAGGCAGGGCTATTGTCCAGGAAACCCGCCTCTGGGACCCCGACAAAAACAAAACAACTTCCATGCGGGGCAAGGAAGAGGCCCACGACTACCGGTATTTTCCTGATCCGGACCTGGTTCCTTTGATTGTGGACGAAAAATGGATACAATCTGTGACAGACCAAATGCCGGAACTGCCCGACAAAAAAAAGGCCCGCTTCATGGCCCAATTCAAATTATCTGCCTTGGATGCCGGCCAACTAACGGCAAGCCTTGACCTGGCCAATTATTTTGAAGAAACCATTTCAAAATTGACAGATATCAAACAAGCCGCCAATTGGACCATGACCACCCTCATGGCCATGCTCAATTCAAAAAACCTGGATATCAAATGCTCTCCCGTGAAAGCTCCGGCTTTTTCAAAACTCTTGATGCTTGTGGAAAAAGGAATCATTAATGCCACAACAGCCAAAATCGTTTTTGATGAAATGGTTGAATCCGGGAAAAGTCCGGATATCATTGTCCGGGAAAAAGGCCTGGAACAGGTATCAGACCACTCGGAACTTGCAAAAATGGTGGATGCTGTTATCCGGGACAATCCGGATGAGGTGGCTGCCTTTCGGGGAGGAAAAACCAAGTTGTTCAGTTTTTTCATGGGTCAGATCATGAAAAAAACCCAGGGAAAAGCTGATCCCGCCATCATCACCCCATTACTTAAAACCAAACTTTAAGGGAACGATACCGTGAAAAATTCAAGCCTGTTCCACCGTTTTTTTTGGACATCACTGATCCTCACACTCTCATTGACCACCACACTTCAGACCGCCAGGGCCGAGGAGATCAAAACCTTAGCAATTCTTCCCTTTACCATAAATGCGGCCCAGGATCTCTCCCATGTCCAGAATGGCATCATTTATATGCTCCATTCAAGGCTTTCCTGGCCCAATCATGTGCAACTTATCCCCAAAACACAGATCCAGGCCCTTTTGTCAAAAATGCCCACCCTTACCGGAAATCAATTGATCGGCAAAATAGCGACCCAAACAGACAGCGATTTTGTTCTGACAGGCAGCATCACAAAACTTGCCGGGTCTTTCAGTATTGACACCCAGGTATATGACATTAAAAACAAACGATACATGACCTTTTTCGAACAGTCCAAGATCAGTGATGATCTCATCGATAAAGTCGACCGAATCGCTGCCACCATCAACAAGGAGGCCTTTGACCGGTCTACAGTGGCCTATGATAGAATGGAGCAGGAAAAACAGGCCCATATAAATGAAATGAAACGAAAAAATCCCGAATACCTGATGACTGTTCCGGCTGGCCAGCAGGACAAAGGACCCGGCTGGAAGATCTGGAAATATATTTTCTAGGACCCGTTTGGTCTCCTTTTTATTCAAAGCGGCGTTCACTCCTTGGGGGATATCGGATAAAGATACTCCTCCAAAATGGGACTCAGATTAACACAGATTTTTAAGGAGTATTCATCTTGGGGTTGTTTGCCTCCCATGAAAGAAAAGATAGACATCAG
>VMSR01000252.1 GCA_013792075.1 Desulfobacula sp.
GTCATAATGGGGTAATGGCGTCAGGCTTGTGTTGTTGGGTTTATGACCCAACAACACAAGCCTGACCCCATTATTTGTCAAATTTATCCCAGAATTTTTGATCGTTGGTTCTCCATCCTTTCCCAAACAGCTTGTCAAATAAGGGGTTTAGCATTGCAAACCAAGTGGAATGGGCGTTTTTCCCCTGTTGTCTTGCCGAGAGCACATCTGCCACAAACAAGGAGATGTCCACCAATTTGTCCTTGGGCACATAGGCATCTGCCCCCTGCTCAATGGATCGTTTGAGGCTGTCCGGGGTCAGTGCGTGGGCCGTGAGCATGATGGCGGGGATATCCAGCCCATGGGTGATTTTGAGAAGCGAATAGCCTTCAACACCCATGATGTCGAGAATAGCCGCATCATAGGTGTTGTTTTTAAGGCACAAAACCGCCGACTCAAAACTGGTCGCTGAATCGGTTTTACAGATATACAGAAGTTCTTCAAGGGTTTCAAGGACGTCCGGTTCATCGTCCACCAGAAGGATTCTTTTGTCTTTGAGAATGTCTTGATGGTCCATTCTTCCTCCCTGTTATCCTGTTTGGATGGGCTGATGTCTTTTATTTGAATTTTTCCAAAACTTCAATGACAGAATCAATATCTGCCCGGGTAATGGCGGAATTCACCTGGAAGCGTATGGTTTCATCCCCCTTGGGCACCACGGGGAAGGTCAGCCCCACCACCAATACCCCGTGGTCATATAAAAAGCGAACAAGTTCATGGGTTCGGTTGGTGTCCCGGACCATGAGGGGCACCACGGGATGGGGACCCGGAATGGATTCCAGGCCTAAGCTGTCAAGCCCCTGCCTGAATTGGGCGGTTCTTTCTTTTAACTGCTTGAGCAATTCAAGCCCTTCATTCGAATCACAGATATCCAGTGCTTCCACTGCCGCAGCGCAGTCTGCCACACTTAAGGGATTGGTGTAAATATAGGTGTCTGCCTTTTGCCTCACCGACTCAACCAGAATCTTGCTTGCCGCAACAAAGCCGCCATTGACCCCAAAGGCCTTGCCAAAGGTTCCCACGACAATATCCGGAACAGCCCCACAATGTTCCTGGGTACCGCGCCCCGTATCCCCGTAAGCTCCCATGCCGTGGGAGTCATCCACCACCGTGATTACCCCGTCGGCAAACTTTTCATCATAGGCGCTGCACAGTTCCACTATTTTATCAATGGGTGCATGGTCCCCCCGCATACTGAAAATTCCGTCAAAGATCACCACCACCCGCTCAATTTCCGGCCCCACCGCATCCAGGCAGCGTTTCAGGTCCTTCATGTCATTGTGTTTGAAAATACCCTTGTTTGCACTTGGGATATTGCTGATGCGCATGGCCCTTATGATGGAATTGTGGTTGAGCTGGTCTCCGATCCAATGGGTCTTTTTGTCGGAAATGGACAGGGCCAGGCCGCAATTGGCCGTGTAGGCGGAATTAAATATTTTGGCGGCCGGTTTTCCCAGGAATCCCGCAATCCGCTGCTCCAATGCTTTATGGTGAATAAAGGTTCCGTCAATGAACCGGACCGCTCCGGGTCCCACGCCGAATTTATGGGTGGCCTCGTCTGCCGCCTGAATCAACCGGGGGTGATTGGACAGGGACAGATAGGAATTTGAGTTCAAACGGATGAACTCCTTGTCACTGCCGACAAGTTTATACCGGGGTCCCCGGTTTCCCGTGGGCGGGAGATAGTTTTGTATTACCCGTTCTTCAGCTTTGGCTCTGCCCTCTTTTTTCAAGGCCGCCAGCTCTTTTTCCAGACGTTTGTCAAGTTTTGCTATGGTCATTTTGGGTCTCCGTAAAAAAAAGTAGCCGTCCTAATCCCAATCCAATATCACTTTTCCGGATTGGCCGGATGCCATGATTTGAAAGCCCTGTTCGAACTGTGTATAATGGAATTTATGGGTGATTAAGGGGGATATGTCCAGCCCTGTCTGGATCATGGCACTCATTTTATACCAGGTCTCATACATTTCCCTGCCATAGATGCCCTTGATGGTCAGCATGTTAAAGACCACCTTGTTCCAGTCTATTGCCGTGTTGTCCGGCATGATGCCGAGCATGGCGATCTTTCCGCCGTGGCACATATTGTCCAGAATGGATTTCAGGGCAGAGGGATTGCCGGACATTTCCAGGGCCACGTCAAATCCTTCTTTCATTCCCAGCGTCCGCTGAGCGTCTTCAATGGTCTGGCTCCTTACATCAATGGCCAGGGTGGCCCCGGCGCGTTTTGCCAGGTCCAGGCGAAAGGGGTTGATGTCTGTTACCACCACATGGCGGGCACCTGAATGTCTGACAATGGCAGCGGCCATGCAGCCGATGGGACCTGCGCCGGTTATGAGCACATCCTCTCCCAGTACATCAAAGGAAAGGGCTGTATGGGTAGCATTCCCCAGGGGGTCAAAACAGGCCAGGACATCCAGGGGGATGGTTTTATTGCAATACCAGACATTGGTCACGGGAATGGCAAGATATTGGGCAAAGGCCCCGGCACGGTTTACCCCGACCCCTTTGGTGTCGTTGCAAAGATGCCGCCGGCCGGCCAGGCAGTTTCTGCAGTGACCGCAGACCAGATGACCTTCCCCCGAGACCAGGTCCCCTTTCTTGAAATCAATGACATGGGAGCCGATCTCTTCAATCCGGCCGACAAATTCATGGCCGATGGCCATGGGTATGGGGATGGTTTTCTGGGACCATTTGTCCCAGTTGTAGATGTGGATATCCGTGCCGCAAATGGCGGTTTTAATAATTTTTATCAGAACCTCATTGTATTTGATCTCAGGTATCGGCACATCTTCCAGCCATAGTCCGGGCTCAGGTTTTGATTTTACAAGTGCTTTCATTGTTTTAATCCATTTTATTGATAAAAGGCTACCAGGGAATTGAGTACCAATACCCATTGCACTTGTAAAGGCAAATTTGGTGTTGGTGAAGAAGTGCCGGGTCCTGGGTGCTCTCGGAAAAGGTTAATGGGGGCCGCTATTACCAAACCCTTGACACCAGGGCCGGCGTGTTGGTATAAACTTGTATATACAAGCCGATGTACAGCCCTGTTTTGCTTCCGGTGGTCGCCTGTTTTAAGATCATGGAATCATAAGATTATTAAGGAGTATAAAAATGCCGTTACCGAAAAATACCCTCAAATCCATGAAGATTTCTCTTGGGGATGCACTGCCCCCCTTAAAAAATTTCAAAGAAGGCATCCGGCGTGCACCGGACAGGGGATTTCGCCTGAACCGGAACCAGACCGCGACCGCACTTAAAAATGCCCTGCGATATATACCGAAATCCCTCCATGAAATTTTGATTCCTGAATTTTTATCGGAACTCACTACCCGGGGCCGGATTTACGGATATCGGTTCCGCCCCGAAGAAAAAATCTCGGCCAAACCCATCCATGAATACAAAGGCGCATGTGAAGAAGGAAAAGCCATACAGGTGATGATGGACAACAATCTGGATTTTGATGTGGCTCTATATCCCTATGAACTGGTTACCTATGGGGAAACCGGCAGCGTTTGCCAGAATTGGATGCAGTATCAGCTGATTAAAAAATATTTGGAGGTCATGACCTGTGACCAGACCCTGGTCATGCAGTCCGGCCACCCCCTGGGATTGTTTAAATCCTGTCCGGACAACCCCCGGGTGATCATCACCAACGGGCTTATGGTGGGGCTTTATGACAATCAGGAGGACTGGGAAATCGCCGCCCAGATGGGGGTGTCCTCCTATGGTCAGATGACGGCCGGCGGCTGGATGTACATCGGCCCCCAGGGAATTGTCCACGGCACCTATAACACCCTTTTAAATGCAGGGCGTAAAATGTGCGGGGTTCCGACACACGGCGATCTGGCCGGTCTCTTGTTCGTATCCTCGGGTCTTGGCGGTATGAGCGGTGCCCAGCCCAAGGCTGCAAAAATTGCGGGGGCCGTCTCCATTACGGCAGAGGTGGATTATTCACGCATTAAAACCCGCCACAGCCAGGGCTGGGTGGATGTGGTTACCGATGACCTTGAAAAAGTATACGCAACGGCCAAATCAGCAAAAAACGCCGGCCAGGACACCTCCATCGCCTTCCACGGCAATGTGGTGGACCTCATTGAATTTCTCAATGGAACAGATCTGAAGGTGGATCTGCTGTCCGATCAGACATCCTGCCATGTGGCCTATGACGGGGGCTATTGTCCTTGTGGCATCAGCTTTGAAGAAAGAACCCGCCTTCTGGCCTCTGACCGGGAAAAATTCAAGGAATTGGTGGACGAAAGCCTTAAGCGCCATTATCGTGCAATCCAGGCCATCTCAGCCAAGGGCACATACTTTTTTGACTATGGGAATGCCTTTCTCAAGGCAGTGTTTGATGCCGGTGTGACCGAAGTCGCCAGAAACGGAAAGGATGCCAAGGAGGGCTTTGTCTATCCTTCTTATTTTGAAGATATCATGGGACCTATTTTTGACTATGGCTACGGGCCGTTTCGGTGGGTCTGCCTGAGCAATGATCCAAAGGATCTGGACAAGACGGACAAGGCTGCCATGGACTGCATTGACCCCGAGCGGCGCCCGGAAGACCGGGACAACTATATTTGGATCCGGGATGCAAAGAAAAACAAACTGGTTGTGGGCAGCCAGGCCAGAATCCTTTACCAGGACGCCCAGGGAAGGGTTTCCATTGCCTTAAGGTTCAACCAGATGGTGAGGAACAAGGAGGTCTCGGCCCCCATCATGCTGGGCCGTGATCACCATGATCCGGGCGGAACCGATTCTCCTTTCAGGGAAACCGCCAATATCCATGACGGCAGCAATGTGTGTGCGGACATGGCCACCCATTGTTTTGCCGGCAACGCAGCCAGGGGAATGACCATGGTGGCCCTGCACAATGGCGGCGGTACCGGTATCGGCAAGGCCATCAACGGTGGGTTCGGACTTGTGCTGGACGGCAGCGACCGGGTGGACCAGATTATCCAGTCGGCAATGCTCTGGGATGTCATGGGCGGTGTGGCCAGAAGAAACTGGGCGGGAAATAAAAATGCCATGGAAGTGGCCACGGCATACAACGAACAAAACGATAACGGGGATCAGGTGACCGTACCCTTTCTGGCCGATGATCTTGCCGTCGGCAAGGCGGTTGATCCGCTGTTTACCTGATCCGCTTTTTTTAAACCAATCCCGGGGCGCCTTGCCGGGCGCCTCAGCATCAAGCTGATAGTTCAATCAATTTTTTTGCATTAAGTTTTCCTTTCATGTATTCTCGATCATGTAAAATAATTTTTTAGATACTGTTTTTTTACTAAGGGGTTTTCTATGATTCATGGTGTTGAGCTGTTTTTTTCACTGTTCAACAATCTGGCAATTTTCATTGCCCTTGTTACCTTGTATGGGTATCAGTTAAGCCTATTCAAACGATCAATATGGTTTAGGCGTCAAGCCATATTAGGGGTTTCTTTTGGTGTGTTTGCAATCGGTTGTATGTATGCGAAAATTCCAGTATTTGAAGGCGTGATCGTTGATCAAAGGAATGCGATTGTTGCGCTGAGTGGTGTTTTCGGAGGACCCCTTTCTGCGATTATTAGTGCCATTCTAACGGGGGGCTATCGTATATATCTCGGCGGAAGCGGCACTTTAGCAGGTGTGATTGGTGTTGGCCTTTCAGCGATAGCCGGGATAGCCTTAAATAGGTTCACCGGGTGTTTTGCCACGATGCAAAGGGCTGCGATAAGCGCATTTTTTGCAACAATACTCATTCTTCCTGGTTTTCTTTTTGTCAAAGATATTCAAACGGGATGGGAATTATTAAAAGCAATGGCCCTGCCCTATGGTTTCGCAATCTACTGCGGGATCTTTTTGGTGGGTCTTTTGCTTAATAGAGAAAAAGAGAGATACTATCTTGAACTATCCTTCCATAAGAATGAGAAAAAATATCGTGAATTAATTGAAGGGACGCAAGACCTTATAACGCATACAGATAAAGAGGGGAATTTTACTTTTATAAATCATGTTGCTGAAAAAATATTGGGTGTCACGCCCAAAGACTGTATCGGAATGTCTTCATTCGAATTCATCCATCCAGACGACCGTGAAAGGACGATTGAATGGTTTAACAAATCTGTAACCCAAAAAAAGAAACAGATGAAGATAGAAAATAGACAAGTAAACGTGAGGACAGGTGAATCACGCACGCTATTGTGGTCGGCATCATTTCACTTTGATGCGTCCGGCTTATTACTTGGCGTTGGTAATATTGCGCGTGACATCACAGAACGTATAAGATCTATGGAAGCATTGACGGAAAGTGAAAAGCGTTTAAATACCATTCTTGAATCCAGCCCTGATCCTGTTGTGGTTTATGATACAAGAGGGACTCCACTGTACCTGAATCCATCTTTTACAAAACTTTTTGGTTGGACCTTGGAGGAACTTAGAGGGCAATGTATACCCTTTGTGCCTGAGGATCAAAAAAGGGTCTCTGCTTCCAAAATAGATGAGATATATCGTTTCTCCAAACCTGTGAGTTTTTTAACCAAAAGACTCACCAAACTGGGTGATACCCTTGATGTTATTATCAGTGCTGCAATACTAAAAGGTTCCGAAGACACCCCCACAGGGATGGTGGTTAATATAACAGATATTACCGAACAAAAAAAACTTGAACATCAGCTGCAACAAGCACAGAAAATGGAATCAGTCGGTCGACTTGCTGGTGGCGTGGCCCATGATTTCAA
>VMSR01000014.1 GCA_013792075.1 Desulfobacula sp.
CACCCCGTTGAGACCGGCAAACCACATCTGGCCGTCTCTTGTTTTATGGGCACTGGTGGAAAAGAGGCTGAAGGCGTTTCCCTGGAGGCCGTCCTGTTTCGTATAAACCCGCAGCACCTGTTTCTGGTTTATATCAAATTTGATGAGACCGGTATCAGAGCCCATCCAGAGATTCTGGTGACCATCCTCGAGGATGGACCGGATAGACTCGGTTTGAAATCCATGGGTTTTCCCAAAGTGCTCAAATCTGCCCGTGGTCTTGTCAAATCGATTCAAACCGCCGTCGCTGGTGGATACCCAGAAATTTTTTAAACTGTCAATATAACAGTCCGAGACGCTATTTCCGCTTATGGAATAGGGATCGGACGGATCTTTTCTGTGGTGGATAAATATATTTTTTTCCCTGACAAACCGGTCAAGTCCGCCACCCTGGGTGGGGACCCAGAGGATGCCCTCATTGTCCTGGAAAAGGCTTAACACCACATTGTTGCTCAGGCTTTTATCATCCCCGGGCTTGTTGGCAAATTGTACAAATCTGCCCGTTGTTTTGCTGAACCGAAAGAGTCCGTCTGTTTCCGTGCCAAACCAGAGGGTATCCGTATCCAGCCTGTCTTCTATCATCCCCCTGGCAACCCCGGTGGTGATGGGGTTTTTATACCGATTTTTAAAGGTGCCGGTTTCAGGGTCAAAGATTCCGTGGACACCATCATTCATGGATATCCAAAGGTTTTTTGAGCTGTCCTCGAGCACGGAAAAAACATAGTCATCGGAAATGGCGTTCAAAATCCTAGGGTTTTTTTTATATGCCCGGAATTTACCGGTCTTGGGGTCGAATTTATTGAGCCCGCCCAGTTGGGTGCCAAGCCATAGATTGCCTTTATGGTCCTCGACAATGGTGGGAACAATGTTCGAAGTCAGACTGTATGGATCCTCGGAACGGTGCTGGTGCAAATTAAAAGGTTTCATGTTCGGGTCATGTTTATCAATGGCGCCGGTATTTTCAACCACCCATAAAATGCCGGATCGGTCTTGGTAACAGCCCATGATAATGTTTCCTGAGATGCTGGACGGATCATCGGGAGAATGTTTGAAAACAGTAAATTTTTCTGTTTCGGGATCAAACATTTCAAGACCGGCTGCAACCGCATAGGACCTGCCGAGCCATAAGCGATTGTTCCTGGCGATTGTAATGGAATAGACTTCGTCGTGAACAATGCTTTGCGGGTCTTGGGGATCATGCTGAAAACGGACAAAGCGGCCTGTGGTTCGGTCCAGCTTGTTTAATCCGCCCATGGCGGTTCCAATCCATAGAATGCCATCCTTTCCTTCCTGGGCGGCATAGACTCTTCCGGCGCCGATACTGTCGGGCTTTTCCGGATCATGCTGATAACGGGTAAATTTTTTTGTGCCCGGATCATAGGAATCCAGCCCAGCATCGGTACCGATCCAGATCAGGCCGTCCTTGCCTGCCATAAGGGTCCAGACCGAGTCATGGCCCAGGCTGTTTGCATCTGCCGGATTGTGGCGAAAGCTTTGAAATCGCTTTGCCTTTTTATCAAAACGGTTGACACCGGCCTGGGTGCCGAGCCATATTGCCCCCTCCCGGTCCTGGGCAATGGTTTTGGGCGCCCAGTTAAAATGGTCTGAATTCAGGCTGTTTGCATCTGCCGGATCATGTGTATAATAGGCAAAAGAATCGCTTTTTTTGTCAAATACATTCAGGCCACCGGACGTTCCTATCCACAAAAGGCCTTCGTCATCCTCGAAAATTCCCGGTGCGATGGAAGAGGACAAAAGGCCGCTGCCGGCTTTGTAAACCTTGGTTTCATATCCGTTATACCGGATGATTCCGTTGGTACAGCCCACCCAGATAAATCCGTCTCTGTCCTGCATCACGGAGTTGTTGTATGCGCCTGTGTTTATCGGATGCTGGAACCTCATCTGGTCCATGCCGTGGACAGAAGACCCCAGAAGGCCTATCAGCCCAAGGCACCCGGCAAAATATTTTATAAAAGAGTGCAGCAATGCGTGTGAGATCTTTCTCCCTGGTGATTTAATCAATCTCCATCTTGAAATTTGTCGAACCGGAGAACCACAATTAAATATCAATATACGCTCTTATTGTAAAGGTGTATTCAATTATCTATGCCCCATCCCCGACCGGATGGGTGCCCGGAATGAAAAGGTCCGCGGCAGCGGAAGGCATAGAAGGCTTGGTTTTGTTTGTCAAATATTTCCCGGGCTTTATTTCCGGTCTCCGGGTGAGCGGTTTCGGCGGGTGTGCTCATTCTTCTATCCTCTCAATTAAGATCCGGGATTCATTGGATGGACAATAGTTGTGTCCTATGTCAGCTTCGGGATACTATGGGATCAGAAAGAAGGTCTCGTTTCTATCGAATCCGCGTAATTTTCAGTACAAGGTTACCCTTGTTGTTAAAATACCGGCCTTTCATGTCATTGGCATAGAAATAGAGTTCTCCGCTATCCGCCATGATCACAGGTGCATTGCCGGAGGTGATGACTGCAAAGGATAGGGTGTCCGCCATCCCGATGGTTCCTGTGAGCGCATACCAGCCGGTCTCGGAAGACCGTTTTAAAAACCCGGATAAAAATCCCATGGTTTTGTAAAAAGAGCCATGCCAGCCGGTTTCCGGGTCCGATGCGACCTTCCCGTCGACCCAGTTGTGAACCGCTTCTATTTCAAATGTATAGGACTCGCCCTTTTGAACCTTTACGGCACCCATGTTCCAGGGGCGGCAGGCACAGATGGTTGTTTTTTTGCTTTCCCGGATTTTCAGCTCAACCCCAGGTCCGGTCTCCTGGTCATCCAGCCGGCACAAGGGTTCCGGGTCACAGCTGTCCGGATGGCGCATCAAAGCGCATCCAGACAGCATCAGGCAGACAAGGAACAGGCCTATAAACCGGGTGGGGTTTAGTGCTTGAATAGGGTATGGCAATTTGAATCTCCTTTACTGGGGGGTGCAGATTTTATTTTTCAGATCCTCTGGTCCTCTGGAAAAATATCGATGCCGGTCGCATGCGGATTCATGTCCACAGGGGTAAAGGTGCCAAAGACCGTTATGTTCCACTGCCTTGCAATGTTTCATCACAGGGCAGGATCAGGATAAGAAGGGGGAATATCATTCTCTAATACCGGAGGGGGCAGCAGGGATGAGGAGCTTTAGATTTCCTTCGGTGTTGGCCTTGGTGACACTGTCATCGCTCCACCCGAAAATCTCACCGTTCAGGATGATTTTTTCTTTGTTGAACCAAATTGTCAAATCGTCTGAATCCTTCTTCTTTATTTCAGCTTTGATATTGGGTGTGCCAACTTTGTAGAGATTATTGGTGTACTTTATCGTTTTGGATAATTGCTCGTCAGAGTGAATTATTTGGGACGTGAAGACCATTTCTATATCATAGCCTTTTTTTTCGGTATTATCTGCCGGAAGTTTTTCGCGAATAAGAGAGATGGAGATCTCCGCAGAACGCTTTTGCTTTATAAAAGATTTGATCGGAAGTACGTCTTTAAAGGTCAGCACAGTCATCTCCTGAAAGTCTGGCATCACGGCCGCATTGGCAGGATAGAAATCCTTCTCTCCGGCTTCATTCTTTAAACGCAACGTCACCAGGGAATCTTCAGCCATCCAGCGCGTAGGCAGGAAAAGTGTGACATTGTCGCCCTTAAAAACATTGAGGGGGTTGAGAAGAGACTTATCCGCAACCTGCAGCAACACGCGGTCAAATTCAGGTTGTATCTTTTTTAAGATATCACTGTTTCGAAGTTCCCCGTAGAGCCACAGCAGATCGTAATTGTTCACCTTATCGTTTTTCATCACCATATCCATGATGCGATTGAAAACATCGGGTCGAGCATTCAGCAGCAAAGCCGGACCGACCGCCCGAATCATATCAGGAGAGTCGATAAATGCGGTATTCCCGTTATCCAGATTGCGCAGAATCAGCTTGCCCGCCGCGTCAGGATCTCCCATACGTCCATACTGAAGGGCCGCAAAAAGTATATTTCCCCAATCGGCATCATCTGAATTGGCTAAAATCAGATCCAAATCGCTTTTAAGCATGCCAGGATCTGACTGTTCCACTTTCAACATGGTTTTGCACATGGCAACAGAGGCCGCATAAGGATCCTTTCTCAAAATCCTCTGATTGATTTGTTGAAATTGCTTGAAGCACTCAATCGCCTCCTCATTATTACCAATTTCCTGGGCCGCTTGACCGCGGTAATACCAATAGGGCGGGAATTTTCGGAAACTGTTTTCGATCCGTTCCAATTTTCGATACCGCCGTTCAAGATCGGGCTCTTTTAAAATATCCGTATAATCGTTGAGCTGTTTTTCATTTAATCTCCATTCATCAGGCAAATTATATCGCCGCATCAACTCCCAGGAATATTTCAGCAGCTTTTTGTAAAAATTGTTGAGCCCCTGCATGGTTTTTACTTCAATTGCCCATTTTCCTTCCTCTTTCTCTTTAGCGTATGACTCCATTTGGGATCGGTAATTAAAATAAAAGGACCCTGTGTAAAGTACTGATTTTAAAATGCCCGCATAAGGGTTGAGAACCAAGTCCGTATCGAAAATGCGCGACCGCATTCTATTTTTAAGCTCGGTTTGGACATTTTTATCAAAGCGGGTCAAAAGGTAATCCCTTTCATGATCTTGAATTTTCGAATTTGTGAGCAGGTCCATGAGTGCCTGAAGCAATGTAATGATGTCGGCGTCAGGGATATTGCTCAAATTCAAGTTATTGATGATGGTATTGTATTCCTGGTCCAGAACCACCTTGTCATTATACGTCATGATATGGGTCAAAGAGACTGCAATCAGGTTTAAAGATTGCAATACCTGGAGCTTGGCCTGGTCCTGATTGAGATCCGCCCGAAGTTCCCTGGGGATAAACAATCCAGACAGCAGGATGCAAATAAGAAGTATAACCGTCTGTAACCCCATGAAAAATTTTCTTTGAATGATCCACATTTGCATTTTGCCATCCGTTGATGAATCGGCTTTTGCTTCAGCCGTTAATAGTTTCAAACCGTATTCTATATGATTGGAATAGGCTTTTTGTCAAGTTAATCCGAAAATACGACATGGCTGCAGGATGCTTCCAGTCGCGCCGGGAGAAATCTATTATCGTGGTCTTATGATACCCCATTGCCGGAATGATCGGTGATTCCCATGCCGCCGCCTTTGGTGAGGGATGATTTCAACCCGGCCAGGCCAAAGCAACACAGGGTACAGGGTCTTCAGTACTCTGGAACACAGGATCATCCGTGCCGACTTCAGAACACGGTCTGGTCACAACCCTTCGCAACCCTGTTCAATATTTTGATCCAAATCCCGAATCAAAAGACCTGTTGAAGAGCCACACTGTCTGGAAATCAATGGTCAGCAAGCACTGCTGAAAATAGAGTCACACTTACCTGCAGTGACAAGACAATTTTTTTCTAAAATTGTCACTCCTGTATATTCTTGATATTAAATTCAGGATGGAATGAAGATGTTTCATATCCTCCATAATGTCTTCCGCCGTCCTGAGGATTCATGATGAAGCCAGTTTGAGGTCAAGCCTGCGAATATAATTCATGGCCACCACACATGTGAACAGATGTCATCTGATTTTGCTGTCGGTCCAATGCCGAATCGGTTGCACGCCAACGAAATCATCATCTTTGATTAATCGGAACCGGTCTTCGATCTGCCAACGATTCAGGCTTGACACGTATTATGTTGGGTCTTACATGTCAAAAAAAATCTGTACGTTCATATTTTTTGCGGTTCTTGCAGTATATGTGCATATCAATGAGGGGTTTTTTTCAGCAGAATAATGGC
>VMSR01000025.1 GCA_013792075.1 Desulfobacula sp.
ATATATTGATGAATTCAAGACACTGATGGTCGAGAAATTTGAAATTATAAAGACACCAGTATAATTTGTGCCTTTGCAAACCAAAGTTGGAGCACTATAGTCTAGGTTCATCATGATTCTTGTTTTAGGCGAAATTCTCTTTGACTTGTTCCCCACCCACAAACGAATGGGGGGGGCTTCGTTTAACTTTGCCTTTCATCTGAAAAAACTGGGATTCCCCGTCCGCTTTGTTTCCCGGGTGGGCAAGGATGACCTGGGCAATCAGGTTTTGGATTTTTTAACCCGGCATCAATTTGATGTGAAGGATATCCAGATCGATCCGGACCATGATACGGGAACGGTCCGGGTGACAATGGACAATGGGACCCATGCCTTTACCATAACCCCGGATACCGCCTGGGCCCATCTTGCCTTTGACAAAAACCTTGCAGAATGTCTGCAAAAGCCTTGCAATCTTCTTTATTTCGGCAGCCTGGTCCAGAGCAGCCAATCCGGCCGCAGGTTTATCCAACAGGTGATCCGGCAGAAAAGACCCGAAACCAAGGTTTTCTGCGATATCAACCTGCGACCGGATTCCC
The DNA here is from genome assembly GCA_013792075.1 of Desulfobacula sp. Lineage (GTDB taxonomy): Bacteria > Desulfobacterota > Desulfobacteria > Desulfobacterales > Desulfobacteraceae > NBML01. Next base: position 579 of record VMSR01000025.1, read on the forward strand.
ATACCCCGGCACTTGTAAACGATTGCCTTGGTGCCGCAGATATCCTCAAATTAAACCAGGAGGAATTAAGATATATCTCGGATAATTGTGGTCAAGGGGCCGCACCCTCCATGGATCGCCTCATGGCATTCCATGACCTTGAATTGATCATTCTCACCCTGGGAAGCCATGGCAGTCAATGGATTACCCGGAATAAAAATTACCACTGCCCTTCTTTCTTGCCCAAAAAAATTGTGGACACAGTGGGGGCAGGGGATGCTTATGCTGCCATATCAGCAGCCGGATGGCTTATGGGCCTGCCCATCAAAATCAGTATGGACCTTGCCAGCAAGTTTGCAGGATATATTTGCACCATCCCCGGTGCATTGCCCGAAGACGAGGCACTCTATACTGAATTCAGACAGAGGATACACCCGAACAGAGACCATAACGGATGAACAAAAAAAAGGACAAAAAAAATGACAAGCGGACTTCACATACAAATGTTCAGCATCCACGGGCTTTTGCGGGCCGAAAACATGGAACTGGGACATGATGCAGACACCGGCGGTCAGATCAAGTATGTGGTGGAATTGTGCAAAAACCTGTCTGCCTGTGACCAGATCCGGAAAATACAATTGTTCACCCGCCTGATCCAGGACAAATCCTATTCCGATGATTATGGTCAGCCCATTGAACAGATCAATGAAAAATTTTCCATCGTGCGGATTCAGTGCGGCGGGAAAAAATATCTCCGCAAAGAACTGCTCTGGCCCCATTTGGACGAATTTGTGGACAAGACCATTAAATTTATCCGCATGGAAAAAGAGATTCCGGATCTGGTCCATGGCCACTATCCGGACGCGGGGTATGTGGCCATGGAACTTGCCAGTTTTTTTGGTATTCCCCTGATCTATACCGGGCATTCCCTGGGTCGGTCCAAACGGGCAAGGCTTCTGGATGAAGGGGTTGATCTCTTTGAGATGAATAAAAAATTAAAAATTGATCACCGGATTGAAACCGAAGAGCTGATCCTCAAGGCTGCAGACAAGGTGATCACCAGCACCCGCCAGGAAATCCAGGGCCAATACAGCCTTTACCGCAACCGGACCCTGCCCGCCTATACGGTTATTCCCCCCGGCATCGGGATTGAACGCTTTTATCCCTATTACCATGACAATTTTTCCGACAGCCAGGAGAAGGAAGAAGCCCTTTTTGCCAAGGCATCCATCACCCGGGAGCTGAACCGTTTCTTTACCCACCCGGATAAACCCATGATTCTGGCCCTCTCCCGTCCGGACAAGCGAAAAAATATTCAGGGCCTGGTAAAGGCCTATGGAGAGGATGTCGAACTCCAGGCCATGGCCAACCTTGCCATTTTTGCCGGCATCCGGAAAGACATTTCCCAAAAGGAAGAATCAGAGCGGGAGGTGCTTACCCGGATGCTATTGTTGATGGACAAGTACAACCTCTACGGAAAAATGGCCATTCCCAAACGACATGATTTTGAACATGAGGTACCCGAACTCTATCGCATTGCAGCGGAGAAACGGGGGGTATTTGTCAATCCGGCCCTGACGGAACCCTTTGGACTGACCCTGCTGGAAGCACTGGCCTGCGGCCTGCCCATTGTCGCCACCCATGACGGCGGTCCAAGGGATATCGTTAAAAATTGTAAGACAGGTACCCTGGTGGACCCCACGGACACGACTGCCATTGCGGCCGCTATAAAGGATATTCTTGTTCACCCGGACAAATGGAATGATTTTTCAAAAAACGGCATCTTAAATACCCGGAAATTCTACTCCTGGACGAGCCATGCCGCCACCTATTGCAGTGAGATGAACACATTATGCCACGAACATGAGAAATCATCCATCGCAGTGGGTGAGCCCGGGGAAAGCATCGGCAAACGGCTGGCCAAACTGGATTATATGCTGATCACGGATATTGACGACACCCTTTTGGGGGGAAACCCGGAAGAACTTCATACGTTAATGGATCTGCTTGAAAAAAATTCACAACACCTGGGGTTTGGTATTGCCACCGGCAGAATATTCACATCTGCCATGGAGATTCTGACGGCCACTGGGGTAAGGATACCCGACATTATTATTTCCGGTGTGGGCAGCAGGATCAGCTACGGCGATTCCCTGGACCGGGACCAGGGGTGGGAAACCCATATTTCAAAAAACTGGAACCGTGATCTGATTGCCTCACGGCTGGAAGATATTAAGTTTATCCGTCTCCAGGAACCGGGTGTTCAAGGTGCATACAAGCTCAGTTACGACATGGCCCCCGGCAAGGACCGGCTGGCAAAAATCCACCACATACTGACCAAAAACAGATTCCGGTACACCCTGATCTATTCCCAGGATAAATACCTGGACATCCTGCCCTACCGGGCCTCAAAAGGGAAAGCCATCCGGTACTTAAGTTATAAATGGGGAATTCCTCTGGGACATCTTCTGGTCTGCGGCGATTCGGGCAATGATGCAGAAATGCTCAAGGGAGAACCCCTGGGAGTTGTGGTCAAAAATTATAAACCTGAGCTTGAGCCGTTAAAATCCGCAAAAAACATTTATTTTGCAAAAAAACCCTATGCCGCCGGTATAATGGACGGCATCCGCCAGTATCAATTTCTCCAGAAAGCAAAAGGAACAATACCATATGACACTTAAAAACAAAATTCAATTGATCACCTATCCAGACAGCCTGGGGACCAACCTCCCGGAATTGCACTATGTGCTGCGCAAATATTTTTCCAAAGCCATCGGCGGCGTTCACCTGCTTCCCTTTTATCCCTCTTCTTCGGACAGGGGATTTGCTCCCTTGACCTATGATGAGGTGGACCCTTTGTTCGGCACCTGGGAGGATGTGGAAAAGATCGGTCAGGATTTTGACCTGATCATTGATTTCATGGTCAACCATATTTCCCGCCAGTCTGTCTTTTTCCAGGATTATATTGCAAAGGGAGCTGACAGCCAATATGCCGATATGTTTTTAAGTTTTAATAAACTTGCCCCCGAAGGCTGGGTAAAAGACGAAGACCTGGAAAAGGTCTATACCCGAAAACCCCGCCCCCCCTACCAGACCCTGGAACGGCCCAACGGCACCCTGGAAAAAATATGGTGCACCTTTGATCATGAACAGATTGATCTGGATTATACTGCTTCCAAAACCCGGGAAGTCATGCGCAAATTTTTGATCCGTCTGGCCAGGAACCGCCCCAAAATGATCCGGCTGGATGCCATTGCCTATACCACCGTGGAACTGGGCACCAATTGTTTTTTTCTGGAACCCAAGATCTGGGAACTTCTGGACTGGTTCAACGATTATGCACAGGCCTTTGATACCCAGATTCTGCCGGAAGTGCACGAACACTATTCCTACCAGCTCAAACTGGCGGCAAAAGGATATTGGTGCTATGATTTCTCCCTGCCCATGCTGGTTCTCCATGCCCTTTATACAGGAAAGACACGGTCCCTTAAATCCTGGCTGAAAAAATGCCCCAGAAAACAGATCACCACACTGGATACCCACGACGGCATCGGTGTGGTGGATGTGGTGGGATTGCTAAACCCGGAGGAAATCGATGAGACCCTTAAAAAATTGTATGAAAAAGGCTCCAATGTAAAAGAAACCTATTCCGGGCCGGACTACCAGAACCTGGACATCTACCAGGTAAATTGCACCTATTATTCTGCCCTGGGGTGTAACGATGATGCCTATATTACGGCCAGAACCATCCAGTTTTTTTCGCCCGGGATTCCCCAGGTCTATTATGTGGGGTTATTGGCGGGCGAAAATGACATAGAATTGCTGGAAAAGACAAAATTGGGCAGAAACATCAACCGTCACAACTACACTCTGGAAGAGATCCGGGAGGAAATTAAAAAGCCTGTGGTGCAGCGGCTTTTAAAGCTCATGGAATTTCGGAACCATTATCCTGCCTTTAAAGGAGAGTTTAACCTGTTTAAGTCCAATAATTCAGATCTCCACCTGGAGTGGACCCATAAAAAGCATATTGCAACTGCGTATATCAACGTTAAAACCCATAAAATAAAAATCACCTATACCGATCCTGTTGCCTCCCGCCTGGTGGAATTTCATGTTTAGCAGTATAAAAAAAACAGGGCCCCTGCCCCCGCCCTTATACCGGAGTTAAAATAAAATGGATCTGAAAATCTTTCAACACATGAACAAACAGGAATTGCTCACCTATATTGAATTTTTGTTATGGAATTACCGGGTCATGGATGCGTTCTGGTTTATCCGGATATCCGAAACCTTTGACCAGCCCACTGCGGAAAAACTCAATGAAGAGGTCTGGGACCGGGTGGCGGGCTTTGCTGCCAAAGATCTTAAGGACAAATTTTTTACCCCCCAAACAGGAAGCGAAAAAAAAGGTCTCAAAGGATTTGTTGACGCCCTGAAATTATTTCCCTGGTCCATTCTGGTGGGGTACGAGATCCAGGAAACCCCGGAAAAAGTGATCCTTCAGGTGCCCTCCTGCCCTGCCCAGCAGGCCAGGCTCAAACGCGGCCAGGGCGAGTATGTCTGCAAACACATGCACATGAAAGAATTTAAAAGCTTTGCAAGGGTGATCGATGACCGCATCCGGGTGGAATGCGTGTTTGCGCCGCCGGATCCCCACCCGGATGATCTTTTCTGCAAATGGCACTTCACCCTGGACGCCTGACCGGTCAGACTAATCCAGGTCATTCTTCCGCACCTTGCCCAGGGAGGTCCGGGGAAATTCTGTTTTAAAGGTCACCTTTGCCGGCCACTTGTATTTGGCAAGCCTGCCCCGGCAGAATCCAATGATTTCAGCCCCAGTGACCGTTGCGCCGGGGGAGACGATCACAAAGGCATGGCCTGTTTCACCCCAGGTGGCATCGGCCATTCCCCTGACGGCCACCTCCTGGATATCCGGATGGGCTTTGAGCACTTTTTCCACCTCAGCCGGATAGACATTTTCCCCCCCGGAAATATACATGTCCCCTGCCCTTCCCTCCAGATAGAAAAAACCGTCCTCATCCATCCTGGCCAGGTCTCCTGTATGGAGATACCCGTTTTTAATCGTCTCTTCGGTTTTGACAGGGTCCTGCCAATACTCTTTCATCATGATGGACCCCCTGACCACGATCTCGCCGATTTCCCCTGGTGCTGTTTTATGCCCCCGGTCATCCAGAATACAGACCTCAGCATGGAAGACAGGCCGCCCAACGGTCCCGGGCTTTTTTAAAGGGTCCTCTTCAGATGCCCACAACAGGATTGAGGTTTCCGTCTGTCCCATGATCTGGCGGAAACCAAGACCCGCCTTTGCACAGTCCCGGATCAGATCTTCGGTCAGTTTTTCCCCGCCGCCGGCACAGACCCGAAGAGAAGAGATGTCCCCTCTTTTTGGGGGGGGAACCTTAAGCAATTCCCTGTAAACCGTTGGTACGCCTAAAAATTTGGTCACCTTAAAGGTTTCAATATCCCTGTACACCTGCAAGGGATCAAATTTGCGATGCAGCACAAGGGTGGCCCCTTTGTAAAAAATCGGGGCGGCCTGGATAAAAAGCCCGCCTGAATGGAACAGGGGCAGAAAAACCAGCATGATGTCACTGGGATGAAGCTTGAAAAAAATGTCGGCGTTCAGGCAGTTGAAAAAGGTTTTCCGATGGGAGAGCACCGCTCCCTTGGGCTGTCCGGTGGTTCCGGAGGTATACATGATCACCTGGGGTTCTTCGGGGTCGGCAGGTCCCAGACTTCTGGTCAGAAAAGCCCTTTTTCCGTCAAAGCTTCGGGTGGCGGTATCAAAATCAAAGATTCGGCCCCTGGCACCGACCCCGCCCACCTGGGCCACCATCATGGGCGGCAGATAACTTTCCAGGGCCAGGCCGTTTACCACGTCAGCCACCTTTGCCCCGTGGACAAAAAGCCGGGGCCGGCAATTTTTAATAAAATAATCCAGCTCCACCGACGTGATGCGATAATTGATGGGAACAAAAATAGCCCCAAGCCGGGAACAGGCCAGAAACAGATCCAGAAACTCAGGACAATTGTTGAGCATCACGGCCACCCGGTCGCCTTTTTCAATCCCGATGGACTGAAGCCAGCAGCTGGTCCGGTCCGCCCGTCGGCAAAAGTCCCGGTAGGAAATGGTCTGCCCCTCAAACAAAATGGCAGGCTTGTCGGGTATAAGTTCTGCCCAGCGCTGGACCCACCAGGCAATGTTCATGGATTTGATCATTTATCCTCCCCTCCCATATTCTGTTCTTCTGGTTCATACTCTTTTTAAATAAAAAAATCCAGCTATGCCATGTCCGTCCATTCTGCTGTTTCAGCCATTTACACTCCGGTCGGAACAAAAAATTTGACTTTAATATTAGGTTTGATAAAATACAGGCCAATCCGATCAAATTTATTTACCCGTTACGACGCCAATTAACACTTCAGTCCCGAGGTCCAGATTTACAGAACCATCCATTTTGCTTTTACCTCGCTATCTTGATGGAGACTATAAAACATGGAAAATAAAAATCGCATCCTGGTGGTTGATGACAATGACAGTATCAGGAAGCTGCTCCAGAAGATGCTGGAAAAACTTGGATATGAAATTGAAACCGCCAGCGACGGTTTTGAAGCCCTTTCAAAGCTTGTCTTTGATATTGATTTAATACTTCTGGATATCTTCATGCCGGGAATGGATGGGTTTGAAGTGGTAAAAACGATACGAAAACAAGCGGCAACCAGGAATATCCCCATCATTATGGTCACCGGCCTGTCCAGCCGCGAAGACAGGATTCGCGCCGTGGAACTCGGGGCGAATGATTTTATCTCAAAACCCGTTGACATGACCGAACTCAAGGCAAGAACAGCGTCTTTGCTAAAAATGAAAAAGGCCCAGGACGATTTAAACCGTCACCGCAGGGTGCTGGAAAAAATCCTTGAGCGCAGAACCCTGGCATTGCGCGAATCCATGCAGGAGGTGGTAAAGGCAAAGCGTCAGGTCCAGAACGCCCACATGGAAACAATTCACAGGCTTGTCATCGCGGCCGAATTCAAGGACACGGGCACCGCAACCCATATAAAACGAATGAGCCAGTTTTCCGCCATGCTGGCAACCTTGAGGAACCTTTCTCCCACTGAGGTTGAAATTATCCTCCATGCCAGTCCCATGCATGACATCGGAAAAATTGGCACCCCGGAAGAAATTCTGCTCAAACCCGGGAAATTGAACAAACCGGAATGGAATTTAATACAGCAGCACCCTGTCATAGGAAGCCAGATCCTCTCTGACTCAAGCTCGCTGCTGTTGCAGACAGGAGAACTCATTGCCATCAGCCACCATGAAAAATGGGACGGCTCAGGGTATCCCTTTGGTTTAGAAAAAGAGGGTATTCCCTTGAGCGGAAGGATATGCGCCATTGCAGATGTGTTTGATGCACTGACAAATATTCGCCCCTATAAAAAAGCCTATTCCAATGAGCACGCCCTGAAAATCATGGAAAAGGCGGCAGGCACCCATTTTGATCCCCAGCTTTTTACCCTGTTTACAGACAATATGAAACAAGTGGAAGATATCCAGAAAAAATATGGGGTTGCAGCATAAAAATAACCAATTGAACACCCGTCCGGACTACCCCGAGGCCAGGTTTCCGGCAAAAGCCATATTCTCCCCATGGGTATGGCGATAAAAATCTGTCAATGGTTCAGTGATGACAGGCGGGCGTCCGTCCAGCAGATCCTGAAGGTAGGCAATGTTCTGCCGGATAATCTTTCGTCCCCCCATGTGGCCGTGGGCCGGGATCACCCTTTGAACCCGGGAATCACCTTCCCATGCGTCAAGCGCTTCAATCCACCGGGAAAGCGGGCTTGTCCTTTCAAGGCAGGGGAAAGGCGTTTCCACCGCATCCCCCATGAACAGCATCCCGTATTTTTCCAAAAAAAGGACAATGGAATCCGGAGTATGACCGGGCAAATGATGAAGGGTCATCTCCAATGCCCCGGCATCAAGGCAAAGTTTGCGGGAGAATGTTTCAGTGGGCCGGATCAGTTTTATCCCGCCCCACCGATGGGGCTGGGCCCCTTGTTTTTCACGGAGGGTGGCGGGCACATCTGTATCAAAGCGCTCCAGACAGGCCCTATGCCCGATAATCCGGGCTCCCTCCCATGGCAGTCCCCCCGTTCCCCAGATATGGTCCCAGTCTGCATGGGTATAGACAATGGTCAGGGACCGGCCCTGGATCAGGGGCAGCAAGGGCGCCATGTCACTTGGATGGGAAAGCGTGTCCACCAGAACCACACCCGTCTCTCCCCGGATGAGGGCGCCTTGCACACCATAGCCGTCTAATTGTACCCTTGTCAGCCAGACCTGATCATTGACTTGTTTTAATTCCATTGGATCCACCTTGCCTTAAAAAATAACCGGGTCTTCAGGGTTCAGAAGACAGGCGACGTGGCAGCCGTCCACCCAAGGGCATTCATTTCGAATCCGGGCAGCCAGCACCTGGCCCTGTTGAACCAAATCCCTGGTATCGGCCTTGTTGAACACGACCATTTTTTTCATGTTTTTTAGCGTGTTTTTAAACAGTCCCAAATCGGATGCCACCAGTGCGACCAGGTGGTCTGCCAGAATGGGATCACCTGGCATCAGCCCTGTAACGGCGGCAAAAAATTCCGGTCTGTGGACGGTTTTAGCGTCCATGGGACGGCCCAGACAGTCCAGGCCGATACAGCCGATCACCATATCCGTCCAGCCGGGGATGACCGGCTCATGGTCTGCCGGGGCCTTGACCGGCCGCCTGCGCGACCCGTCGGCCTCAACAAGCATATAATCAAATCTTTTCTTTTCCCGGACCCGGGCCAGCAACCCAGGTGAAAACCCCTTGAGCTTCCGGCTCTCCGGGTCATAGGACTTGGCCGCCACCACCATCTGGCCGGCCCCTGGCACTAAATTGAAAAGATCTTCGCCCAGGACCAGACCATCATGGTGCCGCCCCTCATGGTCTGGATGGAAAATAGCCGTGGTGGTGGTCACCAGCACGCTATTGCCCTGGCCTGCCAATTGGGTTGCCAGGGCAAACATCAGGGAGGTTTTGCCGCCGCCCCCCACAAAGGAAAGGGCCATGCCCGGGGTCAAAGGAAAAAACCGGTCAATTTCCATCAACGCTTTCCCCTTGTTGACCGAGCCGTTCATAGTCTTCGGGCGTATCCAGGTCAAAACAGACGGAATCCGTCTCAACAGGCACCTGGCGGATATGGTCAGGATAGGCGTCAAACAAAACCCGGCCGCCCCTGTCTCCTTTCAATTGTTGTAATTGAGAAAAAAACCCGGCACCAAAAATCACAGGATTGCCCTGTCTGCCCTCAAAGGCGGGAATCACAATGTTGCTGCCGGTAAAGGCCTTGATCAATTTCAGGAGAACCGCTTTGTCCACCAGGGGCTGGTCTCCCAGCAAAAACATAGCCCCGTCACAAAAAGAAGGGACCGCCCCGAGTCCCGCCCTGACGGACCCTGCCATCCCGGTCCGGTACAAGGGGTTCACCACCACCCGGACCTGGGAAACATCCATTGCCGCCATGATCTCTTGCGCCTGGTGTCCCAGCACCAGAATTATGGGATCCAATCCTGCGGCAAGCGCGTTCTCGACCACATGGGCAAGGACCGCGCGTCCCCCCAGGGGCAACAATTGTTTGGCCCTGCAGAGATCAGTGCCCATTCGCGTACCCATGCCCGCAGCAAGGATAATTCCGGCCAGCTTCATTGTTTTTCCCGAATCTTCATCAGAATGTTTTCAGCCGTCATGGGAAGGGTCCGCAAGTGGATGCCGCAGGCATTGGTGATGGCGTGGGCAATGGCCGGGGCCGGGGTGTTGATCACCACCTCGCCGATGGATTTGGCCCCAAAGGGTCCGGCCGGCTCGTAGCTGCTTTGAAACGCAACCCGGATCTCTCCCAGATCCAGGCGGGAGGGAATTTTATACTGCATGAAGGAATTGTTCATCATTTTCCCGGTTTTCCCATAGGTGATATCTTCAAACAAGGCCATGCCGATGCCCTGGACAATGCCGCCCTCTGTCTGAAGCCTTGCCAGATTCGGGTTGATGGGCGTGCCGCAGTCCACCACCCCCACATAGTCGATCACATGGGTTTTTCCGGTTTCAAGGTCCATTTCAATTTCAACAAATCCGGCCATGAAGGGCGGGGGGGAGACCGGGCTTGAGTGGGAGGCGGTTGCGCTCAGGCAATGGCCGGCCCCCACCACCAGGGACTTGGCCAGGTCATCCAGATTGATCCGATTTTTTTCATCGTCCTTTTCGTTGTCGTTGAAAATTGCCCGGCCGTCAAAGGCCAGGGCAGCAGGATCTGTCTTAAGCCGCAGGCCTGCCGCCCGGATGATTTTTCCTTTTAAGCGTTCACAGGCTTTGACAACGGCCATGCCGGTCAAAAAGGTGGTGCTGGAGGCATAGGACCCGGTATCATAGGGAGAATGGTCTGTGTCCACCCCGCTGACAATGATTTTATCCAGCTCACATTCCAGACATTCGGCCGCGATCTGGGCCAGGATGGTGTCGCACCCGGTTCCCATGTCCGTGGCGCCGATCATCAGGGTATAATAGGCATCATCCTGAAGCCTTACTTCAACAGCCGCCATGTCAATGTTGGGGATGCTGGACCCCTGCATGGTGATGGCCGCCCCCACTGCCCGGACCTTGGTGTCGCTGATCCGGACACAGGGAAATTTTTTCTCCCACCCGATCATCTCCCTGCCCTTTTGGATGCAGGCTTCCAGGGCACAGGAGTTCAGCTTTTCCCCGTGATAGGCCGTCAGGATTTCGCCTTCCTCCAGCAGATTTTTCAAGCGCAAGGTCAAAGGGTCCATCCCAAGTTTGGCCGCCAATTCGTTCATGGCCGATTCCAGGGCAAAGGTTCCCTGGGTGGCCCCATACCCCCGGAAAGCACCTGCGGACATGGTGTTGGTGTAGACCACCTGATAGCTGAATTTACAGGCTTTGGCCTTGTTGTACAGGGGCAGGGTTTTGTGGCCGGAAAGCCCCACGGTGGTGGGGGCGTGTTCCCCGTAGGCGCCGGTATTGGACAGGGTGTGCAGATGGATGGCCAGAAGTTTCCCTTCTTTGTCCGCCCCCACCTTTACCCGGATGATCATTTCATGGCGGCTGGTGGAGCCGATGAACGACTCGGTCCGGTCAAAAACAATTTTGGCAGGCTTGCCGGTCGTAAGCGTCACAATGGCCGGAAACAGCTCGCTGATCAGGGTTTGTTTGGCCCCGAACCCGGCCCCGATCCGGGGCTTGATCACCCGGATATTTTGTTTGGGGATGCCCAAGGCCCTGGCCGCAATCTGCCGGATATGGAAGGGAATCTGGGTGGAGGTGACAATGGTCAGCCGGTTGTTGTGATCCAGATAGGTATAGGTCCGGAAGGTCTCCATCATGGCCTGACTGTTGGCCTTGACATGGTAAACCTCGTCCACGATCACGTCACTTGCGGAAAACTCGGCCCCGGTGTCACCGCTTTCAAACCCGCCCGAGCAGCACAGGTTCCGTTCAACCTGGCTGCCGATGTCAAAATTCACATGCCAGTCTTTTTCCGGATGGATGACGCTGGGATGGTCCAGGGCTTTTTCAGGGTCCAGGACCGGCTCAAACACCTCATAGGAAACCGTGATTTCCCGCATGGCCTTTTCCACCTCTTTTTCCGTGGTACCGGCCACAATGGCCACAGGGTCCCCCACATACCGGACAATTTGGTCAAGGATCAACCGGTCATAGGGGCTGGGTTCGGGATAAGATTGACCGGCCATGGTAAACCTGTGCCTGGGCACATCCCTGTGGGTGATCACACAGGCGATTCCCGGCATCTGAGCCGCCACCGCTGTGTCCATATCACAAATTTTTGCAAAGGCGTGGGGGCTTCGTAGAAGTTTGACAATGAGGCAGTTTTTTGGGGCCAGATCATCGGTGTACACCGGCTTGCCCGTGACCAGGGCCATGGCATCCACTTTGGGGACGGCGGTATTGACTATTCGCATGAAAGTTCCCCTTTTCTGGCCCCAAGATAAAGCGTTATGGCCCGCATCTGACCGGCATACCCGGTACAGCGGCACAAATTTCCGGCAAGATAGTGTTTGATCTGGTCGTCACTGGGGTCCGTCAACTCCCTTTCCATGGCCAGAACATTCATGATAAAGCCCGGGCTGCAGAATCCGCATTGATCCGCCCCCTGGGCCGCCAGAAACTGCCCAAAGGCTGCGGCCTCCTTTTCCACGCCTTCAATGGTGGTGATCTGTCTTCCCTGGATTCCTGCCGCAAGCATGGCACAGGACAATCTTGGCGTTCCATCCACCCACACCGTGCACAACCCGCAATTGGTGGTGTCGCACCCCTGCTTGAGGCTCAAAAATCCCAGGTCCCTCAAAAAATCAATGAGCACCAGATCGGGTTCAATGTGCCGGGTATACGCTTTTCCGTTAATATCACAGCTTATCTGCATACTGCCTCCACCCCTCTTTTTACCAATACTTTTGCCAGAATCTCCCGGTATTCCCTGGTTCCCCGCTGGTTCCCGCCAAAGCTCATCTCTTCAACCACCTGGTCGCAGGCAGCGGCTATTTGCGCTGCATCGGGTTTTTTGGGCAGCAGGGCAGCCGCTTTTGTGGCAAGCTTTGCCCGGGAGGGCCGGGCCCCAAGACTTATCCGCCAGCGGTCTTCGCAACAACTGATGGCCGCCGCCAGCACGGGAAAATCCGTGGCCGTCATGCGATGGCTCTGGTAACTGGTTTTCCAGGCCTTTTTTTTAAGGGACAGCTTTACCAGAATATCCCGCTGGGGAGAAGATTCCAAAAAGGTCTCCAGGGGCAGAATGCCGCCCCGGTAAAGGTGAACATGGGTCTCTAAAGCCAGAAGGGCCGTTACTACATCTGAAAAGCTGAACCGGGAGAACACGCTGCCGCCCATGGTGGCCGCATTCCTGAACTGGACACCCACAATATGGGAGACGGCATCTGCCAGAACCCTTCCGAAACAGGCGTCCAATATGCCGCTGGTTTCAATCTGCCGCAACCGGGTCATGCAACCGATTTCGATGGCTTCTTCCGTCTCAAGGATACGATCAAGACCCAGTTGGGACAGGTCAATGCCCGTGTGGTAGTTTTTCCTGCCCATGCGCATCCAGAGCAGCCCCCCCAGAATCACATTGTTCTTGTGTTCATGGAGCAATTGATCGGCCTGGTCCAGGCTTTGGGCAACACGATATTCCTTTAATCCAAACACGTTTTGATTTTCCTTATTCCAGATACCAGGGCATCCAGGGTTGAGTGTATCAGTTCGGTGGAAGATTCCCAGGGGACCTCCCGCAGGGTTATCAGGCCGCTTGAAAGACCGTGGGCACTGAGCAACAAGGTCTGAAAAATAATTTCTTTTCTTCTTTCAACAAAAACACCCTGTTCAATGCACCCTTGTATCAGGTGGACCATTCGGGTGACAAACCCAGCCTGCTCCAGGATATTTCCATAAATTTTTTCATCATGGGTTTCGGTAGCGTCCAAATCTTCATTCATGAAAATTACCCGGAAATGCTCGGGATTCTCAAGCCAGTACTGCACATAGGCTGTGTAATACCTCCGGATGATTTCCACCGGGTCGGTAACGCCCATGGCTGATTTTTCACACCTGTCGTTGACCAGTTTAAAAATATCCAGCCATAGATGATTTAACAATTCCCTTTTGTTTTTAAAATAATAATAGATGGTTCTTGGGGCACACTCTGCCTGCTGGGCAATTTTCCGGATGGATATATGATCGTAGCCTTCTTCGGCAAAAAGTCTTTTGGCCACCCGGATGATATTTGACCGAATTTCCTCTTTTTTCCCGTGGGACTGAACCGGCCGGCCTCTTTTTTTCTTTTCCATATAATTTTTTAGCATCACTTTTTTTTAGGGTGTTAACAAATGGGACCCTGGATCTTCAACTTCACCCTATACCAAATCATATTTTTTGTAAAAACAGAATAAATTTATTGACATTTAATGGAACGCGTTCCATTATATCAAATCACCCTCTATTTCAGCAAAGGATCCAACCATGAGTGACCTTAAAACAAGTATCATTGAAAAAAACAATGCCTTGCTTTGTCCGGAAAAAATAAAAATTTTCAATGCCATCGGCATTGACCTGGTAATCGGGAAACGCCAAGGCCCCTATATCTATGACGTTGACGGGAAAAAACTGATTGATCTTCACCTGAACGGCGGAACCTTCAACCTTGGCCATTGCCCGGAACCTATCCTAGAGGCCCTGAACCAGGCGATTCAGATGGGCCTTGATATTGGGAACCATCATTTTCCCAGTGCCCAGAGAGGACTGCTGGCAGAAAAACTGGTGGCCCTGACCCCGGGGGATATGAAAGCGGTTGTGTTTGCCAGCGGCGGAAGCGAGGCCGTGGATGTGGCCATAAAATCCGCCAGACACGCCACGAACCGCAGAAAAATCATATCCATTGATCAGGGGTTTCACGGCCGGACCGGTCTGTCCGGCAGCGTTGGGAATACCAAAAATGCCCAGTTTTTTTTAAGCGATACACCCCAATTTTCCGTGACTGTGCCCTTTAACGATCTTGAAAAAATGGAAACAGCCCTGAAAGCCAAGGATGCAGCAGCGGTTATCCTTGAAACGATTCCCGCCACCATGGGCTTTCCCATGCCCGAACAAAACTATCTGTCTTGCGTAAAAACCCTGTGTGAAAAATACGGGGCCCTTTACATTGCCGATGAAATCCAGACAGGCCTCGGAAGATCGGGCAAACTCTGGGCCATTGAGCATTATGGGGTTGCCCCTGATATCCTTGTAACGGCAAAAGGCCTGTCCGGCGGCATCTATCCCATGGCGGCCGCCCTGTTAAACCAAAGGGCCGGGGAATGGCTGCACCAGGACGGGTTTGCCCATATTTCAACCTTTGGCGGATCGGAAATCGGGTGTTACATCGCCAGAAAAGTGCTGGATATTGTCAGTGACCCGGCATTGCTGCAAAGGGTGGATACAATTTCTGCCTATCTTTTAACCCGTCTTAAAGCCCTTCAGACCACCCATCCCTTCCTGCTTGAAATCCGCCAGAATGGGTTTATTTCCGGATTGAAATTTGACGGGGAAATGGCAGGAATTGAAATGTCCAAAGCCCTCTATGACAATGGTATCTGGGCCATGTTTTCAGGATATGATCTGTCGGTCATCCAGTTCAAACCCTATATGTATACGGATAAACGCCTGGTGGACAAGATAATAGACATCATGGAAAAAGCCATGAATCAATGCCGGGCAGGTTCAACCACATAAAGACAGGAGTGCCACATGCAGATTGACCAGACCTATATTGATGCGTTTGAAAAAAGCCTGAACCCGGTGAAGCCGGAAACCTCCCGGCTGCCGTTTAAAATACTGGGGTATGGAGAAATTTCTTCCATCTTTACCATGGAAAAATACCCGGGCATTGTCTTTAAACGCCTTCCTTTTTTCCCGGGAATGCAGAGTGCTGTATCCTACCGGGATCAGTGTTTTGCCTACACAACCCACCTGAAAAATGCCGGCCTGAACCTTCCCGAAGAAGATGGGTTTATCACCCATTCGCCCGGCCGCCCCCATGTGCTTTACCTTGCCCAGGGTCTTTTCAACGCCGACACCTTTTGCCATCAGCTGATTCATACCCTTGATCCGGACCAGATCACCCAAATGATTGACACCGTCATGGATGCCGTGAACAAGGTGCGC
>VMSR01000274.1 GCA_013792075.1 Desulfobacula sp.
ATGTTTTCAGCAGTTTGAATCAGAGCTGGCAAGCCTTCCGGGAAAGTATGCTCTGCCATCTGGTACACTCCTCCTCGCCAAGGATAGGCAAAAGGTTATTGGCTGTGGTGCATTGCGCAGATTGGGCGCTATCCAAGACCGCACTTGCGAGATGAAGCGGCTTTATGTTTGCCGTGAAGCCAGAGGCCTGGGCATTGGTAAACAAATTGCAGAACGGCTTATTCGGGAAGGTGTTTTGCTTGGCTATTCCACAATGGTCCTTGACACGCTTAACAGGCTGGAAGCCGCCATACAGCTATACAAATCATTGGGTTTTGTGCGAACAGGACCTTACTATGACAATCCGCTGCCGGATGTCGTCTATTGGAAACTGGATCTGAGGGGCCAACAGGTCGCTTCAGCAGACAGCCAGGGCCGTGGCAGGTTCTCATGCAAAGAATAGCAAGTCTTGTTGCCACTGCTGTCACTGTATTGGCGATATTGCACATTTACTGGGCTGCGGGCTTCGGACGCCAGCAGGGTGGTGAAAAAAGCGGTGGGCATGGTTTTCCATGACAGGGTCTTTATCTGTGCGCATCTGCGCTACCTGCGTCCCATAAAAAAATGGCGGTCAACCGCCACTCGTAACTATCTTATATCGTAAGCTTATATCTCTCTGATTCAAAATAACTTTCCATCTTTATCTTAAAGATTTTCAAAAATTCGAAAAGACGCTATTCATGAAACCGCAATGGGATTCAGGTGTTAAAAAAAAACGAGAAAAAGATTGACATCAAATCTTATTTTATATATTGAATTTTGTATACAAAATACAAAATTCAATATTGCCTGGGCAATGATCTCGATAGAAGGGGAAGGTATGAAAAATTTAGGGGCTGAGTATGAAAACCTGGATCAGAAAGTATACCAGGTGATTAAAAACATGATTGAAGACCGAACGCTTTTACCGGGTCAGAAGATTCCCCAGGAAAAACTCGCCATGGATCTGGGAATCAGTCGAACGCCATTGATAAGTGCCTTAAAATTTCTCGAGCATGAGAAACTGGTTGAAGTCCGGCCCAGACGGGGTTTTTTTGTAAGGTTGTTTACGAAAAAAGAGATGATCGGTATCTTTGAGATCCGTGAAGTGCTGGAAGGCCTTGCCGCCCGGCGCGCGGCCCAGTGTATTACAGATGAAGACTGTGGGGCTTTGGGCCGGATTTTTTCAGAGTTTAAAGATCAGAAAAATATCACAGATATCTCAGCCTATTCCAAGGCAGATAGAAAATTTCACACAATGATCACAAAAATTGCTTCAAGGGAATTTTTAAGCACCATGCTTCAAACCTTTAATATTATCAGCCTGGCCTATCAGAACGTACCCAGGGAAGGGTTGATACGGCATCCCGATGAGACCATGAAAGATCATGCGGCTATCCTGGACGCCATCTGTAACAGAGAACCTGAAACAGCAGAAAATATGATGAAAGATCATTTTAAAAAAGCCATCGATATCCTCGCACAGCAGATCGATGAATAAACCATGTATTTTACGATAAAGGAGGTGGTTCATTTTACTTGCGGGAAAAACAGCAGGGCTTAAAACCTGCCGCCACCCCATCAGAAAGGGGTTTAATATTAATTAATATTTTTTTTGGAGACCAATCAACATGAAAAAAATTTTACTCATTGGTTTGATCATGATGTTTGTGCTGGCACCCGGCGCCTGGGCCGGAAAAGATTTTCCCAACAGAAACATTACGGCAGTTGTTGTCTGGAGTGCAGGCGGCGGAACCGACACCTGTGTCAGAATCATCACAGCGGAAATGCAGCAGTTTCTGGACGTGAATATCAATGTTATCAACAAAACAGGCGGTGTGGCAGGCTCCATTGGAATGAGCCATGCATTTGGTCAGAAACATGACGGCTATACCCTTTGCGGACTGTCTGAGTCAAATGTCACGGCTGGCGTTCAAGGCGGCTGGGATAAGAAATTTGATGTGTGGGATACTTTTATTGTTGGCGGATCTCCCGATGTTCTCTCTGTTACTGCAGACTCCCCTTATAAAACCATGACAGACCTGATAGAAGCTGCCAAAAAAGATCCGAAATCCATCAAGGCCGCCGCAAGCGGGGCAGGCTCCATTCATCACTTAAACCTTCTGGCCGTTGAAAATGGTTCTGGTGCACAGTTTAATTTTATCCCCTATGCCGGATCTGCACCCGCCCAGAATGCAGCAATGACCGGAGAAGTCACTGTTGTTGTCACTTCCCTTGCCGAACAACAGCAACTGCTCAGGGGGGGCAAGCTTCGCGCCCTTGGCATGCTGACTGCTGAAGGCTTTGATGTTGCCGATTTGGGGACCATTCCCTCTGCCTTTGATGCCTATCCCGGGCTTTCCAAATATCTGCCCATCTCCCAGGCCATTGGATTTGCCGTGCCGGCAGATGTTCCGGCAGACGTCAAGGCAGTTCTTGTGGATGCCTTTAACAAAGGGATGGCCACAGAAAAGGTGAAAACATGGGCCAAGGAAAACTATTACCTGCTTTCCGGCAAAACAGGGGCAGAATCAAAGGCTGTGTTTGATGCACTGGAGTCTAATTTTGCCTGGACCTTGTGGGAACTGGGTGCTGCCAAGGTTGATCCTGCAACCCTTGGCATTCCAAAACCATGACTAAAAAATAAAAAAGGGGCTGGTGTCAAATGACACCAGCCGGGGACCGGACTTATGTATCCACGGCAATGAACGATAAGTCCGGTTCTTGAAAAGGAGTATAAACACGAATCAAGGAATATTCAACCATGATGGACAAAGATAAGCTAAGGAAAGCAGATCTATTTTCAGGCGGTCTGATCTTTCTGATCGGTATATTCATCGTCAGCCAGGCATTGGAGATGCCCATGAAAGATTCCTGGGGCGGGGTGCAGAATGTTTGGTATGTCTCCCCTGCCATCTTCCCTTTGTTTGTCGGTGCCATCATCATGCTTTTGGGCGGAATGCTGGTCAGAACGGCTGTAAAAGAAGTCGGCATCAAAGCGTTCCTGGATTTAAAATCATTTTTTTTCTCCTCTGATGTTATTCAATTTTTAAAGCGTGAAAAGAATTTAAGATTTTATGCCGCCATAACGATTCTTTTCAGCTTTGTCTTTTTGTTTATTCCGCGGGTTGATTTCTTTCTGGCTGCCATTGAGTTTTTACTGGTGTTTATCAGCATGTTTTATCTGGAGGATAAAATTGTATTGATGAAGTTGTTCTGGTTTTATGCAGCTCAGATTTTGATATTTGTCCTTTTTTTAACCCTTGGATTAAACACGCTTCTTTTGGAATATACCCCCTATCCAGGGGACGTTCTGGTGCTTGCTTTTATTGTAAGCTTTGCCCTATTTGCCCGTAAACTTGTAAAGGGCAATCCAGAATTTAAAAAAAAATATAGAACCGGTTTTATCGTGGCCATCGTTACACCATTGCTTGTCGGGATGATCTTTAAATACCTTCTGCTGGTTCCCATGCCCTTTGAAGGCATGGTTGTCGAGCTGATGAATCTTGTCTGGTATTTGTAATTATAAGACGTTAAGAGGTGTGTTTTGATATTATTATTCGAACGAATGGGGTCATTTTTCGATATTGTTTTTGGACTTGCAACCGATCCTGTATCGGTTGCCATATTGCTTGGTTCCGTGCTCCTGGGAATCATCTTTGGTGCCATGCCCGGTCTGACCTCCACCCTTGGGGTTGCCCTGTTAACCGCCCTGACCTACAGCATGGATACCCCCCTTGCCATGGTCTGTCTTTTGTCCATCTATGTCGGCGGGACCTATGGCGGGTCCTATGCCGCCATTTTGATCAATATCCCGGGAACTGCAGCTTCTGCGGCCACAGCTATGGACGGCTATCCCCTGGCATGTAAAGGGGAAGGGGGACGTGCCATCGGGCTTACAACAACGGCATCGGCCATCGGTACCATTATCAGCATGCTGTTTGTGGTCAGCATCTCACCGATCATCTCACGGTTTGCTCTGCAGTTTACCTCTTTTGAATTCTTTCTATTGGCTTTTTTCGGCATTCTCATCAGTGGAACTCTCACAAGTCCCGATCTGGTTATCAAGGGATGGATTGCCGGATTCTTAGGCCTGTTTCTTGCGTGTATCGGCAGGGATCAGCTCCAGTTTTACCCCAGATTTACCTATGGGTTTGCAGAACTTGAATCCGGCATAGAAGTGGTTCCCGTTCTGATCGGCGCCTTTGGTATCCCCCAGATTATCGGGGTGCTCAAAGATAAATTCCATATAGGACAAACCCAGAAACTCCAGAAAATCCTCCCTGAATTTGGTACGGTTTTAAAAAATATCCCTGCCATTATCCGGTCTGCCCTCATCGGGGTGGGTATTGGTGCCGTTCCCGGGATAGGGGAGGACATTGCCGGATGGGTCTCCTATGGAACAGCGAAAAATACTTCCAAACACCCGGAAACCTTTGGAAAAGGAGAGCTTCAGGGTGTTATTGCCAGCGAAACGGCCAACAATGCCTGTGTGGGCGGTGCCATGATCCCCTTGCTGAACCTGGGGATCCCGGGAAGCCCGCCGGCAGCCATGCTATTGGGAGCCCTTATGCTCCATGGTGTCACACCCGGTCCCATGATCACCTTTGAACATCCCACATTTATCCTGGAAATCGCCGCCATTCTCCTTCTGGCATCCATTGCCATGTGGGTTAACGGAATGCTTCTGGCCAGGCAGGTGGTCAAAGTGCTTAAGATTCCCACACAGATTTTCATGCCGGTCATCGGCATGCTCTGTATTATCGGTTCCTATTCTCTGGGGTTAAACATTTTTAACCTCTACCTAATGTTGCCGGTGGGCATTATCTGTTATTTTTTAACTGAAATGGGATATCCCATCGCACCCCTTGTCATCGGCGTGATTTTAGGACCCATGGCCGATGAAAATATCAGAAGAGCGCTCATGGTTTCCCAGGGCAGTTTTATGCCGGTTTTTACCCGTCCTGTTTCCCTGATCCTGTTTTTGATCATCGTCTGGACCATCGCAAGCCAGCTGCCCTGG
>VMSR01000076.1 GCA_013792075.1 Desulfobacula sp.
AAGTCATATTGTTTGGCCTGTTGGTCTTTGAAGTAAAAGCTGGAGGCAAGAAAGATACCGATCAATACCAGGCAGGTACCTGCAAATATTTTATATTTCACTTGGATGTCCTTTTCTTTAAAAGAAATAAAAGGGTTATAATGGTTGAAAAGCCAAGAAGCGACAGCATGGGTATGGTCAAAAACCCAAACAGGTCGATATATTTTTCCGTACAGGAGACCCCCTGGCTACAGGGCTGCAGCTCCTGGGGAATAATACCTGAGTAGAGTAAATTATGATAAAACGCAGTTAACCATCCCGCAATTGCCAGAGGTAGGGCATAGGTCACAACACGCTTGTCAAAGGGGAAGAGTCCCGTGGCGAGGATAATGACCAGAGGAAATAAACAAACTCTCTGGTACCAGCACAGAACACAGGGGGCAAATTCCATTACATGGCTGAAAAACAGACTTCCCAGGGCGGCGGCGGTCGCGATAATCCAGGTTATAAAAAGAAGGGTCCAGTTTTCATCGGACAGTTGTTCTTGTTGGGACATGGTTTAACTCTTTACTATAGATGCTTGTTGACAATGGGCCGGGTGTATTCTCGGATAATGTGAGCCCGTGGAATGTCCGGCTGACAGCGGCTGACAGTCTAATAGAAGATAAAGAAAAGGCTAACAGAGAAAGGATTGAGTAAGGGTATAGATTGAAACGGTGGGTATGGTGTTGTAAGGGTCAGGAACAGGGCATAATTGGATATCCCTATTCAGTGGTCTTTGGCCTGTAACTATGAGTGTCACAGACAGATTTTGAAAATGGGTGTTTAAAAATGGAGTTGCCTTAGAGTTGCACGGTTTTTTTGTGCAACAGAAATCCCTCTTGTTGGCGGCAGAACAAGTGAATTCCCCATCATACGCCCGATAGGTCCCGGGTAAAAAAGAGGTGTCTGCACCTGTAGAAAAGTCATTTGTCTGACAAAAGATACGGTCTGTCACATCTGGACAGTTTGTGCCCGCATAGACAGCACCAAACAGGAGAATCCCTGTAAAAAGGAATGCCCTGAAAGAGGTGTAAAATTTATTCTTCATTGTAAATACCCATATACACCGGCTTAGCTATCGTAAAACCGGTGGGTTTGTCAAGAATATTCCGGTTACCAAATGGTTAGGATTGTAAAGAGCCATAAGGAAGCTCGGATTGCCTTGCGTAGAGCTTGTTGAATCGCTCCCTTCGCCAGCTTCACTGATGATTTGTTTATTATTTCATCCTGTCGATATTTCACAATCGCCACGAGATTTGTACTGGGGATATGTCTCGACCATATGGTGACGAATAAAATTGGAAATTGTGTTTACAACTACCAAAAGAATTACTTAGGGCCAGGAACTGCAACGCAAGAGTATTATAACGTGAACCACCCAGTTAACAATTACTTAAAAATGGATTTTCCCCGTGGCGAGCTTTCATGGTATAAATCCGGGGTCGGACCCGGTACCCAAAAGTGATGACTTGTATTCATAGGGCTCAGTCCTGACGAAATTTGGGAACCACTACATCTGGTGTCTTATGTTTTTCCTGAATAAAATTTTCCATTCAAATATATGAACCAGGACATTGACACGGGCAATTTTTCCGCATTCAACGACCAATATAAAAAATTTATAGCACCAACTTTTCTTGTATCATCACACTCGTTTTGGTATCCATAAAAACAAAATCAAACAAAAATATTAAAAATCGGAGCCACTTTGTTCATATTCCTCGATACAGAAACCACAGGCACCCAACTCGAAGACAGATTATGCCAACTTGCCTATAAACTTGAAACCGGTGCCATTGTAAACGAATTATTCAAACCGCCATTAACCATTAAAATTGATTCCATGTGTGTCCATCATATTACAAATGAAATGGTGGCAGACAAACCAGCGTTTAAGGACAGCTCTGATCATCGAAAATTGGTTGGTTTATTCAATGATGATACCAATATACTTGTGGCCCATAACGCTAAATTTGACGTTGATATGCTCGAAAAAGAAGATATCCATCCGAAGAAGGCAATCTGCACATTGAAGTTGGCCAGGCACCTGGACCCTGAAGGGAAAATATTAAAGTATGGTCTTCAATATTTAAGATATTTCCTTGGGATTAAAATTGAAGCTTCGGCCCATGACGCTCTCGGTGATATCCTGGTTCTTGAAAAATTGTTTGAGAGAATATTTGTGAAGATGCGCAAGGAGATCGGGCCCGCTGCTGTTGAGGATAAAATGATGGAAATTTCAAGCAAACCGGTTTTGTTGAGTCGAATGTATTTCGGGAAACATAAAGGACAGTTTTTCAGGGATATTCCGAAGGATTATTTAAAGTGGCTGTCGGGTACGGATGACCAGGATGAGGATTTACGGTATACTGTTGAGCATTATTTGAAATAGAAAAAGCTATAAATTGATAAATAGAAGGATTCCCATGAACACAGAATTCATAATGGAAAATTCAGAAAATTCGATTTTAATCGCCGAGGAGAGAAAACGGAAAGACATTATAGTTGCGGTTCCTCATCATGCGCCGTTAGGTACATCTAAATTACCATGTGAAGCACACCCTGATGCCGATGAGAATGCTGGTGTTTTGGGTTATTACATCTCACGCCTTTTGAATTGTTGTAGTGTTATTGCGTGTAATTATTTTATTGATCCAAATAAATCATCCAAAACTGATTATTATAATAAAATTAAATCATGGAAACCCAAATTTTTGGTAGAAATTCATGGGCATGGAAGTCGATCGGCAAGATATGATATTGAAATATCTTCAGGGAAAGCAGAACGAAATAATTGGTCCAAAACGTTAGCTGAAAAATTAGAAGCAAAAATGTCACTTACTGCTTCGCTACAAAAATATAAAATATCTGGTGACTTTAATAAAATACATTTCCAAGCATCTAAGTCAGCTACAATTAAAACTGACGAATGGATTCCATTTCATATTGAACTCCCCAAATCCATTCGATCAAAAAAGAGTGAGTACCTTTTATTCTGCGAGATATTAGCTGAAACTATTAAAGAGGTTATGCTTGAATAATTTATAGGTTCAAGGTTTGGATTAATTGATACCAACCAATTTTGGCGGGAGATACTCCTGCAATCTTTCCCAGAGAGCTTTGATTATTATTTCAGAAGCAGTATCAGGATCTATATTTGGATCACCTGAAGACTCTTTACAGTTTTCAAACAGTTTGGACTCCTTTTCCCACAATCCGAACTCATTTCTTATGCCCATCCCAAGACCAAAATGAAAATTGATTAATCCGTCTTCACTTGAATTTCTAATCTGATGCTTTGTTTCAATTGGAAGTTCAGATAGAAGACTGTTAACTGCGTCTGCTATGGCCGTGGGTTTATTTTTATTGTCATCCATTGTTAAGCCTATCCTTCAACTTCCCAGCACACTTAAACGTCACAACTCTCCTTTTCTTCAATATCATTTCTTCGTCAGTGGCTGGATTCCTCCCTTTCCTGGGTGCTTTTTCATTGACCTGGAATTTACCAAAGCCTGATATCATTATATCTTCTCCAGCTGCCAGTGTGGATTTTATAATTTCAAGGAAAGTTTCCAGAGTATCTTTGGCTTGAGCGGGTGTCTGGTTATTTTTTTCTGAGATTTTTTCAATGATTGTTGATTTGGTGAGTGCTGACAAGGGGTGGTGTCTCCTATTATTTGCTGGTATATGGTTGTTATTAAAGGTTTTGTTTATGATTTTAAAGGGATATTGTCAAGGCGGATCTGGAGGGGAAGAATGGATGGTGGTTTTAAGGAAGGGACTTGCTGTGTAAACTGGATGTGAAGTTAGAGAAACCGCTTTTGCAATAATATACAACGATCCCGTACACCGTTCATATGGTCTACAGCAATATTTCATATTTTTGAAAATTGACAGTACGTCCTAAAAAAACGGTGTTGAAAAAATAAAATTTTCAATTTTTGGGGTATAAAGGAGGATTCAAAATCTTAAAATGAATGTTGCATTATTTATCAATTTCCCATTATGATTATCTTTACTTTTATAGAAGCATTGATAACTGCCTTGCCAAACAGATATAAGGTTATGAAAGATGACAAAACTCAGAAATCCTAAAGCTGATATTCTATGGGAAGCAACTCGACGAAACGAAGACTACAAAAAAGAATATTATGATGCATTAAATAAATATCAAAAAGAATATCCCAAGCAACCCAGAGAAAACTTCAAAAGGCTCCCCTCCCCTGATTCAGATAGATGGCAAATTAAAATGGGTGGAACAAATCCTATTACAAAAAAAATATGCTCGTTTTATTGGCTTGATCCCGACATACAATTAGAAGAAATTTGGGACCATATATCCGAACAAGGCAATACCTGGATGCATCCATACAATCATTTATTTCCAGATGAAAAAATAAATGAAGCACTGACAAAGAACTTGAAAAAAAAGACTGGGGAAAAATATGGAAGGATTTTCTTAGATTCCTACTATTGTAGTGAGATGCATGGAATTGTAGAATTTGACAACTATAGGCAATTTCTTGAGCCACAAAATATCTCAAAGGAGGATCTGATGCCCAATGATTTTTTTGAGTTTGTGGCAGATGATACCGTTTATGCTGCAATAAAAAAAGAATATACAAAAGACAAAATATTACTAATGATTGATCCATTTGAAAGTGATGTAAACATTCAAATTAAAGTCAAAGAAATTAAAGACAAGGTCATCCAGTCACTTAAAATCAAGGCTAAAATTCTTAGGACCAAAGGAAAAATATTATTGGAACCATCAAAAATGAACAGCTATTTTGATTGGTTTAAAAGATACGATGAAATAATTCATGAAGCCAATAAAGAAGAAAGTTCTACTGTGGTTTGTATTAACGGTGCTAATTGTTTAAATACCGAAGAAACCAGTAGTATTGATTTTGGACAATTAGTTCCCAACTCTGATATCGATGAAAAAAAATTTGATACAGGTGAAAAATATGACTCTGCTTTAGATAAAAGGATTAAAGCAGATAAAAAAAAGTATAAGACTGCCTATGAAAATTCAATCCAATTAATTCAACAAACCCCTAATATTTTTTTCTTGCCCCCAAAAATAAAACAAAAACCTTAATTCCATCCCGCATTTTTATACCCCCTCCCCCCCCCAAAAAAAAGACTTCTGTAAAAGCGATATCATTTTTTAAATTTCACTGAAGTCACCTCACAACTCCAAATTGTTAAGTGACTGTAATTATTTGACATTTTAACAAAAAATAGCCATCTTCACCTTAAGTTAAACAATAAAAACAAAGGATGGTGTTTATGTCAATAATTAAAAATGGAATTTATTTTGGCAAAGATCAAAAGAAAAAAGGATTTTATAAGAAGCAGAACCTTTCTGCTGAATCCATAAGCCTTCTTAAAAGAATCACTCCACGCCAGCACAAAAAATTTAAATCAGAAAAAAACAAAATGAAAAAACTGATCCCTTGGCAGTTGCTACAAGTTTTTTGGGAGCTTGGATTTTTACCAATCATAGAAAAACCACAAGCAGGTATGCGGCTCAAATCCTTCTTAGATCTTTTGAGCTACGGTGATTATAAGGATAAGGGTCATCAGTACAAATGTGTCTGGCTAAGGGATAAAATTTATGATGAAGAATTCCCATCCCCAAAAAGAGAACCTGCAATATTTGTGGGTATAAACAACACAAATCTTTTACCCGTTTCGCATTTAAGAACAATTCCTGGCACAATTTATAAATAATAACAATAAAATATAAAAAATTGACACCCCCCACTCAAAATAATACATTTCTCCCAGTAAAAATAAATAGGGGGTATTGTATGAAAGGAAGCATTTACACAACCCAAAAGTGTTATGAGTGCGGCAAGAACCTAAAGTATGTTGAAGGCAATGGCATATTGCAGTGCAAAGAACACCCTCAATACACATGGACAAAAGATTGCCGTGTCAAGTTTGATCAAGAGCATATCAAGAGGTTTCCAACCGTCTTGGATGCAGAAAAGCACCTGACTTACCTACGGTCCCAGACTGACCATGGGGCATATGATGCTCGGGATTGGCGGGTGGATCAACCCCTATCCTTTGGCAATTTGCGGGAAAAATTTGTCTTAGCCAAGAAAAAAGAATCTATCACTCCAAAACAGATCCGCCACATTGAAATGGTTTTAGAAAAGGCTGGGATAGACTGGGACAAGCTATCTATTAAAGATATCATGGAAGGGGAAATAGATGATTTTCTTGACACGGACCATGGTGTGGGAAACAAAACCCTGGCAAACTATAAAACGGTTTTACATGATTTTTGGACGTGGATTGTCCGTAGGGAAAAAAGGAAATCCGGCATTGAAATGCCTGAATTCCCCGAGATTAAGTTTGAGTTAGAAATGAAAAAAGTCGTCAGCATGGATGATCAGTCTGACATAATGGAAGAATTAAAGCGGATTACCTGGAATGAAAACCCCAGGATTTGGTTAGGGATTTGGTTGATGTCTTGGTATCCTAAAGTCCGGCCCGGGGAAATGCTCAGTCTAAGGGAAGGGAATATCAACCTCTCCGACAAATGGATGTTGTTTCCCCATCCGAAGGAAAAGAATAAACCTAAATTTATCAATCTCCTGCCGGAGCATATAGATATGATCCGAGATATTCAGGACATGACCCCGGCTGCCCTGCCGGATATGTTTTTCTTTCGGCACATGAAAACCAAGTCCGGTGTGAAGGCTGGTGTCCAGTTTGGTCCCAAGTATTTTAATAAATGGTGGAAGAAGGCATGTGAAAATTTAGGGATTGAAGGTGTGGCAGTTTACGCAGGCGTCAAACATTCCACTGTAACCGCCTTGGGGCAAGTGTTATCCCCAGAACGGATACAGCATGACATAACTGGACATGTATCCGATGCATTTAAAAGATACTTTTTGCCGGACAGAGAACGGGCCACCACGGCAACCCGACAAATCAATAAAATCAGACAAGAAAAATCCGCAACCATTATCAAATTGCGGAAGAAAAAGGGGTAATAAGCTTGTCACTTTTTTGTCACTGTTTTTCGACCACTAAAAAACCAATAACTATCTGATTTTATAGTGGTTTATTGGTGGAGGCGGCGGGAGTTGAACCCGCGTCCGAAAACAATCAACCTAGGCTTCTACATACTTATCCTGAGTTTTAAAATTAGCCGGTCTGTCTCCTTCAGGATGGATACGTCCCGGTATAGCCTGAAAGTTTTAACCTTTAAGGATCAGGCACCCTTAAAAGCGGTCTTGCATAGTCGACGCCCTTACCTGAATCTGCAAGAAAAATTTCAGGAGGACGGAAGCAGCCTTTAAGCCGCTACAGCGTAATTATAATCGTCTGCGATTATTTTAAGATTCTGCCAAGTTTACGAGTTGACAAAACACTCGGTATGCTACCATAGACTTCAAAATCTCCGTCGAAGCCATTTCGCCCCCAAATTGTAAAAGAACATTTACTGTTGTATATTATAAGTCTCCCGGCAACCAAAGTCAATACAGGTACTTTAATCAGAATATTTTTTTCTATCTCTGTCCAGATCCCGATTTGCATCTCTTTCCTTGATGGTTTCTCTTTTATCATAGAGTTTTTTACCCTTACCAAGACCGAGCAGCACTTTAATTTTGTCATTTTTAAAATAAATTTTTAAGGGGACAAGCGAGTAGCCTTTTTCTTTTATCCGCGCGAATAGTTTTTTTATTTCATACCGATGGAGCAAAAGCTTCCGGGTTCTCAAGGCCTCATGGTTTGCATTATAGGCATATTTGTATGGTGAAATATGCAATTGCCGTAAAAAGAGCTCACCATTTTTTATGTCTGCATAGGCATCCTGAAAACTTACCCGCCCTTCCCTCATGGATTTAACTTCCGAGCCGACAAGGACAATTCCGGCCTCGTATTCGTCATCAATCTGGTAATTAAACCTTGCTTTTTTATTGGTGGCGATGAGTTTGATATATTCTGAATTCATGCCTTATTCTTCCGTTTCTCTGTAGGGTAGAATCTCTTTGTATTCTTCCTGGATAAAAGTGGTTATCTCTTCTGTTGTCTGGAACGTAAAAAGTTTTTTTGCATTTTCACCGGCCAGGCCAAAATCCATGGCGCGAATCATTTTCTTTATAACCGGGATGGAGGCCGAGTTCATGGACAGATTGGTCAGGCCCAAACCGAGTAACACGGGTATGTTGATGGGATCACCTGCCATTTCTCCGCACATAACCAATTCAATTTGTCTTTTTTGGGCAGCGTCATAGGTCATTTTGATCATTTTCAATACCGCCGGGTTCAACGCCTGGTAAAGATGGGCCACACGGCGGTTGCTCCGGTCAATGGCCATGGAATATTGGATCAGGTCATTGGTGCCGATACTGAAAAAATCCACATGGCCTGCCAGTTCTTCCGCCATTATCACAGCAGACGGTACTTCTATCATGATCCCAAGGGGGATATCCTTGTTAAATATCTTGTCCTCATGTTCAAGTTCAAGGATGGCCTTGTTCAATACCACCTTTACCCGGATAATTTCTTCAACGCAGGAGATCATGGGAATCAAAAGCTTGATGTTGCCAAAGGCGGCTACCCTAAGAATCGCCTTGAGCTGGGTAATAAATATGCCTTCGTTTTCAAGGCAGAACCGAACCGCCCGAAGCCCCAGGGCGGGGTTGGCTTCCTCAATCGGATCAAGGTAGGGATTGACCTTATCGCCGTTAATATCAAGGGTTCTTATGGTAACTGGCGCAGGGTTCATCAATTCCACAAGCTCCTTATACTTTTGGAGCAACTCATCTTCCGTGGGAAACCGTTTCAGGTCAAGGTATAAAAATTCTGTCCTGAAAAGACCAATCCCATTTGCCCCATTGTCCTTGGCAGAGACCACCTCTTCCACCAGTTCAATGTTGGCCATGAGATTTAAGGTTACCCCGTCCTGGGTGATTGCCGGCAAATGACTGTCCCGCTCAATATCTGCCCGATATGCTTCGAACCGGGTCAGGCGCTCTTCGTATTTGAACAGGGTATCTTCTTCGGGATTGATGATGATAATGCCCGATGATCCGTCCACAATGAGGATGTCATCATTGTTGATACTGACTGTAGCCTTACCCAGCCCCAGGACCGAGGGGATCTTCAGGGATTTGGCAACAATACTGGTATGGGAGTTCTTCCCTCCTTTGTCTGTTACAAAGCCCTTGATTCTTTCCAGTTGGATCTGACTGGCATCAGCCGGGGACAGGTCATGGGCCACCAGTATAACCCGTTTATTAATGTCTCTGATTTTCAGATCCTGGGCCCCGACCAGGTGGGACATAATCTTGTCAGACACCTGGACAATATCGTTAACCCTGTCCTTGAGGTATTGGTCGTCAATCTGCTGGAACATACCCCTGACCTGGCGGGACACCTTTCGCAATGCCCACTCTGCATTGATCCTGTCCCGGGAAATGGTCTCAATGGTCTTGCCATAAAGCATTTTGTCCTTGAACAGCACCATATGGGTTTCCAGAATAATTAAATTTTCACCCAGGTCTTGATCAAGGGACTCTATTACCCGTGCATGATCATTTTTTGCTTTTCTGACGGCATTCTTAAACCGGTCGATTTCAGCAGGCACCATGGCCTCGCTGACCGGATACCGTTTGATGAGATTAACCCCTTCGCGGTCAACAATATATGCCTTGCCGATACAGATCCCCGGGGATCCGCTGATGCCTTTGATCGTCATCTGAACGGTCCGGGCCTTATTCATTTTCTAATTCTCCAAAACCATTGTCAAAAAATGCCTTGATTTGTTCCACCAGGCCTCTGTCATCATCGGATTCCGCCTTGATTAAGATTTGGGAACCTTTTACGGCACATAGGGTTAAAATATCAATGATACTTGTGGCATCCACCACCGAAGATCCATTGGAAAGCCTTATATCTCCCACGGCCTCCATGGCAATTTGGGCTATCTTTGCGGCCGGTCTTGCGTGCATTCCCATTTCATTTATGACAATTGCCTGCTGGGAAAATATTTTTTTTTTATTCACTCTAATGTCTTTCTATGAAATTTTTTCTATTTTTTATATCTTTCAATGTGAAAAGTCAATGTGCGGCGTTGGGTATAATCGACGCATCAAGTTGCTTGAAAGGCATCCCTTAATTGTGTATCCTATACCATAATATTGTCATTTTTGCCAGTTTGATTTCTTTAAACCCTATAAACGATGAAAGCTTAAACCACATGGAAACCCATAACATCAAATCAAAATATCCCATCAATGATTTTAAAAGCGGTGAATCCTGGCGATTGTTTAAAATTATGGGTGAATTTGTCGAAGGCATTGATTCCCTATATTCACTGGGGCCTGCTGTCTCCATATTCGGATCTGCCAGAATTAAACCCGATGACCCGTATTACGAACAGACCGAAACCCTGGCTGCCCTGTTTGCAAAATCAGGATATGCCGTTATTACCGGAGGCGGTCCCGGTATTATGGAAGCTGCCAACAAAGGGGCCATGGGTGAAGGTGTTGAGTCTGTCGGCTTAAATATCAACCTGCCCTTTGAAGAACGCATAAACCCCTATACCACCAAACAGATTGAATTTGATTATTTTTTTGTGCGCAAGGTCATGTTCATAAAATATGCCCAGGCCTATATCATCATGCCCGGTGGTTTTGGCACCCTTGACGAGTTATTTGAAACCATTACCCTGATACAGACCAAAAGAATCCGCCCCACGCCCGTTATCCTCATGGGGTCACACTATTGGAACGGCCTGATCCAGTGGATAAAAGGACAAATGATGGCCGACAAAATGATTTCACCCGAAGACCTGGATCTGTTCCATGTCCTGGATGATCCTCAAAAAGCCCTTGAAATTGTAGAAAAATTTTACCGGTAAAAAAAAGCGGATCACAAAAGGTTTTTACCGGGCCATGCCCTTTGAAAAATAAAAAGCCGTATTCAAGGGAAATTGTTTGATCCCAATATTTTCAAGGATATCTGCCCGGGCATTTTCCATTAAAGGAAAGGTTTTCCCCGGCCAGGCGGATCTGAAATACATTTCTCCCCAGGAATTGATATAAACGGCGCAATAGTCTGTTATGCAGGTCTGCTGACGGGGCGCATAAAAATTGATGGAAATAAAAAGGGCGACTATTTTTGGTTTTTCCTTGCGGAGCTCATTAAAACGGACTGGTTTTTGTATATGGGGGATGAAATACGCATACATCGCTTTATATAGTTTCTCAATGTCGTCATGGGTGACGATTGTGGGGTTGGGCATCAGGTTGACAATGGAATGACGGGTATACAGGTTGTTATTGATCAACCATGCCCCAATCTCCTCAATGGAATTGGCCTTTGCTAGGGATTCTTCACGGCCCTGGTTTATTTTTGCGCTTTTATGGAGCAGCTCCCAGCTGCCAGGGGTTCCGGGCGTTTGGATATGCTTTAAATGTAATCGTGTAAAATGCCGGTCTCCACTGGATACCAGAAGGATTTTTTTTATTTTAAACGGCTTTTCCAGAAAAACAATATCCACCTTTCTCTCCAAGACTTTCCGATCTTCACTTGAAATCATCAACCCGCCCCTAGGTTGAGACTCAAAATATTTTTTTACCTGAATATATTTTACCTGCATATACTGCTCAATTGTAGCGGAAAGCCTTTGTATACCTGCATAGGGCCATTCTCTGAACCTGCCTATCTCAAAGAGGCGTTTTTTGTCCCATCCCCAGGTCGAAAGGCACTTTTCGAGTAAAATTTTTCTAAGACCAAATATGGTATTGGTGATCTCCCTTTCTTTTGAAATTTCAAGTTTTAAAAAAAAACAGGTTAGCAACAGGTTGGCCGACGGAACGTCATCGGCTCTGTGATAATATGCAATAAGATGTTTCAAGAGAATGATATAAGAATCATTCTGGGCCAGTTTAAGGTGGGTGCCTGAATTCATCCATTCATTTTTGTATTGGTTGCATAACAGAGATTCTTTCCCATAGGCATGGATGTATTTTTCCAGCAAGGCCATTTTTATAACAGATTTAAAAGGACTTTTGAGCCATTTGAACATTTGCCAGATGGAAGCGCCAAAATATTCATTCACAGGAATGGCATGGATATCCCCCAGGTCCACATACCGATGGGATTGGGCAAAGCTGCTCACATGGTCAAGAATCATGTTATAATAGTTCAGGCTTATGGTGGTGGGCAGAACCGACCACAGGGGAAGTTTTCCGGCCACATGGATCATGGTCCGATAAAATTCTTCTTTTAAAAGCCTGGACTGGGCAGATCCGGAGCTTTCCTGGGTGGATCCCCCAAAATCGCTGTTCTTGGCCTTGAGGATATCCACAATAAAAAAGGTCACCCGGGTTTTGAATTTCTCCCATGCCAGGGTTTCAATGAGATGCAGCTTTTCTGAAAAATGCACAAGTGCATCCCTTTCAATGACATCTTCATTAATACACACCCAATAATCAATATCCGATTCAAAATTTTGGGCCAGGGAACCAATGCTGCCCATGGTAAAAAGCCCTTGGACTATGGGTGAAAAATTTCTCCGGACTTTAAATTTCTTCCTGCCTGTATATTTTTCACAGATGGTTACGGCCTGGTTTGACGGCAGGTATTCGGCAATGCCATAGGGTGTTTCGGGATGGATGTCGTCTGCATCGAAAATTTTGAAATTTTCATGAATGAGCAAAGGGATGATCTGGAACAAATCTGCCTGGGGCGGTTTGAAAATATCATAGGCCGTCAAAAGGCTGAGGGTGTTCTGATCCAAAAATTTGTTTTCCCCATAATGAATAAATTCACAGAAAATCAGCATATTGATTTCAGAGGCAAGGGCCTTGTCAAGCTGGGGAAGGTCATTAAAACCAAGCTGATAATGTCGATCATTGTAGTTGATTCCTTCGGTTCGGATGATGGCTTGTGCATAGGAAGGAAATCGGCTGAACCTGCCGCGAACATGGGAAAAATCAGCCAGGTTGATATGGGAAGTGGCAAAGGAAATACCGGAAATTCTTGCATGGGCAAAGGATGCACAAGACAGGTCCGTATCCCCAAATGAAAGCTTGGAAAGCACGGCATTGATAAAAACGGCATCTTTCAACCCAGCCTGGTTAAAATTGCAATTATACAGCCGGGCTCCCTGGAAACTACAATTTTTAAACACGGCTTGCCGGGCATTAACATTGATGAAAACCGCATTGTCAAAACAAATGCTATCAAAGACCGTGCCGTCCATGTTTACATTATAAAAAAATGTTTTTTTAAAATAGGCCGATGAAAAGGATGCATTGGACAGATCGCAATTTTCAAAACTTGCCTGGGTAAAAAATGACGTTGAGGCGGTAAATATTAAACCACAAAAACTTTCATTTTCAAACTTGTGCCCTTTGAAATCAAGGGTACTGGAAGGAATATTTTGTTTAAATGCCGCAAGTTTTTTCTTTATCGGATCCTGTAAAACCGATGAAAAAAATTTTTTAGGCTTTACGGGTATATCTTGCAACCGGGCCACCAGGGCTGTGAAAGGGGCTTTGATATGTTCTTTTTCCATTCTCAGCAACTGTTTTGTCTTTTCCATGAACCCGGTGACATCAATTTTCAGTCCGTTACCAGGCTGTTCATCATAGTGCTTGAGTATTTTTACCACCCGCTCGGGGCGTTTTTTAATCATACCCCATATGCAGGCAAGGTTTATATCAAAGTTATCTGTTTGATATTCTTCTTTGTTCAGCGCAATATCCTGAATAATAAAAAAAGAGATCCTGGACAGATCGGATATTTCAATATGGATAAGGGGCATTATCTGCGGATGGGCGTTTCTGATAATCCGAAAAAGGTCATGCACGGGAACCTTTCCGGTAACGACCAATGCCTTAAAGGCATTAACCGCTTCACTTGTGTCGCATTGATAAAACTGATCGAGTACCAGATCAAAAAGTTCGGGGTAGAGTCCCATGGAAGAATTTTCAATGATACTGTATACAGCTATCCGGACCTTTTTAACCTCTTCTCCCTCAAGTATTTCCATTAATAATTGGGGGGAGATCTTGGTTTGTATCATGGACAGGGCCTTTAAGCCCATAATCTTTACCGCCGGAGACGCAGATGCGATCTCTTTTTCGATGATGCTGGCAGGATTTCTTAACTGAAAACCGATATTGTTTAAAAACGGGTCTGCGTCCCGTTTCCGATCAAAGAGCCGGGCATAAAATTCAATAACCGGCTCCCTCTGGGTGATGCTGTCAACTATTGTCTTAAAAAGGTTTCCGAATCTTAATCGGTCTGCCGGTGTGGATTGCAGGTATTGGTCCACAAACAAAAGGCGTTCTGCCTGACCCACGGACGGAAGTATCTTTTTTACGATTTCCTGGGAGACTATTTCCTGGTAAACCGACTTGAACGCAAAATAAGCGCCTTTGTCTCCCAACCCCAACAGGGTCTTAAAAAAAAAACTCATCTCATTAAAGGGCGTGTCCGGTCTAATCTGATGGTAAATCCGTGCGCAGACCATTGCAGACACCTGCATACCCGATAGACAGGCGGCTGGGTCATCTGTATTTTTCAGTTGCCGCAGGATATTTTTTTGAAGAATCTCAAGGCTTTTTCTGGCTTTGGACCGAAGATTAAAATGAAAGGACATAATTCCCTCAAGGATCGGAAGAATTGCAATCTCGGGGGGAAAAAGTCCGGCTTCCTCTATCAAAAGGGCTTTGGAAGCTTCATCAAGGGCCTCCCAATGGGATTCAAAATTGTCTAAATTGAACAAGGGGGGTGAAGATACCATGACAATATGTTTTTTTCCTATTTGTACATTTCCAAATAAAAGTGCTATATGGTGTTGTTCAAAATTAAATATAAAGATTTAATCAGGATAGCACAATAAAATAGTTTATGAAATTATTTGATCCAAACACCGACAAAGAAGAGCATGCCAGCGCCTATATGGCCGAATCTATTGAGATACTCAAGGGACTGGATCCGGTCAAACGCAGACCCGGCATGTATACGGACACCACAAGCCCGGACCATCTGGCCTTTGAAGTCATCGACAATAGTGTGGATGAAGCCATTGCCGGTTTTGCAGACACCATTGACGTGACCCTGACAAAAGACAATGCCATTATTGTGACAGACAACGGCCGGGGCATGCCGGTGGATCTGCACCCCGGGGAAGGCATTTCCGGGGTCGAGCTGATCATGACAAAACTCCATGCCGGTGCCAAATTTTCCAGCAAGGACTATGCCTTTTCAGGGGGGCTCCACGGCGTTGGGGTTTCGGTGGTCAATGCCCTGTCCTCCCATTTGGAGATCACCATTAAACGGGATGGGCAGATCTTTGAAATCTGGTTTGAAGACGGGCTTAAAACCCGGGATCTTGAAAGCACAGGGACCGTCGGGAAAAACAATACCGGCACTGCTTTAAAATTTTATCCCAATGTATCGTATTTTGACACCCCAAATTTTTCAAAAAAAGCCATCCAGACGGCCCTTAAATCAAAGGCCGTTTTGTGTAAGGGACTGAAAACAAGTTTTTTTGATGAAGCCTGTGATGAACGCATGACCTGGCATTATGATCATGGCCTGGATGAATACCTTGCCGAACATCTCAAGGAAACAAACTGTATTTTCCCTGATCCCTTTACCGGCCAGACCGCCACAGAAGACTTTGAGGCTGTTTGGGCGATCAATTGGGCAAAGGAATCTGGAAATACCATTGAAGAAAGCTATGTTAACCTGATTCCCACAGCCCTTGGGGGAACCCATGTAAACGGGTTTAGATCCGGGTTACTGGAATCCGTGCGTGAATTCTGCAAATTCAGGAATCTTCTGCCCAAGGGATTGTTCCTTGCGCCCGAAGATATCTGGGACAATGTGGGATATGTATTGTCCGTAAAACTGTCCGAAGCCCAATTTTCCAGTCAGACAAAAGAACGCCTTTCTTCACGCCATTGCGCAAGCCTGGTGAACCTTCAGGTCCGGGACGCCTTCAGCCTTTGGCTGAACCAGAACGTCATCCTGGGAGAAGCTCTGGCAGACCTGGCCATTGAGCATGCAAAGGCCAGGGTTAAAAAATCCAAGAAAGTCACCAAAAAAAGGGCCTCCAACGGGGTCATCCTTCCGGCAAAACTCTCCGATTGCAGCAGTGATGACCAGGAAAGGCGGGAGCTGTTTTTTGTGGAAGGGGACTCGGCCGGCGGTTCTGCCAAACAGGCAAGGGACCGAAGATTCCAGGCCATCATGCCGTTGCGGGGTAAAATACTAAATACCTGGGACATTGCCTCCTCCACCATCTTAGAATCCCGGGAAATCAGGGACATTGCCCAGGTTCTGGGCGTCATGCCCGGGGAAAAAGACATTGGCAAACTTCGGTACAATAAAATATGTATCCTGGCCGATGCGGACTCAGACGGTCTTCACATTGCCACCCTGATCTGTGCTCTGTTTTTAAGACATTTTCCCCAGCTTGTGAAACAGGGCCATGTATTTATTGCCATGCCGCCTTTGTACCGGATTGATGTGGGCAAAGAAGTCTTCTATGCCCTGGATGATTCCGAGAGAAACACCATTATCAAAAAAATCGAGCGTCGGAAAAAACACGGAAAAATCAATATCCAGCGGTTCAAGGGATTGGGGGAGATGAATCCGTCCCAACTCAAGGAAACCACCATTGCGCCGGATTCAAGAAGGCTGGTTCAATTGGTCCTCAATGACGAATCCGTGGAATCCGAAGAGCAGGTCTATGAGATCATGGATATGCTGCTGGGGAAAAAAAGGGCCCAGGACAGAAAAAAGTGGATTGAAACCGAAGGCAATATCAAAGAGATGCAATAATGAAACAGACCCTTCCTTCCGCCATAGAAGATTATGAAAAAATTCCTTTCCAGGAGTTTACCCGGAAAGCCTATTTAAACTATTCCATGTATGTGATCTTGGACAGGGCCCTGCCCCACATCGGAGACGGTTTAAAACCGGTCCAGCGTAGAATTGTCTACTCCATGAGCCAGCTGGGTCTGTCCTCAACCGCCAAATTTAAAAAATCCGCCAGAACCGTGGGGGATGTTTTGGGTAAATTTCATCCCCATGGGGACTCTGCCTGCTACGAGGCCATGGTGTTGATGGCCCAGCCCTTTTCCCTGCGGTATCCTCTGGTGGACGGCCAGGGAAACTGGGGAGATCCCAACGACCCCAAATCCTTTGCTGCCATGCGGTATACCGAATCCAGGCTCTCAAGATACGCCGATATTTTGCTGGACGAGCTGGACCAGGGGACCTGCGACTGGACGCCCAATTTTGACGGGACCCTGACAGAACCCACCCTATTGCCGGCCCGGCTGCCCAACCTGTTGCTCAATGGGACCACAGGCATTGCCGTGGGAATGGCCACCAGCATGCTGCCCCATAATCTTCGGGAAGTGGCAAAAGCCTTGATTCATTTGATTGAAAATGAAGATGCGGATATAGATGCCATTTGCAAGCATATCAAAGGACCTGACTTCCCGACCGATGCGGAGATTATTACCCCGGTTTCCGAAATCCAGGAGACGTACAGGACCGGGACCGGACGGATAAAGATGCGGGCAACCTTTCAGATTGAAGAAGGGGAAATCGTTTTTTGCGCCCTGCCCTTCCATGCATCAACGGAAAAGATTTATGAACAGATAGCCGCCCAGATTGAAGCAAAAAAACTGCCCATGGTCGCAGATATCCGTGACGAATCCGACCATGAAGAACCCACCCGGCTTGTGGTAATCCCCAGGTCCAACCGGGTGGATTATCAATCCCTGATTGACCATTTGTTTGCCACGACAGATCTTGAAAAATCCTATTCCGTGAATATGAACATGATCGGAATCAATGGCCGTCCTCAAGTCAAAAATCTATTGACCCTTCTGACGGAATGGCTGGGGTTCCGAGCAGATACCATTGAAAAAAAACTGCGGTTCAGACTGGAAAAAATTTTAAACCGTCTTCATATCCTTGAAGGGTTTCAGATCGCTTTTCTGAATATTGACCAGGTCATCCACATCATCCGAACTTCTGACCATCCCAAACAAGCCCTGATCAAGTCCTTTGATTTGTCGGAAATACAGGCCACCTCCATACTTGAGATCCGTCTGCGGCAGTTGGCCAAACTTGAAGAAATCAAAATCCTCTCGGAAATCAAAGAACTTGAGGCCCAGAGAAAAATTCTCGAAAAAAGACTGAACAGCAAAAAAGCATTCAAAGCCTATATGATTGATGAGATCAGAGAAGATGCAAAAAAATACGGAGATAAGCGCAGATCTCCCATCAAGGAAAGGCAAGAGGCAGAAGCATTTTCCGCCACTGATATCCTGGACATTGAGCCGGTCACTATAATTCTTTCCCAAAACGGGTGGATCCGTTCTGCCAAGGGACACGATATTGATCCTGAAAAGGTCAAGTTCAAAACCGGGGATGATCTCATGAGCTTTCTTCGGATCAGAAGTGATAAGCCAGTTGTGTTTCTGGACAATACCGGCAGAAGTTATATGCTGTTCTCCCACGTTTTGCCTTCGGCAAGGAGCAATGGAGAGCCTTTAACCGGTCACTTGAGCCTTGGTCCGGACACCGCAATTCAATACATGCTTTCCCAGGAGGAGGAAGATCTTTTCCTGGTTGGATCAGATAATGGCTGCGGGTTTATTATCCGGTTTTCTGATTTTCTCACCACTTACAAAAACGGGAAAGCCGTCATCTCGGTAAAGGACGGATTCAGCCTGTTACCGCCGGAACCGGTTTTAAACCTTGAAACCGACAATATTGTCGCCGTCACAAGCCTGGGGCGTCTCTTGATTTTCCCCGTAAGCCAGTTGCCAAAACTAAAAAAAGGTCAGGGCAATAAAATTATTACCATACCCAAAAAACAATTAAATTCAAATGATCCTGAAAAGCTTAAGCTATTAAAAATATTGCCATTAAATTCGAATCTTGTTATACATTCAGGCAAGCATTTTCTCAGACTAAGCCCCGGAAACCAGGTAGATTATACAGGAATGCGTGGATACAGGGGAAAAAAACTTCCCCGGGGATATCAAGTGGTCGACCGAATAGAGGTGATACCCATAAAGAGCGCAGATGAAACAAATTTATGAGACAATTTTTTATAAAAAATCTTATTTTAATTCACATATTCGTTTTATGCCTGGTATTTGTCTCGATTTCTATTTTAATCCACAATAAAAATCTGGGAGATGCTGCCGGAACTATTGAGCGCATACGGCAGACTGGAAAGCTTCGCCTGATCACGGCCGACGCCAGCAACACATACTCCTATTATGAAGGAATCCCCACTGGATTTGAATATGACCTGGCCATGGAATTTGCCAAGTATCTGAATGTTGAATTGGATATTGTAACCCCGGGTTGGAACAACTTGTTTGCCTATCTTGATCAGGGCATGGGCGATTTTATTGCGGCCGGACTTGCCATTACCAAGGAACGGCTTGAATCCGCAGCCTTTTCAATTCCCTATATGACCATTCAGCAGCGGATTATTCATCACAATCTGGTATTGGCACCAAAAAATATTGAAGACCTGAAGTCCAGGACATTTCACATTCGGAGAGGAACGTCCTACCATTCACGCCTCAAAATAATAAAAGATTCCGGCATTGATTTAAATTACATTCTCCATGACAATATTCCCACCGATGAGCTTATTGCCATGGTAGATAAACGGGAAATCCAGTTTACAATTGCCGATTCCAATATAGCACTGCTCAATCAGCGGTACTTTCCGGATATCCGGATTGGTATACCCATTCAAGAGAAAGAGTCCCTTGCCTGGGCTGTTCGCAAAGATGATGCAGAAATGCTGGTGGAAATAAATCGGTTTTTTCTTTATGCCAATGAACAAGGCATCTTGAAAAGAATTACGGCCAAATACTATGAAAATACCGAGAACTTTGATATTTACGAGTTAAAAAAATTTCATGCTCGAATTGAAACCCGTTTGCCCAAATATAAAAGACTAATCATGGAAGAATCTGAAAAATATGCGTTCGACTGGCGGCTGGTTGCAGCGATTGTTTACCAGGAGTCTCATTTTAATCCCAACGCCAAAAGCTTTACCAATGTCCAGGGATTGATGCAGTTAACCCATGCGACTGCCAGGGAAATGGGAATAACCAATCGGATAAACCCTTCCCAAAGCATCAGGGCCGGCATAAAATACCTTAACCGGATGCACCAGCGATTTGGTTATATTGAAGATGATTACCAGCGGATGCTTTTTTCCCTGGCAAGCTATAATATCGGATACGGCCATGTAATGGATGCCTTGAAAATTGCAGAAGAAAAAGGCCTGGATTTGGCTTCCTGGCAGACACTGAAAACAACTTTGCCTCTTTTATCCAAATCCCGATATTTTGAAGCAACCAAACACGGATATGCAAGGGGATGGGAACCCATTCAATATGTCGAACGGATCCTGACCTATTTTGATATCCTTAAGCAAAAGACAATGTCCTAGAAAATGAAGTTATCTTCACGGAATTGGAAAATAAAAAATTTGACTTGCTCGTTTCAATTTAATAGGTATCCTTAAAGATGTCTTATGCTTGAAACGGTCTATGTATCAACCCAACTTAAGAAGCAAAGAGCAAATTTATGAACAGAAAAATTTTAATCAATGCACTTGACCCAGATGAGAACAGAATTGCGACTATTATTGACAACAAATTGGATCAATTTCACATTGAAACCGCTGCAAGGGAAGTGACCCAGGGCAATATCTATAAAGGGGTTGTCACCCGGGTTGAACCGAGCCTCCAGGCGGTTTTTGTGGACTATGGCGCTGAAAAAAACGGATTTCTCCAAAAGAACGAAATCCATAGCGACTATTTCCAGGAAGTCGAAACCAAGGAAAAAGCACTTTTTAATCTGATTAAAAAAGGCCAGGAAATGATTGTTCAGGTGACCAAAAACCCCATCAATCAAAAAGGGGCCATGCTGACCACTTTTATTTCTCTTCCCGGCCGCTTTGGCGTCCTCATGCCCGGCAACTCCACCAAAGGGGTGTCCAGAAAAATCGATGAGGAAGATGAAAGGAAGCGGCTGGTTAGCATCCTGAAAAACATAAAAATCCCCGAAGGATTTGGGATGATCGTCCGGACAGCCGGAAAAAATGCCACCAAGACCATGCTGACTTCCGACCTGAAGTATTTGATGCGAGTCTGGAAAAACATTGACAAACTGGCCATGGAAGATCCGGCACCCTCTCTTCTCTATAGAGAGCAGACCCTGGCTGTTCGGTCTTTAAGAGACTATTTCACAACAGATATTACGGAAATTCTCATTGACAGCCCTGATACCTTTAAAGAGGTCCAGGATTTTATCAGCATGATTGCTCCCAAGCAAAAAAATATTGTCAAGCTGTACAAAGGGGAAAAACCCATCTTCAGCAAATACCAGCTGGAAGAACAGATTTCCTCCATCTACAAACGAGAAGTCCTCTTGAAATCCGGAGGATGTCTGGTTATTGAACAGACCGAAGCCCTGGTCTCCATAGATGTAAACTCCGGCAAGTCCACCAAAAAGAAAAATATTGAGGAAACAGCCTATCATACCAATATAGAAGCAGCCGAGGAAGTCGCAAGACAACTTCGCCTGAGAGATATGGGAGGACTGATTGTGGTTGATTTCATTGATATGAAGGAACGGCGGCACAAGGCGGAAATTACCAAAAATTTAAAGAAGCACCTGAAAGAAGATAAAGCCAAAACCAAGGTGGGCGGTATTACCACCTTCGGCCTGCTTGAAATGTCCCGGCAACGGATACGGCATTCCATAACCTATGGCAGCTATGAACCCTGCGTCCATTGCAATGGAAGGGGGCTCACACCGTCTGTAGAAACCCAGGGCATGGCATTTTTAAGACAATTGAACCTCAAGACCTTAAAATCTGAAATCAGCCAGGTGACCTGCCTGGTCCCCAGAGAAGTCGCCTATTATATTTTAAATAAAAAAAGGGAAGAACTTCTTGATATTGAATCCAAAAGAAATGTTTCCATCACCATTGAAATCGACCCGGAAATGGTTTCCGGACAAAGCCGGATTAATGGCAATGCATAGCCGCAATTTTAAGGCTTCCTTGACAGAAACAAATCTTTTGTGTATCTGAAGCAATTTTAACTTTAATTTTTGGGAAGGAGAAAAAATGCGCCTGAAAAAGAAAAAAGACAATCGGAAAACAACCGCCATTTTAGCTGCTGTTGTCATTCTTGGTATTGTGTTGGGCTGGCGTTATTTTATTTCCAATGACACTGTGGCCATCTTGAAAAAAGATCAGCCCCAGGCACAAACGGATTCAAACACGATTTCCCAACCAATTGAGAAACCTGC
The DNA here is from genome assembly GCA_013792075.1 of Desulfobacula sp. Lineage (GTDB taxonomy): Bacteria > Desulfobacterota > Desulfobacteria > Desulfobacterales > Desulfobacteraceae > NBML01. Next base: position 22,393 of record VMSR01000076.1, read on the forward strand.
GGATAGTGGGCTTGAAAAACAAGACACCGCCATTATTAAAGGGGATATCCATCTGAACCCGCCCCTGGATTACAATGAGCTGGAAAAGGATGAGACCCTCAAAGAGATGATGGAAACCCGGAAAGAGGCCTCGGGCGTTGGCAACAGCCTTGATATGATCGTCAAGTCAGATGAATCCATTATTATTGGCGGTTCGAAGGTGTCCATGCGGGAGATTCTTGAAAAAGCATTCACCAAAACAGGAGAGGTTTACCAGGAAGCCATCAGCGAATCCGGCGGTTCCCATCCGGGTAAAATAAAGGAATATGGCGTCCATGTGGTGCAACCTGGAGACAATATCTGGAATATCCATTTCAATATTTTAAAAGAATATTATGCCCATAAAGGTATCAAGATCTCGACAATGGCGGATGAACCCGTCAATGGAGGGGTAAGCTCAGGGGTGGGTAAAATTTTAAAGTTTTCAGAAACAATGGTAATTATCTACGACCTGATAGAAAAAAAAGTGGTTGAAAATATCAACCTGATAGAACCCTTAAGCAAAATAGTCGTTTATAACATGAAAGAAGTTTTTACCCTGCTTGAGGAAATTAGTTACGATAATGTTGACAGAATTCAGTTCGATGGAAAAAATATCTGGATTCCTGCAAAAAAATCTTAAATATTATTTATTAACATGTAAGGAGGAGTAACTTTGATTAGCACAGCATATGCAATGGGCGCAACCGGAGGACAAGGACAGGCAGGCGGAATTGCCGGATTTTTACCGATTATTATTTTATTTGCCATTTTTTATTTTCTTTTGATTCGGCCCCAGCAGAAAAAAGCCAAAGAACACAAAGAAATGATCGCCAACCTGAAAAAAGGAAGCCGGATTATCACCTCCGGTGGTATCTATGGTACCATTCAATCCATTGACGACACCACTATCGGCCTTGAAATTGCCGAAAAGGTAAAAATTAAAATTTCCCGTGGAAATGTTGCCGCCCTGATTGCGGACATTGATTCTGCCCAGAAATCCGAAAAAAAGACAAACTAAATCCATTAGGAGTCACTAAGATTGAAACTATTTACCTTTAAGCGGTTACTGAACCTGGGTATTATCGTTGCGGCAATTGTTTGTCTTCTCCCCACCTTTACGGACACCTGGCCCCATAAAAAAATAAACTTGGGACTTGATCTTCAAGGTGGCATGCATCTGGTGTTGGAAGTGCAAAGTGAAAAAGCGGTTGAAACGGAATTGGAAAGAACCGTCCATGAACTGAAAAAAGAACTCCGTAATGACGGCATTAAACATCTTGGGATTTCACGCCAGAAAGACAACACGATTCTGGCCATACTCCAGGATGAGGAAAATAAGAAAAAATTTGAAAAAATCATTTCTACAGAGTTTACCAACCTGCTGATTCCATCCCCTTCCACGACATCGGATGGCGTGCGTTTTACCTTAAGCCTGCCGGATGCCGATATGGATATGATCAAAAAAATGGCCACGGAACAGGCCCTGGAAACCATCCGGAACCGCATTGACGAGTTTGGTGTCAGCGAACCGGATATCCGTCTCCAGGGGGACAACAGAATCCTTCTCCAACTGCCGGGCATCACGGATCCGGACAGGGCCAAGGATCTGATCGGGAAAACCGCCCAACTGACCTTTCAGCTGGTGGATGAGGAAGCCAATACAGCCGGTGGCCTTAATGGCGCACCCCCCGTTGGTACGGAAATACTCTTTCAGAACAAACAGGACCCTTCCACAGGGAATGTTACCAAGATTCCGTTTCTGATCAAAAAACAAATTCTTCTGGACGGCAGTCTTTTGATTGATGCCCGGATCGAATTTGATCAATATCAGCAGGCCCAGGTCGGCATTGAATTCAACCGGAAAGGGGCCAGAATATTTGACAGAATTACCGGAGAAAATATTAACAAACGCCTGGCCATCGTTCTGGACAAAACTGTTTATTCAGCTCCCGTGATCCAGGATCGGATCGCAGGGGGAAAGGCTGTAATCACCGGCCATTTTACCGCCGAAGAAGCCAAGGATCTTGCCATTGCATTGCGGGCAGGTTCCCTTCCCGCCCCGGTTAAAATAATTGAAGAACGGACTGTAGGACCCACCCTTGGCGCGGATTCTGTTCGCATGGGGTTGATGTCCATGGTGGTGGGCGGTGTCCTGATCATCCTGTTCATGGTGGTTTACTACAAAGGGTCCGGCCTTATTGCGGATCTGGCCCTCATTGTTAACATCATTCTCATTGGTGGCGGACTTGCTGCATTCCAGGCCACCCTCACACTTCCGGGAATTGCGGGTATTATTCTCACCATTGGCATGGCTGTTGATGCAAATGTTATTATCTATGAAAGGATCCGAGAAGAACTTCGCTATGGAAAAACTGCATTGGCTGCGGTACATGCCGGGTTTGACAGGGCTACCCTGACCATTCTGGATGCCAATGTGACCACTTTGATTGCGGCCATTGTCCTGTTTCAGTTCGGCACAGGACCCATTAAGGGATTTGCCGTAACATTGGGCCTTGGCATTGTTGCAAGTCTTTTCACGGCCCTGGTTCTTTCAAAAAGTATTTTTCATTTGATATTGCAAAATAAAAAATCATCAACACTCAGTATATAAAGGAAACTTGAATAATGCAGCTTATCAAGTCTGATATAAACATAGACTTTCTGGGAAAACAAAAACTAGCATATGTTTTTTCCCTGATTCTCATCCTTGTGAGTATCGGGTCCCTTATCATCCACAAGGGACCCAATTACGGGATTGATTTTGTGGGAGGAACCCTTGTTCAACTTAAATTTTCCCAGAATATTGCCGTTTCCGATATCCGGACCGGATTGACAGATCTCGGACTCAAAGACGCATCTGTACAGGGTTTCGGCCATGCCGATGACAATGAATTCCTTATCCGGACCAGCAATTCGGAAACCATGGGAGACGACCTTGCCAAAACCGTTGCAACGGGTATCCAAAAATCAACCGGAATTACGCCCGATATCCGCCGGGTTGAGATGGTGGGTCCCCAGGTGGGTAAGGATCTTAAAAACAAAGCATTGCTGGCCATTTTCTACTCGTTGCTTTTTATTACCATTTATATTTCCGGGCGGTTCGAACTCAAATGGGTTCTGTCCGGTGTCACTGCCGGTGCATTGATGACAGCTGTTTATTTTTTGTCTGTATTTAATGTGAGCATGCCCTTTGTAATTGCAGGGGCATTGGTGGTCACCTTGTCATTGTTCTGGGTTCTCAAGCTCAAGTATGCCATGGGTGCCATTGTCGCCCTGATCCATGATGTTTTAATAACCGTGGGAATTTTTTCCCTTTTGAACCTTGATTTTTCCCTTCCGATTATTGCGGCATTGTTGACAATTATCGGGTATTCTCTCAACGATACGATCATCGTATTTGACAGAATCCGGGAAAATATTAAAGGAGCGGATTCCAAAGAATCATTGCCCCAATTGTTTAACAAAAGCATCAATGAAACCCTGTCACGGACAATTTTAACATCCCTGACAACGCTCATTGTTCTTTTGGCGCTCTTTTTCCTGGGAGGTGAGATCATTCATAACTTTGCATTTGCAATGATTATCGGTATTATTATTGGTACTTACTCGTCCATATTTGTCGCAAGCCCGGTTGTGCTTGCGGCCCACAACAAAAAATAAACCCACAACCTAAGGGTAAACACGATGGCCCTGGTAAATGATACCATGTTGAAAACCATCCTTCTTTGTCTATGCAGTCTTGTCCTTTTCTCCTGCAGCACCTTTAATTTTTTCAAAAAAGAGGCTGACCCGATGGACGCGAGTAGCGCTGTTCATATGGATACAGAGACTTCAGAAGAAACAAGCGTGCGTCTGAAACAGGAATTGGACACTAAAAACCCAACTATTTCAGAACTGGAAGACAAGATTATCCTATTGGAGAAAAAAATATCAGGGCTTGAGGACCGGTTGTCAAACCAGAAACCGGTCATTTACCAGGTTGCATATAACGAACCCTCACAATTATATCAAAAAGCAAGGACCCTTCTTTTGGAAGGTGATTTGGTCAATGCCGCACAATTGTTTGAAACCTTTGTGGCCCAGCATCCAAGCCACAGCCTTGCAGATAATGCCATGTACTGGCTGGGAGAGTGCCACTACTCTTCCGGCCAGTATGCCAAGGCGGTGACGGTGTTCAAATCACTTGTCAAAACCTATCCAAAAGCTGAAAAAGTGCCCGACGCCATTTTAAAAACAGGGTATGCCTATTTGTCCATGGATGATCCCAACCGGGCCCATCACTATCTGAAATTGGTTCTGACCAAATATCCTTTTTCACCGGCAGCCGAAAAGGCCCAGGGAAAATTAAAATCATTTGAGTAATTCAATTAAAAAATGGACCCGTTTTCAGACACATATCTGCCATGGTTTATATTAAGGGAGATTCCCGACCTAGGAAATATCCTTTACAAACAGCTGATTTGCAGATTTTTATCTCCTGAAAATGTGCTGATTGCGCCAGCGCATCAATTGGAAAGTATTGCCGGAATTCCACCCCGGGTGATCAAGGAGATCCGAGGGTATAAAAAATACATTGGCAAGGCCCAATCCGAGCTTGATCAGGTTTACCGGCATGGGGTGAAGATTGTGACCATGACCCAGGACGCCTACCCTTCCCTGCTCAAGGAAATTCATGATCCGCCACCTTTTTTGACCTATGCGGGAACCCTTGACGCTAAAGCGCCCTGCATATCCATAGTCGGTTCAAGAAAGCCAACCGCCTATGGATTGAACACGGCAAAAAATCTGTCTTTTTGTATGGCATCCAACGGGTTCCAGGTGGTCAGCGGGATGGCAAGGGGGATTGATACTGCCGCCCACCAAGGTGCCTTAAAAGCGTGTGGAAAAACCATTGCTGTTCTTGGCTCAGGTCTCAACCGGATCTATCCGAAAGAAAACAGTTCCCTTTTTTCCGATATCCAAAACAAGGGTGCTGTTATCTCTGAATTTAAACTCAATTGTGATCCCTATCCCCAAAATTTCCCCATCAGGAATAGGATCATTGCAGGTCTTTCAACAGGGACCCTTGTGGTGGAAGCTGCGCAAAGAAGCGGCTCTCTTATTACTGCCAGACTGGCAGGAGAGTATAACCGGGAAGTTTTTGCCGTACCTGGCAGTATCCAGTCAAAAAAAAGCCGGGGCACCCATTTTCTTTTGAAACAGGGCGCAAAACTGGTTGAAAATGAAATGGATATCCTTGATGAACTTCACCAATTTGTCCATGTTCACCCCTTGGTTCAAACAGACTCCCAGGGTAAAAAAAGAAAAAAAAACCCTCCTTTGATGGACAAAGAACTTGGATTGGTATATAAACATCTCGATCCTTACCCCAAACATATTGATTTGATTATCGAATCAACCCGGATGGACACAGGTCTTGTTTCCGCCAACCTGCTTGATCTTGAACTCAAAGGACTGGTTTTGCGGCATCCTGGTAATTATTTTTCACTTTCGGAGGAATAAAATTGGCAAAACCGCTCATTATTGTTGAGTCCCCAACCAAAATCAAAACCCTTACAAAATATATCGGTAAAGACTATAATGTAGCTGCCAGTGCAGGCCATATCCGGGATCTTCCGGTCAAAAATCTCGGTATTGATATTGAAGATAATTTTAAAGCGCAATATGAGAATATCACCAATAAAGCCAAGGTGATTGCCAATTTAAAAAAAATTGCCAAGGGAGCGGATGAGATCTTCCTTGCACCTGACCCTGACCGTGAGGGAGAAGCCATTGCCTTCCACATAATGGACATCCTTAAAAAAAAAGGCCGGGTCTTTCACCGGGTACTCATCCATGAACTGACCAAAAAAGGAATCACCGAGGCACTTAAAAATCAGTTGGTCCCGGATGCTGATAAATATGATGCCCAGCAGGCAAGACGAAAATTAGACCGGCTGGTGGGATACCAGATTTCTCCTCTTTTATGGCAAAAGGTCCAACGGGGCCTAAGTGCGGGTCGGGTTCAATCGGTTACCGTTAAGATTATCTGTGACCGGGAACGGGAAATCAGAAAATTTGACCCCGAAGAATACTGGAGCATTACCGCCGAGTTGCTGGCCCAAAATCCGCCGCCCTTTAATGCTGCCCTGGTTAAGATCAATAATAAGAAGGCCAAAGTTACCAATGAAAACCAAGCGCTTGGTATTTTGGCAGACCTTGAAAAAGTCGATTTTGTTGTTGACCAGATAAAAAACAAAACCATGAAGCGCAATCCCCAGCCTCCTTTTATTACCAGTAAACTCCAGCAGGATGCCATTAACCGGCTCAGGTTTTCTGCAAAAAAAACCATGGTGGTGGCCCAGCAGCTTTACGAAGGGATTGAAATCGGTTCCAAAGGGCCAGAGGGTCTGATCACCTATATGCGTACCGACTCGGTCCGTATCGCACCGGAAGCTGCCCAGGAGGCCCTGGAACTCATTGCCAAAGACTACGGCCAGGACTATGCAGTCAAAAATCCCCGATTCTTTAAAAATAAGAACAAGGTTCAGGATGCCCATGAGGCCATCCGGCCCACATCGGTATTCAATACCCCAGCAAAGCTGGCCTCCTTTCTGTCCGAGGACCAGTTCAAGCTCTATGACCTGATTTGGAAACGATTTGTCGCCTCCCAGATGACCCAGGCACTCATTGATCAAAAATCCATCATGATCAAGGCAACAGATACCTATCTTTTCTCGGTGAGCGGTTCCACGGTTCGGTTTCCTGGATTTATGGAAGTGTATGCCACTGAGGAAAAGAACACGGACAAAGAGATACAGGCATTGCCGGTTGTCGAAGAAGGGGCTGTTCTCAAAACCCGGAAACTGGACCCCAAACAGCATTTTACAAAGCCATTGCCACGGTTTTCAGAAGCCTCCCTTGTCAAAGAGCTTGAAAAAAACGGCATTGGAAGACCCAGTACCTATGCCTCCATTATCAGTGTCATCCAGGACAAAGGGTATGTGGACCTGGTGAACCGGTATTTTGTCCCCAGTGAACTGGGATTTATTGTAAATGATTTGTTGGTGGCCTCCTTTCCCACGCTTCTGGATATATCCTTTACCGCCCAGATGGAGAACAATTTGGATGATGTGGAGAGCGGCAAGCTAAATGAGGTTGCACTTTTGACCGAGTTTTACGATGGTTTCAAAAAAACCCTGGATGATGCCGGTGAAAAAATGGTCAGCGTCAAGGGAGTGGGCGTTGAAACCGGTATTAATTGTCCTTTGTGCCAAAAAGCCGTGAACATAAAAATCGGTCGGAATGGTCATTTTCTTGCCTGTACAGGATATCCGGACTGTTCTTTTACCAGCAACTATCTGAGGGATGAACGCGGCAATATTTCCATTGTTGAAAAAATCGAAGACAATACCCCGGTCAAAGACTGTCCCATGTGCAAAGAACCCATGGTTCAAAAGGAGGGAAGATTTGGATTGTTTCTTGCCTGTACCGGGTATCCGGAATGCAAACACACCGAGTCCGTGGGTCAGGAAAATTCCAACACAGACACAGGGGTTTCTTGTTTTGAGCCCGGGTGTGGGGGGACCATTATTGAAAAAAAATCCAAGCGGGGAAAGATTTTTTACGGCTGCTCCAAATACCCGGACTGCAGCTTTGCCTCCTGGGATAGGCCTGTCAACAAAAAATGTCCGGACTGCGGGTCTCTTTTCCTTGTTGAAAAGGAAAACAAACGGGAAGGCAAATTTTTAAAATGCCCCAACAAAGAGTGCAAACATAAGGAAAATTTACCCCAGGCCCCTTCCGAAGAATAGGGAATTTTTAAAAATCATTCTCCTGTACGGGACCAGTTTTGTAACGCTTCAAATACCAGGTCCCGTTTAATGGGTTTGGTCAGAAAGTCATCCATTCCTGCCGCCAGACATTTTTCTTTAAAATCATTCAATACATTTGCGGTCAGGGCCAGGATGGGTATCCTGGTTTTGGGCGTGAACTTCATTTCAAGGGAACGAATCTGCCGGGTGGCTTCAAGTCCATCCATTTTGGGCATGTTAATGTCCATCAATATCAGGTCATATCCATCTGGACTTTTTTTGAACAATTCAAGGGCTTCCTCTCCGTTTCCTGCAACTTCCACACAATACCCGGCCTTTGACAGCATCAGGCTGGTCATTTTCTGGTTGACCGGATTGTCTTCCACAAGGAGGATGGATACGCCGTATTTCTGGTTTTCAGCCAGGGAATGAACCGTTAACAACTGACTGGATTCACGGCCCTTCTCCGGGTGTGGATTCTTGTCCATTCCCATGACATAGGCCGCCATTTCCATCAATGTCTGCCTTCGGATCGGTTTTGATAAATAGCCTTTAAATCCTGCTGTTTTAAATCCCTTTGCAATTCCAGGGAAAGGGACACAGCAGGCGATCCAGTCAAAGTCAAAGTCTTTTGGGGAAAATTTTTTAAGCAGATGTGAAAGATCCGGAGATGTGGGTTTTATTGATTTTCCGAAATCGATAATCCCCAGATCAAAATCCCGGGCCGCCGGGGTGGTCAAAAACAAGGGGAAATTATCCCAGGATTCATGATGCACCTTCATTTCGGCCTGTAACAATTCATGGTTTAAGAGTTCAAAGGTATCCCAGGTTGTGGTACTGACCAGAACCCTTTTCCCCTTAAGTCCCGAAGGTCTGACCCGGTCCTGCTTTTTGGGTTCAGCTTTGGTCATCGCGGCTGAAAAATAAAAGGTTGATCCCTTGTCTTTTTGGGATTTTACCCACAGATCACCGTCCATTCGTTTGGCAATATTTTTACTGATGGCAAGGCCGAGACCTGTACCGCCATAGCGGTTGGTGATATCGTCTTCCGACTGGACAAAGGGCTTAAAAATGGTATCCAGTTCCGTTGAAGAGATGCCGATGCCCGTATCGGAAACCCTGGTCGTAAGTTTGACCGTATCCGTATCCGACTCTAGTGAATCCAGCTCCAGGGTGATGGACCCTTCCGGGGTAAATTTGACGGCATTGCCCAACAGATTCAGGAGCACCTGGCGAAACCTGTGGGGATCCCCCTTTACCATTCCGGGCACTGTATCGGAAATACAACAGCGCAATTCAACCTTTGACTCGTCCACCTGGGGTCTGATCACATCAAGGGTGTCAAAACAAAGCACTTCAGGGTCAAAGTCAATGGATTCAAGGGAAAGCTTGCCAGATTCCACCTTTGAAAAATCAAGGATATCATTGACAACCGATAGGAGGGTATCGCAGGAAATTCTGGCATTTTTCAAAAACAAGGTTTGTTCTGCATTTAAAGGGGTATCCAGCAGCATATCCGTATACCCCACAATGCCGTTTAAAGGGGTTCTGATCTCATGGCTCATGGAAGCCAGAAAAAAAGTTTTGGCCCGGGATGCGTCCTTTGCTTCTATTGCCAGATGATGGGCCCGCTCGATGGTCGCACGCAATTGCAGGTTTGTCTGATTCAGATTGATCACTGTTGTTTTTTCCCTGGCAATGCGGGCGATTCTTGCCAAGGAGGAATTGATATTAAAGGGTTTGGTCATATAATCCGACGCACCGGCATCCATAATATCCACGTAGGAATAGTCCGATGCATACCCTGTCATAATAATAAAAGCAATATCCGGAAACAAAACTTTTATTGTTTTGAGCAAGGCAATCCCATCCATTCCGGGCATGGAAATATCAGAGATAACCAGATCAAAGGGAGGATTCTGCTGACTTTTGATCATCTCCAATGCAATTTCAGCATCCGGGGCTTGATCGCAGACATACCCTGCCCGGGTAAGGGCCTTTGTCAAAAGCAGCCGAAGGCTGCTTTCATCGTCTACCACCAGAATCCGTTGTATGGAAGACTCTGTTTTTATGGAATTATTCATTCACCCGTTCAACATATTCCCTGGTTCTTGTATCAATCTTAACCTTCTGTCCCTGGTCAATAAACGGGGGAACCTGAACTTCAAATCCTGTTTCAAGGGTGGCAGGTTTAGTGCTCCCCGTTGCCGTATCTCCTTTGGCCCAGGGTTCAGTAGCCGTCACCTCAAGATTGATAAAGTTGGGAAGGGTTATCCCGATGGCCTGACCATTGTAGAGAAGAATGGTGCAAACTGTGTTGTCTTTGATCAGATCCGTGGCATCGCCCACCTGCTCCTTTGTTAAAGCAATCTGTTCATAGTTTGAGGTGTTCATAAAAAAATAGGAACCCTTGTCCGCATACAGGTATTCCATTTCCTGCTCTTCAAGATCTGCTTTTTCAAATTTATCTCCAGACCTATAGGTTCGCTCAAACAGGTTGCCTGTGATCATATTTTTGAGTTTACATTTATACAAGGACTGTCCCTTGCCTGGTTTTTTAAACTCAAACCCCACAACAACATAGGGTTCTCCATCAATTTCAAACTTAAGGCCTTTTTTTAAGTCACTGGCTAGATACATCCATTACTCCTAATGTTAACATATTAATTTACAATATTTTGGGATGGTCCCCAATAAAGCACAATAACACCATATTGGCAAGATCCAGATAAAAACATCTTGCTTTTTTATCCATATTATAGGAAATATTAAGATTTGAAACTAAAAATCATTCTAGGATAGAATTTATGATAATTGTAATTGATTTCGGTTCACAATTCAACCAGCTGATTGCCAGGCGCGTCAGGGAGAATGGGGTCTATTGTCAGGTTGAACCTTCGGGCATTTCCGTTGAAAAAATCAAGGCAATGAATCCGGTGGGGATCATCCTTTCCGGCGGGCCTTCGTCCATCTATGAAGAGAACAGCCCCACCATCGATACATCCATTTTTGAATTGGGTATCCCGGTTCTGGGTATCTGCTATGGTATGCACTTCATGGTCCATGCCCTGGGCGGGACCATACGAAGGGCAGACAAAAGAGAATACGGATTTGCACAATTAACTGTAAAAGAAGAACGACCTCTTTTTACGGATATGGGGAATTCATTTCAATGCTGGATGAGCCACGGAGATTCTGCCGAAGAATTGCCCCCAGATTTTGTGGTGACGGCATCCACTGAAAACACAAAAATTGCAGCCATTGCAAACCATACAAAAAGGTTCTACGGACTCCAGCTCCATCCGGAGGTGGAACACTCTGTTAATGGCTCCCTGATGATACATCATTTTTTATTTGATGTGTGCGCATGTGAAAAAAACTGGAATATGAAATCCTTTTCCGATGGTGCCATCGCCCAGATCAAGAGTGCTGTCGGAAACAAAAAGGTGATTATGGGTCTTTCCGGCGGTGTGGATTCATCCGTAGCCGCCACCCTGATCCACAAGGCAATTGGAAAAAATTTGCATTGTATTTTTGTGGACAATGGTCTGTTAAGGGAAAATGAAAAAGAAAACCTTGAAAAAAGCCTGACCGCCAAGCTGGATTTGAACATTAAATTTGTGGATGCCAGGGAAAAATTTTTAACAGCCTTAAAAGGGGTGACAGACCCGGAAACAAAACGCAAAATCATTGGCAAACACTTTATTGATGTTTTTGACACAGAAGCCAAAAAAATTGACGGCGCAGAATTTTTGGGCCAGGGAACCCTATATCCGGATATCATTGAATCCAAATCCGCTTTTGGCGGCCCCACTTCCATTATCAAATCTCACCATAATGTGGGCGGGCTTCCAGAAAAAATGAACCTGAAATTAATTGAGCCCCTGCAGCTTCTGTTTAAGGATGAGGTCAGAAAACTGGGGCTCACCCTTGGCATCAATGAGGAATTGATCTGGAGACAGCCCTTTCCAGGCCCTGGACTTGCCATCAGAATCATGGGAGAGATCACGGAAGAGCGACTGAATATACTTCGGAAGGCCGATACCGTTCTTTTGGAAGAAATCCGTGCTGCCGGTTATTATAAAAAACTCTGGCAGTCCTTTGCTGTGCTTTTGCCAATCAAAAGCGTTGGCGTCATGGGCGATAAAAGAACCTTTGCCAATTGCATTGCCATCCGTGCGGTCACAAGCAATGATGCCATGACGGCAGACTGGGCAAAACTGCCCCACGATCTTTTGGGAAAAATTTCCAATCGCATTATAAATGAAGTGGACAAAATCAACCGGGTTGTGTTTGATATAACCTCCAAACCGCCCGGTACCATAGAATGGGAATAGACCCCCAAAAAAACAGGATAAACCCACCATGGATTCCATGAATCTAAACGATTATCGAAATGATCCCTCGCGCATTATGGAAGAGGATACTTCTGAAAACCTTCAATCCTCGGAGTATCGTCAGGAAATTAATACCTTGAAGATTGAAAAATTGGCCAACCGGGTGACCCTTATTTCCGTGATCATTCCCTGCCTGATTTGTGCCATTCTTATTTTTATCTACCTGGATATGAAAGAACGGGTTGTGGATGTGGATGAAACCAAAAGAATTCAGGTGGAGAAAATAGCACAGCAGCTGGAGGAAAAATTAAATGCCCTGGATGTGCGGATTGCCAAAAACAAATTTGAACTGGACCAGCAGCTGCCTGTGCTGAGCAAAAAACAAGAAACCCTGGAAACTCAGCTGACAAAACTGTCATCCTCAAAAGCAGACGCAAAAACCATGGAAACTGCCATGGCAAAGCTTGGTGAAGGCATTCAGAAAAATACCAGTCAGAACAAGTCAAATCAGTTGGCTTTGGAAGCTGTCAATGTTAAATTTTTGGCCTCCATTAAAGAAAACAATGCCCAGTTCAAAGAAAACGCCGACCAGATCAAAGAGGAAATCAGTCTTTTTAAAAAAAAGTTTGACTCCGGGCTTGCGGAACTTAGGGCATATGAAGAACAACTGGGACAATTGGGGAAAACCACAAGTCTTCTGGACAAAAAATTCAAAGCCATGGAATTGGAAAAGCTTTCCGGAAAAGAACTGGACAGCCGCTTCAACCAGATGCAGCAATCCTTTGAACGAAAAATCAAAGAACTAGAGACAAAACTGGCCCAAAGAACTTCCAGTTCTCCGGCACCTGTTAAAACAACGGATAAAACACAATCTTCGGACACGAAACCGTCTCCCCAGCTTGATACCGGCAACATCAAGTCGGGAAACATATCAGAACAACCCTTGAAGCAATAAGGACCAATGGTTTTCCATGGTTCCCTTTGACGACAGGGATCGTATCCATACAGAAGCCCAGTTGTTAGATCAGAAACTTGATTTTTCTGCTGCCTATATGGCCCTTCAATACCTTTGCACCCGAATGGAAACCTTTCCGGATTCCATCACAGATACCACCCTTAACGCCCTGATTTTTCTCATTGAATCAGACCGGTTTAATTCCCAGAAACAGGTGTTGTTCCTTTACATAGAGGCGGCCTTGGCCCTGATCCGGATGGCACAAAATATCCAGGTTCCTGTGGCCAAAAGAATCATACCCCAACTCCAGGAAATACTGGTCACAGCCAGGGGAAAACGTCAGAGAGCGGTTGCCCAGGCCCTTGCAAAACTGCCGGTACGCCTTCTGACCCAGCCGGATCTCCCTGAAGTTGTGTCACCCCCGTTGAAAATCTCCCTTGAAAAAATTTTATCCTGCTTTCCGGACCATGACCCCTTGTCTGCAAAATGGCAGGGCAGAAGCCTCACCGTCCGAACACGGAGCAAAGGCGTGGGGACCATAAAATTTGCAAACTCCGCGACCAATGTGGCGGAACTGGCCAATGAAATCCTTTGGATGGATTTTTTACAATTGCACCCGATTAGCCCTTTATCCGGGTTTCATATCCCCTGCCCTGTCAGAATTAACGGTCAATTTTTGTTTGAAATCAACCCTGTTTCAGGTTCTCTTTTAAATGACAAGCCGGTTTGTTTCAAACCTGTTGCCATTGCTTATTATGCCCAGGCCCGATACTTTGAGTATCCCAATGAAAATGTAGTGGAGAATAATTTTTCCAATGACCAGATAAAAGAAGTTTTTTTCAGGAATGCCCACCTGCTTGGCAACCTGACCGCTAAGGGAATCATTCACACTGCCCTGATTCCCTTGTTTCACAACAGAGTGCAACAAGGCCGGCGCAATGACAATGGCGCCTATCTCTGGGAGCAGGGAGGGCGCCTGGATCAATGGCTGGACTCCTGCCAGTATCCGAATTTTGCCTCCTCCGGATTAAGGGATTTTGAACACTTGATCCGCATGAACGATAGCAAATCCTTGGGCCATTACATTGGGGAACATATCTTAAGTTTTGTTTTGGTGATTGGCAGTTATTTTCGAAACAAGGCCCCCTTAAAAAGAGGAACAAAAGAAAGCCCCGGCCCCTGCGACACTCGCGACCTGTTTGATAAAGGCTTGTTTACAGATCTGGTAAAGGGTGTTGTTGAACGATATTACGAAGGCATTACCGGACAAAAACCGAATACCTGTCTGTTTAAGGGCTTACCCGAATTGATAGATTCCCTTATTGAAAAAATGGGCAGGGACGAAGACATGGAAGAGATACTTCGGATTCAGGATCAACAGACCATGACAGACAGCCAATTTTCTCGATTTCTCTTGGAAAGAGGCATACCAAACCCCCATCCCTATGTACGGGGCGACCAGGACATTATTCTGATAACAGGCCCCCATCTGGGCGGTTTTAGTCAGTCCATATCCATCCCAAGCCTGATAGAATTTCTTTTCTGCCTTTCTTCCCTGTGCGTCTCAGACCGCTTTCTCATGGAAAACGCCTTGAAAGATTACGGACTTTAGGGTATATATTGGCTATCTTGAGGGTAGCTAATTAAAAAGGAATAAATATGTCCAAACAACATCCTGAATGCCCGCTCTATAATCATGCCACCTGCAAAGAACTACACAATCCTAAATTATGCGCCATTATCCGGGAAGACAAAGCTTGTTTAAAAAAACAGCAGAAACCTAAAAAAGAATTTGTTGGCGATTCGGAATAGCCCCTCACCGGACCAGCAGTCTATCACCCGGGTGGATAACCTCTTTAAATACAAAATTGTTTAACCGCAACAAGGACGGCAAGGACATATTATACCGTTGGGCAATAGCCGTAAGGCTTTCTCCCGGTTTGACCACATGGATTTTTGTCCTGTGCTTTTGGGGCCATTCGGCATGTAACCTGAAGAATCTTTCCTCAAACCCCTTCTCCTTTCCCTCTGGAACCAATAGCGTGATTTTCCCGGAATCAAGGGAATAGCCCCTGATTTCTGGATTCATATCCTTGATGGTTTTAAATGAAATTTCAGCAGCCTGGGCAACCATTAAAATGGGGACTTGGGTCTTTAAATTAAAATTGATGATGGAAAAGCGAAACTCAGGATACAAATCTTCCGGTCCCAGGAAAAACCCATATCTTTCTGGATTTTCCAGTATCAATTTGGCGGCGATGATTTTAAATACATATTGCTGGGTTTCAAGGGGAAGGTAAAGGGAAAAAAAGTCCCTGTTTTCCTGGGCCTCTATCTCGGTATGCAAACCGAATTCTCCCATATTGTAAGCGGCAAGTGCCAGCAGAGAGGACCCGAACTCAGCGTTCAATTCCTTAAGATATGAACAGGCAGCCCGGGTGGATTTGAAAATATTTTTCCGCTCATCAACCTGTCCATCGATTTTTAATCCATACCGTTCACCCGTGCTTTTTAAAAACTGCCAATATCCGACCGCCCCTTTTTCAGAATTGCTATGGGGTCTTAAGGCACTTTCGATAACCGGCACATATTTCAAATCCAGGGACATATTTTCCTGTCGCAGTATTTTTTCAATATGGGGGAAATATCGGGCGGAACGTTTGATCCATAAGATGACCTGGGGACTGTTATGAACCGCTAAAAGCACCTCTTTTTCCAGGCGGTGTCTGACTTCCGGAATTTCAATGGGGATCTGGATACCGCATAATTTGATTTTTTCCGGAAACACAAGGCTGTCCATCAAAAAAGGAACTTGGCGAATCTGGGGAACTGGATCTCCCTCCTGGCAAATCCCACCCCCTGTGAAAACAAAAAACCCAAGCACCATTAAACATCTAAAAGCAAAGAGACCGGGCTGTATCATACGCAATCCTGATTTTTTAATTGATTTACGAATTACCAATTATGACAAAACCCTCTGCCAAAGTCAATGAAGACACAGCATGTCAATTTTCGGCAATCTCCAAGCGTTGAATGTAAAACAAGAAGCGCTTGCCCCACACCAGTGCCACAACCATCACCCTGCAAACCTTTGTCTTTTCAAATGCATCCTTATATGCCATAATCCGACATTTAGAACATAATAACAATGAATGTGGTGCTGACTTGATATCCTTTTTAAAAAACCTGATCACCCGTGCCGGTGAGATGTGTTTAAAAGAACATAACAATCTGAAAATCAGTGATGTTGAATTTAAAAACCCCAAAGATCTTGTGACCATCACGGATAAAAAAGTGGAAGCCTTTATTATCCGTGAGATAACATCACGGTATCCCGACCATGATATCCTGGGGGAAGAGACGGGCAGATCCGGTAGTTCCAGTCGGTTTTTATGGATTATAGACCCCATTGACGGTACCATTTCCTTTTTCCACGGACAACCCTTCTATGCGGTCAGCATTGCCCTTGAAAAGGATGGAGAACTCATTCTGGGAGCTGTTTACGCACCGGTTTTAGGCCAGCTGTTCCATGGTGAAAAAGGCAAAGGTGCTTTTTTAAATGATGTTCCCATTCATGTTTCCGATACAAAGGTTCTCATGGATGCGGTTATGGCTACAGGCTTTGCCTGTCTCCGGGATGGACTTACCCATAACAATCTGATCTACTTCAATACCATTGTGCCAAAACTGCGGGATATCAGACGGTATGGCTCTGCTGCCATTGATCTTTGCTATGTGGCATGCGGAAAACTGGACGGGTTCTGGGAAATGAATCTGAATCTTTATGACATTGCAGCAGGCGTTCTGATCGTAAAAGAAGCCGCAGGAAAGGTTTCAGACTTTCTAGGCTGCAATGAGTTTCCCGAAAAAGGAATTGTCGCGGCAAACCCGGATCTTCATTCCCAATTAACGGACATGCTTGGATAACAGACAAACACACGGTAACTGACCCTATGTATATTATTTTTGGCGTTATTTTTATTTTCAGCCTTACGGCCGGGTGGGCCGTTGGATATTTCAACCAAATGCCCTGGTTTGAGACCTTTATCTGCATTGGAATTGCTGGTTTTTTGGGCAGCAGTCTCATTGCCGTCCTTTTTTCCTGTCTTTACTTTTTCCAAAAAGAGACCGATGGAGATAAAATCAAACGCCTTGAGCAGGAAATCAACCAAATCAAACAAATAAAAAGAATAAAACAATGAATATTCAATGGTTTCCAGGCCATATGCTGGAAACAAAAAAATTATTAAAAAACTCCATCTCAAAGGTGGATGCTGTTTTGGAAATTCTGGATGCAAGACTTCCCGTTGCCAGTGAAAACCCCCTGGTCAACGATTTATGCAAGGATAAAACCAGGATCAAGGTTTTGAACAAGAGCGACCTTGCAGATCCGGTTACAACCCAGAACTGGCTTTCCTATTTTGAACATCACCGGAAGCTGCCGGCAATCGCCGTGTGCGGAAGCCAAAAAAACCAGGTTGAAAAGGCGTTACAGTATTGCATTTCCCAGGTAACCCGAAATCGGGCAAGAAAAGTCAAAGTCATTGTGGTGGGTATTCCCAATACAGGCAAGTCTACGATTCTCAACACCCTGGTCGGGAAAAAAATAGCAAAAACCGGGAATGTCCCGGCCATCACCCGGCAGCAACAGCGAACAAGCCTTGAAAACAATATTGATATCTATGATACCCCGGGCATTCTCTGGCCGATTATCGAACCCCAAAAAAGGGCCTTTATTCTTGCCGCTTCCGGAGCGATTTCCGACACCGCCCTGGATTACAGCCAGATTGGTTTTTTTGTTGCAGACCTTTTGCTTGAAACCTATCCAAATCTGCTCCTGGAAAGATATACCTTCCTCCATCATATCCCCAAAGATGCGTCAGACCTGATCGAAAAGATCGGTACCGCCAGAGGATGCTTGAACAAAGGGGGGATTGTCAATTACCAAAAATCCGCTGAACTGTTGATCCGGGATCTTCGTTCCGGAAAAATCGGTAAAATCAGCTTTGAAACACCAAAGGATATTGAATCAGCCAATGAAACCATTTAAACGCTACACCCCTTTTTGTTATTTTAAGTATCTGTTGGTCTTAAGTCTTCTGTTGGTTTCCCCTTTTATGATTGAAAGAGGATTTGCCCAGACACCTCCAATTGCACCTTTAAAAACCCATTCAATCCAGTGTGTGAAAATTGTCAGCGCCCTTGAACAATACCACTACCTTGGGAAGAAACTGGACAAAGTGGTATCTGTTCGAATCTTTGACCACTATATCAAAAGCCTGGATCCCTATCGGCAACTGCTCACCCAGGAAGATATGGACACGCTTGGCCAGTATAAATACCAATTTGACAGGCATTTAAAAAATGGGGTCCTCACACCCGCCTATGACATTTTCAATCTTTACTTGTCCCGGTCAACCCTTCGTCTTGAATATATTCTGAAGCTGATCAAAACATGGGAAAAGGACATGGCCTTTGATCTGGATGATGTGATGGCCGTAGACAATGAATCCAGGCCATTTCAAAAAAGTCCGGAAGATCTGTATCCTTTGTGGAAGAATGAATTAAAAAATCATATCATTACACTGAAACTGGACAATCAGGAGAATGCCAAGATAACCGATTCCCTTGAAAAAATATATACCAGTCGACTGACAAGACTCGCCCAGACCAATACGGATGATGTGTTTCAATTGTTCATGAACAGTGTAACCAATAGCTTTGACCCACACACCCAATATTTTGCGCCCCGGGTGTCTGAAGATTTTGACATTCACATGAGTCTTTCCCTGGAAGGTATTGGTGCTGTCCTTCAAAATGAATACGAATATACCAAGGTGGTTCGTCTGATCCCAAAGGGGCCGGCCGACAAATCACATCTTCTCATGCCGGGAGATAAAATCATCGGGGTGGGTCAGGGAAAAGACGGGGAGATGAAGGATACCATTGGACAACGGATTGATGATGTGGTCAAGCTCATCCGCGGGCCGATGAACACCTATGTCCGCTTAAAGATTATTCCGGCCAAAAAAGCCGATTCCACCACCACCATCAGTATTTTGCGGGACAAGGTAAAACTGGAGGAACAATCTGCCAAAAAGCGGGTGGTCACCCTTACACGCGGCACCTTAAACTTTAAAATAGGCATTATTGAGATCCCCAATTTTTATATAGATTTTGCCGCCTATCACCGGGGTGAAAAAGATTACAAGAGCACCACAAAAGATGTTCAAAAACTTTTGCTTGAGCTTAAGCAAGAAAATATTGATGGTGTGATTGTGGATCTTCGGGACAATGGCGGCGGTTCCCTGAAAGAATCCAATGATCTGACCGGTCTGTTTCTTAAGTCCGGCCCAACTGTGCAAATCAAGACAAAACAAAGGATTACCCGTCTTTATGATGAAGATCCGTCCATTGAATATACGGGCCCTCTGGTCGTTCTGATCAACCGAATGAGTGCTTCTGCCTCTGAAATATTTGCAGGAGCCATCAAAGATTACAACAGGGGTGTCATTGTCGGGACAAACAGCTTTGGCAAAGGCACGGTTCAGGAACTCAAGCCTTTGGGCGAGGGAAAATTAAAACTGACCACTGCCAAATTCTACCGGGTATCGGGAGAAAGCACCCAGAACCAAGGCGTTGCGCCCGACTTAAACTATCCCCAGATTTATAAAATCAAGGATACCGGAGAAAGCTCCCTGGAGGGCGCCCTGCTCTGGGATACAATCACCAAGACACAATACAAGGCCTATAAACAACTGGAACCTGTGTATCAAGCCCTTTCAAAGGAATACCAGGAACGTGTCCGCCACGACCCCGGCATGGTGTATCTGAAGAACAGAATCGAGCTGACCGACCAGCTGAACCATCAGGAAACCCTGTCGTTAAACCTTGCCCAACGCAGGGAAAAAGTAGACCTGTATTCTGCCCAGGAGCTTGAAAACGAAAACGAATACCGGATGGCCCTCGGAAAAGAGCCCCTTAAATCTCTGGATGACGACGGTATAAAGCTTAAGGATTATAAAGAGATCATCATGGAACAAACCCAGTTGGTGATGGGAGACTTTATAACGATTGCAGCAAGGCTTGGATACACCTGGTAACAAAAACACTTGAAAAAAATGATGTGATCCTTATACTGGAACACATTGACACTAACCTTTTAGCGAACAGAAAAAATGGAGATGGATTATGGCAAAAGCCAGTGCAAGACATATACTTGTAGATAACGAAGACCTGTGTAAGGAATTGATTGAAAAAATTATTGCGGGTGAAGACTTCACTGAACTTGCAAAACAGCATTCCAAATGTCCCTCGGGCCGAAGGGGAGGAGACCTGGGAGAATTCGGCCCAGGGCAGATGGTTCCTGAATTTGATACGGTTGTCTTTAACCAGGCCGTCGGAACCCCTCATGGACCTGTAAAAACCGATTTTGGATACCATATTGTTGAAATCACCAGTCGTACCGAATAAAAAACCCATGACTTTGCCGGTAAATGCGCCGTTTACCGGCAAAGTTTGATTTTGTTGATAGAGCATACCTGTGTCCGGACAAGGAATTAAAAGAGCCGCTCTCTATTCAACGGCACTGATTTTTTCCCTGGTGCTGCTGTCTCCCTATATCTTTGAGAAGATCGCCAATTCGTCCCGTGTTAAACATAAAGTTTCTTTTCTTATTGAACAAAAAACCGGTGTTAAAATCAATCCGGATAAAATTGATTTTTCATTTCTGCCACAACCTTCCATTTGTTTCAGAGATCAGGAAGTATCCTTTAATCCATTGGTTGCCCTGAATATAGAAACTGTCCGTATTGATATTAATATGGTGAAATTCATACAGGGAAAATCGGCTGTTTCAAAAGTTTTATTGGACCGGCCAAAGATTCGATATCGTTCCCCCAAAAACACCCCGGATTCACTAAGCTTGGACCATCCCTTTTCTCTGGCGCTTCCCAGGGAAAAAATCCAACACCTTTTCGCACTTTTTCCAGACAGCAACGATACGCTTGAGCTGGTAATCCAAAATATGCAGACAGAATATTCTGAGGCCTTGAATGGTTCTGTCTTTGTGTCCAATGTCAATCAGTCGCTGGTCCTCAAAGCACAGATCCTTGGCCTGCATGTCCAAAAAGATCAATTTATGGATACCCCTTTTATAGAGAACATAGGCATTGATTCAGTTATTGCCGATAGGATCAATATTTTATTGATGCTGGATGGCGCAGGAAAACTGACCGGAAATCTAAAGATTACAGCTCCCCGGGTTCTGGCCCAAAAGATTCCCAAGACCCCCCTGGCAGGTGACCTGCTGGATTTGAAATTTCATTTTTCCAGGGATCTGCTATCAGTAGAACTCAACCCGGTTGTCTTGTCCTATCCCCGTGGAAGGGTCGGCATCAATTTTATTGATGACAAAAAAGCCAAATTGTCTGCCATCAGCTTTATTGGTGATGACATTGATATTGCCCAGGCCGGACAGGTATGCTTAGGCCTCATAGGATCAAACGAGGTGGTAAGTCAATTGTTTGATATTTTAAGGGAAGGGACAGCCGAGAAAGTTAAGGTAGATTTTTCAAGCAACACCCTTTCCACCCTTTTTGACGGGAAAAACCTTTTCCTGACAGGGTCGGCTGTAAACAGCCGGGTCAAAATACCGGAAACGCCGTTGATCGCTGAAAACGTCCAGGGGGATGCTGTCCTTGAAAAAGGCGTTCTTCATATCCAGGCCAAAAGTGGCCGGATCAGCAACGCCACCATCAAAAGCGGACAACTTGAAATTGATCTGATGAACCATGAAGATATCCCTTTTAACGGTGAATTTAACCTTCTCTCAGACCTTTCCACCCTGCCCCAGGTGTTGATTTCCCTTCTGCCGGACACCTTGCTTGCCAAAGAACTGGCAAGGGTCAGCCAGGTGTCGGGCCAGGCAGACGGGGTGCTCAAACTGGGTATGGAGAGTATGAAAAAAAAGCTTCGGGTTCAGGTACAAGCCCAGATTTTGACTGCCAAAGGTTTCTATGATCGAATTCCGCTGCCCTTCATCATCACAAAAGCAGGTTTTTCATATGACACAGACAGGGTGGTCATCCAAGATTTGTTTGGGTCCCTTGAGGGCAGTCTTGTTGAAAACCTTAGTGCAATTGTGGATTTTCAAAACCTCCCCTCCCTTGATATCAGTTCCGGACCGGTCCATATCAACCTGGATGAAATACTTCCCTGGATCACCTCCCATGAAAAAATTTTGTCATGGATCTCCCCGGTCAAAACCCTTACGGGCGAGATTCTTGCAGACAACATTCGTCTGGAGGGCCCTGTTTTTGACCCGGGAAACTGGCGGTTTGACATCAAGGGATCTGGCAGGGATATCGCCATCGGGTTTTCCCCTGAAAAAAAACAGGTAAAGGCTGTTTCATACGGTTTTCAAGCAACAGAAAAACGGATTCAAATAGCGGATCTTAAGGCAGGTATAGAAGATTTATCCTGGCTTTCCCATGCCATTGATCTCCCCAATTTGAAAAGTCTTCAGGTTCCTTTACAGGTTTTTGGGGCAACTTTTGAAAACAAAAAAGACAAAACTGCGTTTCAGGGTCAGGCCTCTTTTCTTTCAGGTCCTACCCTATCCTTTGATCTGATCGGAACAACTGTTTCAGACCTATATCCAAGACGTTTAACGCTCAAGGATCAGAGGATGTCAGATGCCATCATAGCACTTAACAAAGATAGATCAAAAGCCCTGCTCAATTTTGAAGGGGTGTTAAATACCCAAACCTTGGAAAAAATATTGATCAAAAACTCGTTTTTGCATGGCCGCCTATCCGCCTTTACCATGGGGCAATCCATAGAAATTTTCACAGATGAGGACTTAAACCTTCATCTGGATACTGAAAAAATCAACCTTGATTCCTTTAAAACCATTGAAGTCCTTCCGAAAAAAACCAATAATCAACCCCTTTTGGACCACAAAACCCTGTTCCTGACCTCCCGACACCTGAGATATAAAAACCGGGATTTCTCTGACATAGAAGCCCGGATTTCTTTTGATCGGGAAAAAACCCAAATTCAGATCCTCAACGCCATCCTATGTAACATTTCAGCCACAGGTGTCTTGATGGTGTCCCATGAAACCCTGGACAGCACGGTAATCAGCAATTTCAAGATCCGGTCCATGGAAAATCATGATCTCGCGGATACCCTCCCATGCCTGCTGGAAAAGACCAATGACAACAAATTTATTGATGGATCCTATTCATTTACCTGCGACCTTTTGGGACAAGCATCTTCCGATAAGATTTCAAGCAGCCAGAATGGTATTCTGGCCTTCAATGCCGGCAATGGCAGAATTTTTAAATGGACCCTCTTGTCCCGCCTGCTTTCCGTGCTCAATATTTTGCAACTGGCCGATATAACAAAACAGGGAATCGGATACCATACCATTGCGGTTGAAGCAGAGATCAAGGAGAGCATCATTCATCTAAAAAAAGCGGTTATTGATGCGGATAACATGGCCCTCATCTTTAATGGCTGGATTGATCCATTGAACGATAAAATGGATTTGACCTGCCTTATCGCTCCCTTTAAAACCATTGATACCCTTATAAAATATATTCCGGTTGTCAATACCATGCTCAGCGGCAGATTGATTTCCATTCCTGCCCGGGCCACCGGTTCAATATCAGACCCGGTTATTACCGCCCTTAGCCCGTCTGCTGTTGGACAAGGATTGGTCAACACGCTGGAAGACATCCTAAAAACACCTGTCAGATTGTTGGAGAAACTTCCCTAAAATGGATACAGACACTATTTTTTACCAGAAAACACAACTTCCCTATTCAGCCATTGGTGCGAACGGCCAGGTCAGAATTGACCGAATCTTGAATATGTTTCAGGATGCAGCCTCCCAGCAATGCAGCCAACTCGGTATTTCAGGATTGGATATGGCAAAAAAACAACTCAAATGGGTGGTATCCAGGTATCAGATCCAGATCCATAAAAATCCCCACTGGCTTGACCCCCTGGAACTCAAAACCTGGCGCTCCCCCTGGAAAAATTTATACGAACTCAGACACGTTTCCATTGTAAACCAGGAACAGGAAGAACTTATTTCCGCTTTGGGAATCTGGATACTGGTTAAAGCCGAAAATTCAAAGCCGGTCCGCCTTAGCCCCCATCTTCCAAAAAACCTAATGACACCGGCCCAAAGCTGTCCGGAACTTGAAAAAAATGATCATGACTTTGATGTGTTTGACCATGAATCCGAATTTAAAATCAGGGCCCATGACATGGATCTGAACCAGCACGTGAACAATACCGTGTACGTTCAATGGGCAATGGAAGCCATGCCGTTAAGCCTTCTCAATGAATTTAAACCTGTTAATTGCACTGTTTCATTCCTAAAAGAATCTTTTTACCCTGACAAAATTGTGTCCAAGGTTAAAATAGATTTTTCCCCGGACAAGTTGATTACCCATCACTCGATTTTTCAGATATCCGGCGCGCTTAAACTGGCCAATTTAACCATGACCTGGAAAAAACTTTAGGATATGTCTCTTTTCAAGGAAATGGATCCCACCCTAAAAAGGGCTTTGGGTATGGCCATGGGGTATCTTTCCATTCGGTCGAGAAGCATTCAGGAAATCAAGAATTACCTGTCTAAAAAAGAGTTTACACCCGTGATTGTTGAACAGGCCATCCTATGGCTCAAACAAGAAAATTATCTGGATGATAAGCTTTTTGCCCGAAACTATCTGGAAAATCGAAAAAAAAATAAACCCAAATCCATTTATGCCTTGGGGTATGAGCTTGCCCAAAAAGGAATTGCAAGTGCCATCATAGACCCATTGCTGGTTGAATATGACGACCTTGAATTGGCTCTTCTTGCGGTCCTGCCTAAAATTAAGTCCTGGCAGCACCTTGAAATGGAGGTGTTTAAAAAAAAAATGTTTAATTTTTTACGGTATCGGGGATTCGGTTTTTCTGTTATCCAAGCCACCTGGGAGCGTATTTTCTCTTCTATTTCTAATCCCGACCCATCCCAATGATCCCTGTCAAAAGTGTATAAAAAATGTCTAAGGAAAAAATGCCCTATTTTTGGGAAAAAAATTCCATTTCTATAACTTTATTTTCCTGTAAATTCAATTTTTCACTTTAATTGCATGGAAATTTTCGCTGATTTTTTCTCCATCTGTTTGCAAAATCAACCCAGAATGACACAATACAAAGGGAATTGGCCTATATCTATCCTGATCATTGGCATTAAAACACTCCTGGCATAAAATGTGCAAATTTAGGAATAATTGATTTCAAATCTGATAAAACATTGATCAAAAGGAATCGTTCTCATGGTCGGAAGAAAACGCACCGTCGAAAGACGGAGAAACAAAAGGTACAAGGCAGTCGATGGGGCATATGCGGCAATCAGCCCCAACTCTCACAAGCTGGGTCAAATCCTTGATATCAGTATGGGTGGACTCTCGTTTAAGTATATCGATACCAGCAGTGATGAAAAAGAATCGGAAAAAAGTCCGGAAAATGCTGTTTTTCTGAGCAGTATGGGATATTATGTGGGAGACCTGCCCTTTAAGACCATTTCCGACTATGAAATTACCAATGCCCCGTCTTTTAGTTCCATGAAGGTGAGGAAACGCCATGTACAGTTTACGGATTTAAGTTTCAAACAACTCTTTGATCTGGACTATTATTTACGGAATAATGTCTCCGAACAAATTGAAAAACCGCCCGAGCAATACAAGTCTTAAGATCTTTCTAATTTGACTTTAAGATTAAAGAACCCTGGTCGCTATTTTCCGGGAAGAATAACAATCTGTGCACTTTTTTCCATTTTTAGATATTTGTTGGCAAGAGATGAAACGGATTTGTTGGTGATGGATGAATAGTCCGACACCATATTGTTGGCCCAGTCCAATCTTTCAGGATGCTGAATTGAATTGGCCAGCACTGAATTCAACCAATAATCGTTTGTCTGTCTTAGGACCAACAGCTGATTTAAAAGTGGTTTTTTCACCAATTCCAACTCCTGGTTGTCTATGCCCTGCCGGGTAATCTCATTGACGATTTTTTTCACCTGCTGATAAACGACATCCGCTTTTTCCGGCAACACGTTCACCACCACATGCATCACCCCGTATCCGTTGTAAATAAGGGAAGGGTCGTTATATACATAGGGAGAGTAAGAAGCCCCAAGCTCTTCCCTGATTGTTATTCTGAGGCGCTCGGAAAATAGTTTTGCCAGAATGGACAATTTCCGGGTCTTTTCGATATCCCAAAAATCATCGGTTAAAAAAGCAATTCTCACCATTCCCTTGTCTATTTTTGTATCCAGCTCCAGGACCCGTTTTTCGCCCTCGGGAAAAAAAACGGTTTTGGGTGAATCCTCCGACAGAAGGACGCTTTTCCTGGTTTCCAAAGCCCCGAGATAGGTGGCCCCATAGTGAATAACTGTGTTCGGATCAAAATCCCCAACCACAGACACTTCAATGGGAGATGATTCAAAAAAAGGTTTAAGCCAGGTTTCGACCTGTTCAAGGGTGATCCTGTCCATTTGGTCCGGGGATGTCATCCCAAACCGGGGGTCGTCCTTGGCCAGAAATCGGTTGCCCTTGATACGCATGATGCCGTCGGGTGTCCTTTTCAGGGCCTCGTACATTTGTCTGTAACCGGTCTTGGCAAGGGCCAGTCCCTGGGGTCTGAACCCGGGATCTTTGAGGTAGGTATAAATGAGCTGAAAAACAAGTTCTGCTTCTTTGGGATCTCCTGATCCGGAAAAAGAAAAATAATTGTCCTGGATATTAAACTGGATACTCACATCTTTACCGGCCAAAGCATCTCCGATCTGGTCCGGATCCATGGATTGAAAACCGCTGTTTTGCAAGGTAGCCTCTGCCAGGGTCGATAATCCGGGCAAAGTTTTCGGTTCAGCCCCTTGTCCCGGGCCAAATACGACCTTGAATTTAAATTCCCCTTTTTTAAAATCCGTTTGCTTAAGATTCAGACGGATATTGTTCTGAAAGTCAACCTGAACAATGCCAAGTTCCTTCACATTGTCCCGTTTCTTGGAAATTTTCGCCCTGGATTCCGGAAGTGGAAGATAGGGAAATGGTTTGGAGTCAAATCGAGTGAATGTCTCCACAGGCTGGGCTGCGCTTTTCCGATAAAGGTCCAAAATCCTGGCATCAGCAGGCATTTGCTTGTTTTCAGAAATTTTTGCATTCCCGGTAACCATCACCAGCCGGTGGTCATCGGCCCAGGAGGCTGTGAATGCTTGATTTACCTGTTCAAGGGTTAATCCCTGTACAAAGGGCTTTAACAATGCCTGCCTTTGCAAAGGAGACAAAAACATGCGGTTTTGGTTCATGGCCCCTAGAATCGACCGGGCCAGGTAGGAGGTCTTTCGGGTATCGGCCTGGGCAAGATCGGTATCAAGCCTGGAAATAAAATCAGCCTTTGCCTGGTCAAGCTCTCTGGGTAAAAATCCATTTTCAAGGGCTTGTCTGAGGGCCTTTTCCAATTGATCAAGGCTTTGTTCCCATTTGTCGGGTTCGCAGTCGGCATTGACCGCTGCCATGGAGATATTCTGCAGAAAGGTACCGGAATAAACCGATGCGGATGAAAAACTGACCACTTCTTTTCTGATCATACTGGCCAGACGATTTTGAAAAATTGAATCCCCAAGATTACCCAGAAAAATTTCCTTGAGCCTTTCATGGGTTTCCAATTCAAAAGGCGTATGGAAAATTCTTTCAATGGTGACTTCTGTTTTACCGGCTTCCGGTTCATAATCGTAAAATGCCGCAATCCCCTTCCGGGATTTCCAGGAAATGTCCACGGCTTTGTCTGATACCAGTTTCCGGGACTGCAATCCGGAAAACTTGCGTTTAATCAGTTCTTCTGTGGCTTTAATATCCATATCCCCGACAACGACCAGGGCCATGTTGTCCGGCCTGTACCATCGGTCATAAAACCCCTTTAACAGCTTTCTGTCTGCTGTATTTAAAACAGAGGGGCTACCAATGGGCAATCGCTTGTTTAAAAGGGAACCCGGCAGTTCAAAAGCAAGTTCCTTTTTAAAGGTTCGATAGGAAACAGAATCCCGTTCCCTTTTTTCGGCCAGGATAATCCCCCGTTCCCGGTCAATTTCCGCTTCCAACAGGAGTGCGCCGCCTGCATAGTCCTTTATGACAAGAAACGCATCTTCAAGGTATTTACGGTCACCCCTGGGAAGGGTTAAATCATAGGTGGTATTAAAAAAAGAGGTACTGGCATTGGCATCCGCACCAAAATCCATGCCAATGGATTGGAAATAATGGATCAGTTCTCCGGGTTTAAAATTCTCTGACCCATTAAAGAGCATGTGTTCAAGATAATGGGCCACCCCCTGTTCCTCATCGGTTTCGTGGACAGAGCCGGCAAAAACGTTCAGATGAACGCTCACCTGATCTTTGGGGGTAGCATTTTCCATCAGTACATATTGGAACCCATTGGGCAAAACTCCATGGACAAGGGCAGGATCACTCCTAAGACCATCAGTGGAAAAGGGCAACGGATGTCTGGGAGCACAGGAAAAAAGCACCACCCACATCAGGATACCCATGGTTATTCCAAAAGCCTTGGTCTTCATAACCCCTGGTATCCTCTAATTTAAAAGTTCTGAATTAATTTGAATTTTTGTTTTGCTTTTCAGTTCTTCTACCCAGGCCGCAAAGTATTGTCCTTGTTTCATCCAGAGAATTTGTTGTTTTGTCTCTCCAAGGGCATTTTCAATACCGGCATCTTCAGGCAGCAGTTTTTCCTTATATCCAATGATATAAAAGTTTTGTCCCGCTTCCAACACTTCAGAATGGATGGGGTTTTCTTTGTCCAGGCCAAAGGCGGCATTAACCAATTCGGGCGCACTGCCGATCCCCTCAACAGGTTGGCTTCTTGTGAAGGGTGTGGTGGCATGCAGGACAAGATTATTCTGGGATGCCAATTGTTCAATGGTGCCGGCTGCCTCAGCTTTTTTTGACAAGGCCTGAGCAGCTTCTTTTGCAGCTTCCTTACGCAGTTTCGAACCCAGGGTCAGGACGATGCTTTCTTTTACTATTTCCAGGGGCTGAAGTGCTGGTTCTATGGTTTCAATCACTTTGATTAAATAGTACTTGTTTCCCAGCTGTTTTACTTCGCTGATCTCATCATTGGGAAGGGCAAAGGCGGCCTTGGCAAACCCGGCATTGTCTTCAAGTTCAAGCCCGCTCCCGTCTTCGCTGAAAATATCGGTGGACATCACCTTTCTCTTGGTAAGCAGAGCAACCTGCTCAAGATCGTCTCCGTCAACAATGGAATCAAAGGCTTCACCTGCCTGGTAATAGGCCAGGCTCTGAAGTTCCTGGGCCACTATCTCGGATTTGATTTTTGGAGAAGCCTGGGCCAGGGTTTCAACCGTGGCTTCAAATCGGGCTTCAAGCTTTATGATATGCCATCCGAACATGGTCCGAACCGGTTTGCTGATTTCACCAACTTTCATAGAAAAAGCCGTATCACCAAATGGTTTTACCATACTTTCCTTCTCAAACACACCGATATACCCGCCGCTATCCTTTGACGGCCCCTGGGAAAATTCTTTGGCCAGCTCGGCAAAATCCTCTCCTTTGGCAGCCTTTTCATAAATTTTCTCAGCTTGCTCTCTTGCGGTTTCCACAGTCTTTTCGTCGGCCGTCTCCTCCACTTTGATCAGGATATGGCGGGCTTGAACTTTTTCCGGAATTTTAAACCGATCAAGATTCTGCTCATAAAAATTGCCAATCTGCTCTTCGGAAACAACCACTTTATCGGTGTGGTCTTCCGGAGAAAATTGCAGGTAAATCGCTTTTTTTCGGGGGGCTGAATTGTATAAGGCTTTATTCTCTTCATACTGCTGTTTTATCTGAGTTTCTGTGGGAGAAATTCCGGTAAAGGTGTCTGGATCAATTTTGATATAATTTACGGCCACCTTTGTGTTCTCGAAAACAAAAAAGTTTCTGGCCTCCATGTCCGATACAATCACCCCGCTCAAAACCATATCCCGGATCTTGTTCTCCCGCATGGCTGCACGTTGACGATCTTCAAAAATTTCTGGGTTCATGGAATTCACACCCAGGACCTTTTTGTATTGCTCTATATTAAACACACCGTCTTTCTGAAATGCTTTTATGGACAACAATGCATCGGTTAACTCCTTGTCTGAAACAAGAACCTTCAGTTTTTTTGCCTCGTTTTCCACAAGTTTTTGCTCGATCAGCGTGTTGAGTGTCTGCTGCTTGACATTCAATGCCTTCAGAAGGTCATCATTCAGGTTGTCTCCGAATCGTTCTCTCATCCGGTCAACCATTAGTTTGTGGGCATCCCGGAACTCCTCGATGGTGATTGCCTCGTCATTGACCATTGCAATGCTGTTGTTTTTCTTGGAATTCATGGATCCCACGCCTAGAAAAACAAACACAATGACAATGATCCCAAGAAAAATCTTGATAATCCAGTTTCCGGTATTTTCACGCAGATAACGCAGCATCACTTTCTCCTTAATTCTCCAATAATTAAATCATAAAAAAACATTCCATAGTATCGCTTCACAAATCCTTGTGTCAACATATTATTCTTATGAGAATCATCTTTGCTGTTTTAAGAAAAAAAAACTTTTTTGTTGACATGGATCTTTGTTTCGATTATTAATCACCATCTTCTGTTGTGGGGCTGTAGCTCAGCTGGGAGAGCGTACGGCTGGCAGCCGTAAGGTCAGGGGTTCGATCCCCCTCAGCTCCACCAACATTCTTATAAAATCAGATAGTTACAATACAAATAACCGCCGTGTTACCATCCATGACACCATCATGAAAGTGGTTAAAAATATATTTTTTCTGTCTGATATTTTTTATATTATTTTTTCAAAATCTTGCCAAAATACAAAACCCGGCCAAAACATGACCGGGTTGTTTGATCTGCCTTCGGACCCCTCTCAATTTATTAATGGTGGCATGAGAAAATATGCCCATATGAAAAGCTGATCTCACTATCATCTGTGATATTATCCTTTTTTAATGCTCCATATGGGGTCACAGATAAAACCTTGCCGATGTAAGTTTGACCAGAAATATTTTTTATGTCTTCTATCTCGATTCTGATATCACCCTTTTTTAAGGTGACCATATCCCCTTCTTTCAGTTTAAAGATCTCCTTCAGTCCATCCTGGACATATTTTTTTATAAAAAAGATACTTCCATGATTAATATCAAAATTTAAATCTTCAGCTCGTTGCATTTCAAGACTCCTTTTTAATAAATATAATTCCATTACCACTTCTGTTCAAACTACCTTCACTTATGAACATATGGTATGGGATTACAATATTCAGGTGAGGACGCATGGTCAACCTCACTTTTGGCATATAGCCCTATATAGAAAAACAGGGCCATTTCTGACCCTGCTTTATATTATTGACTCTGGTAATTGTGCCCCCTCCCGGGAACCAGAAGGGGGGTTTAAGACTATTGAACGCCCGGGATACAGAGCCCATCACCATCCATAACCTGCCGGAGATTTGCCGCCATAGTCTTCATGTCCGGTTTATCGTCCGGATCCTCCAAGTAGGCAATGAAATCCTTGAGAGTCCGTTCAAGCCGTGTTTGCCGGCCAGGGTTACACTTCCTTTCCAGCTCCATGAATTGTTTTGTCTCTGAATCAATAAGCCCCTGGATTTCCTTGACAGCACCACTCAAGGTTAAAAAGATCCCGTCACAAGCCCGGTTGCTCAATGTTCTGGTTTCACCTTCACACTTGCATGAGAATAATTCAGCAATGCCGAGAATCATCGACAAGGGAAGGATTGTGTCTTCAATGGTCATTCCTTTGGTGTCGGTTTTCATAATGCCACCCCCTTACGGCTGTCAATCCGGATGATATCATCCCCGTCATATTCCTGTAGCCGGTATTGTTCGAGCTGCTTTTTGAGCTCGGTGGTTTCAGCCTGGAGGTTTTCAAGGGTTCCTTTTAAATCTCGGTTTTCATGCCACAGATCATGGCCTTGATCTTCAGCAATATCAACCAATGTTTCAATCTCTATGGCAGCGTCTTCAATAAGCTCACCCATGGCCCGTACATCATCAGCCTTGAAAACTTCAAGAGGTGGCCTGTCTGTGTACACGCAATTGGTTTGAATGACATTCGCAATCATTTTTAGTTTTGAAACCGAGTGACAAACATAAGATAGGGGATCCGAGTCTTTTTTTAATTCTTCCAAAGTGAAATCAGATCTCATTATCATTGTCCACCCCCTCAAGCATCTTGTAACAAATTTTCCGCAAATCTTCGACGCAATCTTCAAGGATATAGTGAACACCAAACAGCCCCTCAGATGAAATATGGGCATCCCCCGTTCCTGCACAAAAGAATAAATCTGCAATGGCTCGAATTTTATTTATCCGATAACAAAATTCTGTTTCAAATTTAAAATCCGGATTATTAATGGTGGCTTGAACATTAGGCGTGGGTGGCGTATACTTCGTCTTAGTCATTGGTACCTCCTCGTAAGGTATTAATGGTTAGGCTCTGTTGGGTGCTTCAACACCTGGCAGGGCCGCTTTTATTTCTTTGACTCTTCGTACTTCTTTAAAACCTTTTTAATCTCCTTTAAAATAATTTCTGTCATTGTGGTTTCTTCCATAAAGGCCATTGTCTTAAGCTTTTTATGAATGTCTTTGGGCGCATTAATTATTATTTTTTGAGTATCCATTTTGCCTCCTTATTTATATATATAACTTGGTAAGCGTATAAGTCAAGGTGTTTTATTTAACCCTTGTAAATCAAATTTACTAATTGTAGAATTATTCAAAATAATCAACAGACATTAGGAGGGCAAACATGATCATGTATAAATACCCTATTGAAGAATCAGACATCCTGCCATCTAAAACAAAACTTGATTTCATAGGGAAAATTGAAAGTCTTCCTATTGAACTGGCCACATTCCTTAATGACCGTGAAGCAAAAATAACAATGGATGAGAAGAAGCAGATGTTAACGGTGGAAAGCTCTTTGCTGTCGGGGGATGAAATTGATAATGCTGTTGAAAAGTGCCTACTGGGTCTTAGTCTTGCATGCTCGAAAAGGATTCGAAGCACTTTTTAAGTGGTATCACTCACCCCAAAATTGAGGCGAGTGGACTTTATCATAATTTTAGGAAAAAGCACTGGTGGCCGCAATTAGATCGGCCCCATTTTGCGCTCTTTTAATATTGACAATTCTTGCCCTAATCAATACAAATCTTGGATGGTTTGATTTAATATGAAACATCCGCTGGAACGGTTTATGGCCAAACAAAAACCACCCGAACGGGAAAAAATCAGATATTTATTGAAAGCCGGTGACTGGTCAACCGATTATGGCTTTTATTTTCTTGATGGTCTACCGGGATTCGTTGAAGCAGGTTTGAGAGAGCGCTCACAAATTTTGATTAAATGTAACATTGAGTATCCGACGATAAAAACTGTTCATTCTGCAGAAGTTCAACTCTATGAATCCCACTGGCTGGACAAACATATAGAACAAAAATCTCAAAACAAAGAAATAGTTATAATAGGCAAAATGGATAAGGCGAAAGGCTGCGACCTTTTAATTTTTACTGTTTTTGTATCATCAAGACTGTTTCAAAACATATCTTTTTCGCTTGCGTTTGAAAAAACCAAATGGATCTCAGTCTATGGTGATAAATTGAAATGGGGCAAAGGGGATATTTACAGTATCGATCTAAAAACAAAGAAAAATGTTCACGAATAACATTTTCTCAGGAAAGATAGGCTCCATTTTGAGCCGATCACTGAGCCCAATTTTGGGCTGAGCTTCCTGTCACCCTCAGAAATTCTTAGGTTATTTCTGTACCCCCCTGTACCCCACCTGAAACGGTTGGCTCTGTAGCGGTCTTTGGTTTTTGGTACGTTTGTACCAGCTTCCACAAGCCCCCAGGGGTACGAACTTTAGTTGTACCCTTTCAACCGCCGTAATTTTGGGGTGGTTGGATTTGTACTTGGGTTTGTATCAACGGGGCGTATAGATTGGTTATGCTCCCGGGGAGCTGGGGCTTTGGGGGGGGATGCCTATTCTGGATTGATGTTGTTATTATTTTGAGGAACCGCTTTAGCTGTTTTTGCAGATTTATATCCATAACCGCCCATAAAACCAGCCACCAAAAGACCGATAACTTCAACCGATTTTATCAATAAGGCCTCTTTCCCCAAATAAAGGCAGTAACAAACAACGCCTGACGCTATAATAAATAAACAAATTACACCAAAAGTATTTAGCTTTGATACACGCTCTACGTGTCCCCTATGGTTTGCTCTGTCTTCTAAATTCGCTTTTATCGATGTTTCGGCTACGGCCTTGTGGTTTTTTTCTCTCTGAAACTCTAATTCAAGTTCGTGGCTTCTGATTTCCAGCTCTTGTCCCTGGAGGTCAAGAAAACGTTCGATCATTTCAGGTGGTGGTTGTTGTTGTGGATTCTTCCGTGATAGTTTTTTCGTATCAGTAGGTTTATTCATGAGCGCTTTGGTAAACAGGCCTTTTCAAAATTATTTCGAAGAAACCAAACCCACTTTCTCCAAGCTTTGGTGCCACAAAACTGCATTTTTCGATATTTCCTTTCTCTTTTGCGGAAAGCTTCAAATATCGGTTTGGAGAGATTTTTTTTCTTTTTATTAGTTTTAAATCTATATAATTATTCATAAGTCACACTCCTTTCTTGGTGTGCACTCCTGATTTAATAATAACAACAACCACATAAAATGCAACTATTTAAAATTTGGGCCTATATAGGATATCCGGGCTAACCCTGTCAACAAAAATATGTTCCACAGGAATAGTATCGGACGGGCAATCCCTTTTCTTTACCGTCCCTGGAAGCGCATAGGTTTTGCATTTAGGACATGCTTCTTTCATAACGGCCTCTCGATATAAGTTTACCCCCAACCCCACAAAATCCATACCACCAGAAAAAAGGTCTGTCTATAGGGGAAACCCTTAGAAACATATTTTTTGACAAAAACAAAAAGCAGAGAGCATGAAGCCCCCTGCCTTTCGCAAGGAAAAATATGAAATCACATTCTGCTCAGGTTCCCCTGGAGCAGCCGCTTTTTAAACTGTGGCAAGCCGGAGCACCACGAATAATTATTTTAAGCCAAGAAGGAAATCTGCCGATTCCTCGGTTGCTCGGATCTGGACTTTTTTTAATATTTCCCACATAACTTTTTCGAGGGCCGGCTCAAGGCCAGTTGAATCAATTTCTATTAAAGCTTTCCCATTTCTCATAGCCTTGGTCTTTTCCTTCATAAATTCAGCCTGGGCATCATTCAATTTTGTTTGAGATTTAAGGGCCTCATTTCTGGAATCCTGTTCTTTTTCAACTTGCCGGGTAAATGCAGTTTGATCACCCCTTGATAGACCGCTGTAATTACTAAGCAGGTTCCCGAACATATCAGACGTTGACCCGGATAATGCGGCCACCGATGATGCAGCCCCATCAAAAACCGCTGTGATTTTTTTGGCATCCGCTTCGGCATTCGCAATTCCAAGTTTTGCTGTCCATTCAAACGCTGCCTGCACAGTCTCGGCATCTGCCATGATCCTGGTAATATCTTTGTCAAATTCACCCTGGAGTTTGATTTCAATTTGTTTTTCTGTCGGAAGATCGTCTATTTGCTTTTTTGCTCCGTCAATGCCGGACGAATCAACAGGGATTGATATTGTGTGCTCCCCATCATCATCAAACCATGTCAGGGTTTCGCTCACGGATTCGAATTTTTTTGACACGGAATCTATTTCGGAATTTATTGACTCCCAATCTGCTTCGTTTGTTTCAACGGCGATCTGGACAGATTTTCTTTCAGGGATTGCATATAGCTTGAGGGTTGCAGTATCAGCTGCTTCTGAAATCCCTTCGATGTTTGCCCCTAAATCCACGTTGCCGGATTGCCCGGAAAAGTTGACAACGGAATCCACGGCCCTGAACATTTTTTGGGTGAATTCATCTATACTTGGGAAAATACCCCTAAGCTCTGAGCCAACAGAAAAACCCAGAGCCCCGGCAGTGGCCGCCAAGAATGCAGGGTGGGCCATAAGGGATGTGAGAGCAACCTTTGTGGCCGCAATACCTGCGTTCAAAGCTCCGGTTGCAGAAAATGCCCCGGCCAGCAAATTGATACCGCCCAGCACCGCACCACCAATAGCCAACACACCGGCAAAAGCAACCAAGGCGGAAGTTATCCCCAGGAAAGCCCCGGTTGCCTCTTTAACGCCCTCGGGCAGATCATTAAAGGCGCCAACCAGAGAAGTGACCGCATTAAAAGCCGGAACAAAAACGTCCGCAATTCCTTCCGTGACTGTGGCAAGGCTTGCCACGGTATCAACCACGCCCTGGATGGCTTGGGCAAGTCCTTCGGGTGTGGAAAAATCAATTCCATCAAACACCCCCGACAATTCGGATCCAACCCCGCCAATCGCTTTTACAAGTTCAGAAAAATCAACTTGCTCAAATGCTTCTGGGATGTTTTCTGCAATTGTCTTGAGGGTTTTCCCCAAATCACCCGAAAATAGATTTATTGCATTGAAGATGGGTTTAAATGTTTCGGTACCAACAATCTTTTGCATGGCAATTTCAATATCGGTCGCTCCGGTGATTGCGCCTGCGGATGCCATCCTGAATTCGTCACCAATTTTTATGCCTAAATTTACAAAGGCTGCGGCGAATCGATCAACGGCCACCTGGGAAGTTTCAAGGACCGCATTGACTTCTTTGGCAATAGATCCGGCAGATCCAAGGGCAACCCCTGTGATCTCTGTCGTTTTTGCCAGGGAATCAAAAACAGTGACCAACCTTCCTGCCTGCTGGATGCCAACCAATTCAGATGCCAGAAAAAGCTTTGATTTTTCGTCGGTTGTTTGGAAAGCTTTTGCAACATCAAAAAGGATATCCCGGCCGGATCTCAATTGGCCGTTTGAATCTTTCTGGGCCACACCGATGGATTCAAGGGCATCTCTTACCGGTTTTTGGTCACTGATCAACCTCAACAGCCCGGTTTTAAGGGCAATGGCCGCCTCGTCACCAGATCGGAAAACCTCAATCACGGGGGTTAAGACCCCGGCTGTTTCCTCGAAAGATAACCCTGCCAGCTTTGCAATAGGGGCAAGGGCCGCCATGCCGATACCGAGTTCGTTGACCGAAGTAGCATATTCGTTTGATACTTCATTCAGGATATCGGTAAGCCTGGCCGCTTCCGCTGCCGGCGCATTAAAACCTTTCAGGGTTGATATGATGATTTCTGTTGATCTGGCAACATCAAGCTCGGCCTCGGTTGCACCTAAAACAAGATCAATCCCGGCCTTGGCCAACATCATAGAATCTGCGACATCAAACCCGGCCCGCTTAAAATCTGATACGGAGTCCATGATTGACACGGCAGCTTGACCGTATTGGTTTGACAGGCCCAAGACCGACTCTTTTACGTTGTCGATCTGGTCTATTTCTTCGCCCAGGATCTTTTTCAGCCCGACCGTGGATGTCTCGAAATCCTTTGAGGCATTAAAGGCAAGTATAAGACCGGTGCCAACCATAGCAATTAGGGCAGCATCAAGCTTTAAAACCCCTTCTGTTATTTTAGAAAACGGGTCGGCAACATCCTCAAGCCTGCCTGAGAATTTATCCAAACTGCTGGAAATAGATTTCATGGTTGGGGATATTGAATCCTCACCTTGAAAAAGAACTCTGACTGTTTTGGTTAAATCTGCCATTTTCAATTACTCCTTCAATGTTGTTTCCTGGTTATCAGTCTTTACCACCTTGAGATGGGAGGGGCGTTTTGGTGGGTTTTGGATATAGTTTAAAATTTCGGTAAATCGAGATTTTAAAAAGAGGTTTGCCTCGATGCTTTTATTTTCAGCCGACAGAACGTCTGTTATCATTTTTTCAAACATAGCTTTTAGACCCGGGTTGGTATTGATCAGGATGGGGAAAAATATATTGCTTATGGTGGTGTTTGCCGAAGTCTTTAGTATCAAACTTCTTACTATTTCTTGCTGCGATATAAAAAGTTGTTGGCAATCGGCTATAACCTTGTTTTGCGCTGATATCTGTTCGTTTTGTTTTGATATCCTGGCGTTTAGGTTTTTGATTTCTTCTGATATTTCAAATTCATTCATCTTGGGCGGTCCTTATTTGTTATAAAGTTTTGGCTATAAGTCATGGGCTGGAATACCATCAACCTTTTTTTGTTTTCAAAATTTGGGGCTTGGATTGCCTGGGACAGGAGGAAAAGGCCTGCCCAGGCAATCCGAAACGGGCACCACGGTTAATATAGTGCCCGGGAAAACTTAAGCCCCGGCCCGTTGCCTTTCGTATAAATCCGGGTATTCATGTGCCGCTTGTTTCATTGCTGAATGGACAGAGCATCCAGTCCGTTTTTTGATTTCAGTCCAAACTGATTGAAAGGTCTGGCCTTGATCCGGTTTATCCTTTGCCTTTGGTGCCACCGGTTGTGCCGCAGGGGTCCGGCCGGTTCTCTGCATTTCATACAAATCGGGATAATCCTTGGCAGCTTGTCCCATTGCGTCCATGCTGGTGCATCCCTGTTTTGCCTTTATTGATTGCCAAGCCTGCTGGAAGGTCAGTTGTTGACCCGGAAGAGAAACCCCTTGGATATCGGCAGCAATGGCCGTATCAAATTCCATGGAATTAAACACCCCATCAGCAAACCCACTCGATACTGAGTCCTGGCCCTGGAATATCCCGGCTTCGGTATTTTTTACAGCCTGAACGGTCATCCCCCGGCCTTTGGATACGATCTGACAAAAGACTTCGTAATCAAGATCGACCATCCGTTGTAAGTCTTTTTGTGCCTGGCTGGACAATGGGTTGTGTGAGGAAAATTGGTTTTTCTTGGCGCCGGCATGAATGACGGTGAATTTGAATCCCATATCAGAATCAAATTTTGATTGGTCAATGTGGGCAACCAGAACCCCTACACTACCCACCACGGCACTCCTGCAGATATAAATCTGTTTTGCAGTGCTGGCAATGGCATAGGCTGCGGAACAGCATTGATCTTCAACCAGGGCATAGATTTTCTTCTTTTGTCCGATGGTAGACAGATAATCACAAAGGTCAAAACACCCGGCAACTATCCCCCCAGGAGAATTGATATCAAGGATTATATGCGAACTGGTTACCGCATCCACGGCAGTGCGGATATTCTTGTAGGTCTCAGGGTAAAGAACGCCCTGGATTGATATTTTTTGGGCCGTTATGGTTCCAACCACTGTGGGTTGAGATGTAACCCACCCGGCTTTTGTTTTCGGTAATGTTGATAAAGTTGGTTCATAAATGGCCAATGGCCTATTTGATATTGAATCCATGGTAAGCTCCTTATGCCGTTACTTTGTCATTTATCTTTTCGATCTCAAACCGAAGTTCCCGCTTTGTGTCAGCAATGGAAGTAGTCCCGGCAATATGTTTCTCGATTTCATTTCTCAGAACTTTGTGGCGATCTGTGCCAAATAGAAAAGGCTGCGTGAAATCACCCAAAAGAGCATTATGGGGCCGTCCTTTTATCATATAAAAAGCCGCTGCCGCCTTTGAATAATGTTCAATGAAGGAATCCCAAAGAATCTCCTCTTCCGGTCCAAGGTCCTCGATCTGTTTATTGATCTGACTTAGCCGGTCTGTTTTCTCTTTTTCCTGGGTTTTGGTCAAGATTCCCTGAAGATCATCAACCACAAGGCCCATGGATTCAATTTTGACCTTAATTGCATGAATCTCGTCTTCCAGGGTCTTGATATCCTTATGGGAGCCGTTGCCACCAAGGGCCTGTTTTTTAGCCTCAACCAAGGTTTTGTTGAGTTCATCCAGGGCATTGGAATTGAGCTCGATTTCGTTTCTCAGAAAATCAATTTCAGCCTGGATCTCTTTGGCGGAAGATTCTTTTTTTTCACCTGAAATAATTTTTAACCAATTTGCAATTTTCATTTTTTTTCATTTCCTTTTAAAATTTTTTCTGATTTGTTTTCTAACTCGTTTGTTGGATCGTAAAACCCTTTTAAAATTCTGCGATAATACAAT
Organism: Desulfobacula sp.; assembly: GCA_013792075.1. Classification (GTDB taxonomy): domain Bacteria; phylum Desulfobacterota; class Desulfobacteria; order Desulfobacterales; family Desulfobacteraceae; genus NBML01. The sequence continues at coordinate 62,629 of VMSR01000076.1, forward strand.
GTGTCGATGTTCAGTCGTTTTGATATCTTTTCCTCTGGAAAGACCGTCAAAACATGGGTTGAAGGGTGTTTGTAAGTTGGCGGCAATCTGATCATTTTCTGTTCCTTTTTTTGAATTAATCATTTATTCCGGTCGTTGTTCTTATAGAGGTGAGGGCTTGCCCGGGCCATCTGATTATTTACAATTTTCACCTGGCAAGTTCCTCAAGGGCTGCATTCAATTCTGTGGTCAGCCTTTCGTTGACCAGATGGACATCGGTTATACTGGCAAGCTCGGCCCCGATCCTGGATGGAATGTTTAAAATGGCATCTCGGACCAGGCGGGCTATGTTGAAGAAATCAAGATCAACTTTTTCAGCACTGACAAGTTCGCCGGTTTTTTCTTCAAGCTCTAATTTTTTCAATGCAGCTTCATAATTTGCCCGGCGAGTTTGTGCCTTTGATAAGGAAACCATTTGCAATCCGGCTTTTTCAACCACGGCGATTGTCTCTGCTGGTGTCGGGCCAGTTTGTTCTTCCTGGGGTTTGGCATGCCTACCAACATAAGAAACATTATTTTTCATCTGTTTTTTTGCCAAAACAGGATCAATTAAAAATCTTTTCCCGTTTGGCTTTGTGGCGGTTTTCTCGATTTTTCCTGATTCCACCAGCTTGCGGATATATTGGGGACTGAAGCCCATCTCTTTTGCAAATTCGGGGATTGATTTCCATTTTTTCATTTTTTTGTTAACTCCATATATTGATTGTTTGGTTTGTTTTGATTCTCTGGTTTGTTTTGATTCTCTGGTTTGTTTTGGTTTGCTTGATTGTTTCACGGGTTTTTTATTCACATAGGAAATATTGTTTTCCATATGTTCAAGGGCCAAATCTATGTTGATTAATTTCCGAGCCCCTTTTTGTTTCGTGGCAGACTCTTCAATTTTCCCATCAGCCACAAGACGACGAATATATTCAGGAGTCCGACCAATTTTCTTTGCAAAAGCCGGGATTGAAATATACTCGTATTCCATACCTATCTTACCTTTTCCCGGTTATGGTTTGTTGTGGGTGGTTATGGCCAATTAAGCAAAAAAACATTCCTGGACTTGTGGTCGTTTTTTGATTTCCGGTATTTTTAAATTTTGATTTCAATGCTGTTTTTAGCCCCTTTAAAGCCCGTTTATTTTATTGGGCCTGTGGTACTCATTTTTATTAAAAAGTTAACGAGCTTGATGTGAGCCCCTGAATCAAAACAACTTTTTGGACCCTGTAACTGGAAAATAATCGGGCCTTGGCCATCCGTGTATAATCAATCCCCCAGGAAGGACCCGTTGCACCATCGGGACTGTTAATCATCGAAATTTCCAAGAACGAGAACCCAACCTTCAAACTCACTTACTCTTTGCCGCTGCTCAGGCGTCATAAACAGCAGCGCTTTTGTGGTCAGGTCTGGAATCCAGTTATATTGAATGAAAATAATCCATTCCCGATCTTCCTCAAATAGATCTTCCCATGTGGTAACCTTAAGATCGATGGCTTCCTCAATCGCCTCAAGAAGCATTTGATTGTCTTCAACAAAATCGATGATCGTTTTCATTTACATGTCCTCCCCTCAATTTCATCCAGCTGGGAAACCAATCCATTGATACCGGCTTGAAGGTCATCAAGGTATATCCTCAGTGATTCAAACCCACCCCCAAGTGGAAGGCCATTCACCCTGGATTTTAATTCATCAAGTTTGCTGTTGATTGTTTCTGTCAAAGTTGGGTTTCCCATTTCAAAGGGCTCCTATTAAAAATTATTAAAAGATGAAAAATGAATTCTTTGCGGGTTAAAATGCAATTTAAAATCCCGGGTGCCACCATGCCTGTGGGCTGCAAGGATCACGTCTGTCTTGTGCTTTTCTCCCTCCTCCCGGTGAAGGATAAAGATCATGTCTGCATCTTCTTCAAGGGCGCCGGTTTGTTTCAGGTTTGCCATGGTGGGTCGGTTTTGCCTTTCGGCTTCCCGGTTGATCTGGCAGAGAAGGAATATGGGAATTCGTAATTCTTTTTTAAGCATGGCAATCTCTGAACAATTTTCTGTATACCGTTCGAACTGGTTGCCCTTGCCCTTGATTTTAGAAAGCTGATCAATAAAGATGGCATCACAACCAAGCTTTTTCATTTTTCGGCACTTTCGCCGGACATCCGATATATCGCCCCCGTGATCATCAATAAACAGCTTCCATGTGGACATATGGTCACATGCCTTAGAAATTCTTTTAATCTCTTCCGTGGTCAGGTTCCCGCTGTAATTGAACCTCATGGGATTAATGTCTGCCAGCTTTGCAATCCATCGGTTGCTTAATTCTTGGCGGTCCATTTCGAGAGATAAAACCCCAACGGTATGCCCAAAATTACACATGTTTTCGACAATGCTTGTCATGAATGCGGTTTTCCCTACCTTTGGCCTGGCTGAAATAAGAATCAAAAGGGAACCTGAAATTCTTGTGATCTCGTCAATTTCATAGAACCCGAGTAAAAGGCCGTCACTGCCCGGGTCTGTTATTGCCCTTTCAATCCTGGTCAGTGTCTCATGGGCAAGGTCGTTACCGTTTAATATTTCATCTTCTTTGGATGTTTCCAGGCCCATGGCCGCCTGCTGGAATTTGGAGATAAATTCATCAGGGTCAGGGTTGCTAAAGCCAAGGTCTGCAATTTTCATGGCCTCATGTGTTCCCCTTCTGATTATTGAACAACCTTTGATTATCTTGGCGGTTGCCCGGGGATCTATGGCTAAGGGAGAATTATCAACCATTGTTGCGAGAAAGGCGCCACCCTTAGCCAATGTGAAAACCTTTCTTTCCTGGAGTTTTTTAGCGATGGTTGACAGGTCAGCTACATTGTTGCTTTCGATCAACCCTTTGATGGCCCGGAAGGTCTCTTGGTTTTTTCGGCTATAAAAATCATCCGGGGCAAGATATTCAATCCCGTGATAATTTTCATTGTTGATAATCAAAGCAGCGATTAGGCTTTCTTCTATCTCTATGTTTTGGGGCAGCTGTCTGTCAATCATGCCAGGATCTCCGCATTTGTCGTTTGATGGGTTTTTAAGGGTGCCGGAGCACCGTGGTATTGAATCTGATTTAAAACCCATGTACGCCACGCTGCATTCCAGCTTTTGAATTTACTTCCCTTGGCTTCGTGGTGGGCTTTGAATTTTTCAAACATGGCCTCAACGGTTTCCATAACAAAACCTTTTTCCATGGCAAAGGTTTGATGATAATCAGACAGAGAATAGTCAGCTGGGATAAGCATATTTTTTTTAAATTCCCCTTTTGTTTTTTCTGTCCCTTTCTTTAAACTTTCTTTCTTTCTTTTGTGGTGCGGGTTCTTCTGCACACTTCTTTGCGGGTTCCTCTGCACACTCTGTGCGGGTTCTTCTGCACTGTGCGGGTTCCTCTGCACACTCCATAAAGTAAAATCTTGATTTAGCGAGTATCCTTTGGGGCTTCGGAATGTACCTGGGGAGATATTAATAATTTTCTTTTCTTCGAGAGAAGATAGGCAATCCCTTACAGTTCTTGTCTTTAACTCGGTATTTTCAACAAACTGAGAAAGGGATATTTTGTCTTGGTGCTTGTGATAGCCATATGTTTGCCTGATAATCAAATCTAAACACTGCCTTTCCCTGGCCGGGATATATGCCTTGCAAAGATGATCAAGAATTCTATTGGGAATTTGTGTGAACCCTTCATGCTCTTTTGGGCATGCTTTATTTTTTGTGACATCATCCGGCATGTTCAATCGCCTTAAAGATAGTCCTGAAAAGGGAGATGCTTTCAGGAGTTAAATCAAGCTTCGGTGGTCTTAGAGGTGCTTTTGATTTAATCATAGCGATTTCCGAGGGGAGAAGTGTTTTTATAACTTGACATTTAACCCTGGACATGAGACATATTTGTATCAGTTCAGGTTCTCCGCCCTGTTTTCGATCTTGCCCGGTCTCGCCGCCACAGCAGCCGGGCATTTCTTTTGTGTCCATTATTAATGAGCCTCAACTCGTTTTGATTCCCAATCTTGGACCGGTTTTTCGGGCCATCTTGTGCACCCAACAGATAATTTTAGCGGTTTTGGGAAATTACCGGATTTCACCCATCGCCAAATTGTGGTCCGGTGAACACCGAATTTTTTTGCAATTTGTTTATCGGAAAGGTAAACCATAAAGAACTCCTATTTTTAAGGTGACAGCATGCAATTGCTTGCTTCTATCCTTTAAGGTCGAATTTGACTGAGTTCGCTGAATTTTTTACCGGTTTGATAGGTAACTAACTGAAATAATATGATAAAAAAAATATGGTAAAATGGTAAAAAAAAACCGTGGAGTTACCACGGTTTTTTTTTGAAGTGAAATAGAAACTCTATTAAGCGGAACAAATCCCATACGCTTTTAACAGTTGGCAGATGGTCCAAGTTCAGACTGCCGGATTGCCAACAGGGGATTATTCTTTACCTGGACCTGATTCAAGATTTTGTATATTTTTTTTCAAATATGCGGAGATGAAAGGCTGTTCTATAGCCCCTTCTTTTCTCATACGGCAGCGGATCGTCGGGAATGGTTGGAAAAAGCCCCTGAATATGCTTTCTGAGTCTAGAAAAATCGGATTTGTCTCCGTTATAATATTCTTGGTCTTCTGCCAAAGTCTCAAATAGTTCGTATAGTTTTGGTTTCTTTTTTAGCCCTAACTGGTGGGGGCTGTAAGGCATCATCTCCACCGGCGTGGTAATCTCAATCCGTGAAGGATTCACAAGTCTGAAATGGATTTGTGTCCACGTTGTTCCCCCGGGAACTGGAATTGTCAATTTTGAATCCATGGGTTTATCATCCGGCTGGGGACCAGCCTCCTCACCCCACTGCAACTCTCCATCTTTATTTTTATGAAATACCAATTCATCTGGAATGGGGAAGGAGTTCTTTTTCATCCAGTTCAGAAACGACAATAAATGATAATATTTATATATTGAAAATAAGCGTTTTTCCGAATCATCTGGCTGGTTTTTATCATCCATAGTATACGATAGTATTTCTTTTGTCATAACACCAATATCAATAATATGTTTGATTTCAAGAAGAAGACCTGTCACCTCAGAGGATCTTATATATTTTTTGGCATCTATGTCGGGATAAACACCAGTTCCTTCTTTTTTTTCTAAACTTTTAGTCTGTGCCCACTCAGCCCCCGCATAGATTAAACTTGGCTGTCTTAGGCCGATAATGAATTCAACACAAGTTTCTTCATCCTGGTATTTCTGCGAACTAAGGGCCTTATAATCTGGCCTTGTACATTTTTTGATTGGAACATTTTCCTCAAATTCAACATGACCATTAACGTCTTTCCCGATTTTTGGTAACTGTTCTTTAATATCCAAATTCGCCACCCCTTATATGACTCCCTGGTTTATATTTCCCTGGGAAAGGTGGTTCAGGGATACCACCCGTTCAACCCGAAGAGCGACTCCGGATCTATCCCAAGGAAAGGTTTATTTTATTTTTACAATCTTCTCTCTCCTGATAGATGTCACATTTTCCCCGGCATCCACCTGAACAGTGTTGACATACTCTGCCCACATATCCATTAAGCGCCTTCTTTTGTCGAACAAATCCCCGCGCCTGTATGCCGCCTGAACCTCATTAGAAATGCCATGAGCAAGCGCCATTTCAGAAACCATATCAGGAAAACTCGTTGTCTCTGAACACCAGTCTTTAAAGGTGGACCTGAATCCATGAGGGACAGCCTCAACTTTCATACGCCTGCATAACATACTGATTGACATGTCAGACAATGGCCCGCCCCTGGCTGCCGTGAAAAGATATGGGCTTCCTTCGAACCGGGGAAGGCTCTCAAGAAGTTTGATTGCATCTACACATAAGGGAACCCGGTGCTCTTGTTTCATTTTCATTCGCTCGGCGGGGATAGTCCACACTTTATCTTTCATGTTGATCTCTTCCCAAACTGCGCCCCTAACCTCACCTGACCGGCAAGCCGTTAAAATTATCCATTCCAAAGCCCTGGCAGTCATGGCAGTCCTTTTCCTTAATTCAACCATAAAAACGCCCACCTCTTTATAGGGTAGCGCTTTAAAATGGGTTTTTTTCTTTACTTTATTGGGTTTCGGTAGAATCTCAGATAAGTGACCGGCCCATCTTGCCGGGTTCTCCCCTGTCCGGTATCCGCTCACTGTAGCCCAATTGAGAACTTGTTCAATTCTCAACCGTAACCGGTTGGCAGTATCGGTTTTTTCTGTCCATATCGGTTTTAAAATTGATAAAACTTCAGGGAGATCAATTTCAGATACTGGCAAATCTCCAATAACGGGATCAGCGTATCTTTTTATGGATGAAATCCAGTCGTCAATATGCTTGGCGTTTGTAAATTCCAATGCCTTTTTTTTATGGCATTGCCGGGCAGCCTCGGAAAAAGATAGCGTCTGCATTGATTTTTTCTTGAGCGCCACCTTCCTGGCTTTTTTTTCGGCTATTGGGTCAATGCCCTTTTCAATCAAATCTTTAACCACCCGGGCTTTTTGTTGTGCGAGTGAAAGAGAATTTTCCGGATATGCTCCAAGGCCTATACTTTTTCTTTTGTCTCCTACCATTGTCCGGACCATCCAAGACCTTGCACCTGAAGGGCTAACCACAAGCAGCAGACCGGACACGGTTCCAACGGCATGCCGACCCGCTTTAGTCAAGCGTTTTACCTCTATTGCAGTCATGTCTTTTGCTTTTTTGGGCATTCTATTGCGCTCCTTTTTAAAGGCCATCTATGTTACCATAAATTTTACTAAAGGATGCCATTAATTGCAACAAAAAACTACAATGTTTTTTAAGTCAGAAGAAAAGATATTATAAAAACAGATACTTATTAATACAAGATAAAACAGATTAAAACAGCTACATGGTGGACCTCAGCTCCACCAATGTAAGATAAAGTCACTGTAATTATAGTGGCTTTTTTTGTTTTTAAGCCTAAAAAATTTATATTTTTTCACCTCTTGTCCACTTTTGTTGTCCACTTTGACAAATGGAGGGCCAGATGAATTGTATTCATTCAGCGTCATACCTCAGTAAAAACCCGTATTCTTATTGTTTCAGGATCAAAATTCCCAAAGACCTCCTATCCACCATATCAAGAAAAGAGTTGAGGTACTCCCTAAAAACTGGCAATCTTTCCAAGGCCAAAGCAATGGCCCGACTATTGGCCGGACAAATCCAACTACTATTTAAAAAGATACGCAGATCTTATTCATTTGATCACTGTTTCGTTGTAAATTTCCAAGTTGGTTTGTCATAGTTTCTTCCTTTTCAATCCGTTGACTTGCCATACTGGGGAATGCTTCATAATAGCACCAGCGTTTAAAATGGTTTTTCAATGGGCTTTTGGATTTGTCGGTCAATGATATTAGCCCTGTTCTGGATATTATCCACATTGCACTGCCACCCCTTGCTCCCTTTGCAAGTAGATGTCTTTCTATTTTGGATTTTTCGCTGTCTTCTAACCATCTTATTGCATTGAATGCGGTAAGTCCCAGGATCTTGCATACGTCATGCGCTAAAAACCAAACTTCGCCATCTTTGGATATCGTTCTTACCTGTTGATTGTTTTCATAAAGATCTTTCTGTGGTTGGCTTATTTGGAATAAATATTAAAAAGATAAGGGATGGTTCGATGCGGGATTTGTCAGTTATTCTGGGATAGATTGTGTTATCTGGCAGGGAAGCTAACGGAAAGGCTTTTATCCGGGATTAGCCGGGGTAAGGCGGGGACAAGTGGGAAGGGCGCGAGTTTCGGTTGTGTTGATTGCATGGTGCGGTGGCCTATTGCAATCTCAGGAAAATAACTGGGGTCTGCATGCGTGTGGCAACGAATATAAGGAATTTAATTAGTGCTATCTATTGTTAAAATAAGTACTTGTCTTCATAAAGCCTCTATCTTTCTTCCAACTTCTGATTTTTAGTGTTCATTTTTAGTCAGATTTCAAGATATCTTTTTTTTGGGGCCTCTTGATTATTTTAATAGCTTTTATAAAAATGGAAGTTGGAAAAAAATTAAGCTTAAATGTGTTTTATATATTGGTACTTTATTAAGACCACTATGGGGAAATGTCTTTGATTACAGTTGGCAGAAAATAAAGTTGAATTTTAACGTTGCGCTCTATTAAAATTTAGAAGCACCGACGAGGAAATTGTCTATAGCAATCTATTGTTAGTTCAATAGTGCTGCCAACGCTGGCAAAAATGGAGCAACAACCGGCCCCAATACTTGCATATGATCAGCTAGTACAGACATAAAATTTTGATAAATTGATTTAAAATTATCTGTACCATAACTTGACTCCATTTCTTGAATACTGCTTTTTATAACACCATATTCTGGAGCATCCTGAATCGTTCTAATCGCCTCTATTAGCTGTGAAAAAACCTTTATCGATTCAGCGTTGTTAATAGTCTGTTGCTTGAAGTCAGTGCTTCCGGTAGCGACATTTTGTACGTTACCGCTTATATAGGTGTTAAAAATTTGATGCACTTTTTCTTGTGATAATGGATTTGAATTAATAGCCGCTTCACCAGCATCAGGATTTTCAGCTTCGATTTCTAGTACAAAACTGAGAATCCTATTTCTTACTGAATCCAACGCTGCAATGACAGCGGTAATAGGGATGACTTTCCATGCCTGTATGCAATTCATGCCTTGATAGATATTGCGACCGCAATAAGCTACCAAATCAGGACTCCAAGGCTCCATGGCCGTTGGAGCATTTGATTTAGTAACAAGAGCTTCTAAAGATGCTATAGGCTCGCACATGTGCGCTTGAGAAAGGTTATCTCTATATTTCTTTGGTATACACATTAATGGGATATCCCCGTTATTCAATCCGCTACCAAACGGACCCGAGAAGTGTCCTTTTGAATTAACATAAAGAATACGGTAGTCAGGTAAATCTCCAACGTTTTTATATCCATTCAGTTCGCTATCTACCCACTGTTTAAAATCATTGTTACCAAGCCTCGCGGATAGCACCTTGCACTTTCTCAAGAGTGTAGTTAGCTCAACATCTGAGCTTACGGCTGCATCTTGAATTTCCCTTAGTAAAGACATTTTGCATCCTTTGTAATTTTGTAGTGTAGCCTAACCGCATCGCTGATCTGGGTATGATGTAATTTTAAATGATATCCGATTAATAAATTTAAAGATCTTATCCTGAATTTTTTTATCAACATTCCTTGAGCCTGTAAAGGCATTTCAAAAATTCTGATTTGAAGGCAAATGATCCTCCATTAAAACCCCGGACTATGTCTTCCATGAGAAGGCAAGTCAAGAATTTGATTCACAAACTTCCATTTTTTTAAGCTATACTTTCCGTCCAAGGACATTTGAGATTGGTGACGCCGCTTCACCGGTCAAGTGTGGCTTGTCGTTGTATGTCGGTCACTATCTCTACCTATACTATTCAATCGGTGCTCCATATAACTCCTTAGTAAGGTATACTTAAATGCAATTTTTGTATTATTCTCTTTCCTGAATTTTTCCGAAAATTGAATAACATTATTAAATGCCTTTTCAATAATGTCCTTTTCCAATCCTTTTCCAACAGCATTTAAAAAAAAATCGCCCAGGTAATCAATAATAGCGCAACCATCATCGTCTATAGTCAAAAGCTTCATGCATTCAGCTGCTGAGGCAGCACCAATTTTAGAAATTATGTCATTTTGTTTTTGTTCAGCTGTAACCTCAAGGTATTTTAAACATTCTTTGCCAACAACTATCCTTGGATATCCTGCTATCTTGGACTCAAGGGAATATGCCCGTGAAAGACAGGGACCATATATCTCACCTCTTTCTATTTCCATCCCAAGTCCAACATCAATTCCGCCACGGATAGGATGGCCAGCGGCGAGTGATAACAATGCTGTTGAAGCGGCAGCGGAAAAAATACCCCAAACGCCACCAGTTGGAAGCTTTGCTTTATCCGTTCGTAAAGCAACAGATACTACAATTGAGTCAGAAAAAGATTTGATTTGAATAGGATTGTTGGTGAGTTGCTTATAAATTTTTCGCTGTTCGAGAGTGAACATACTTAAATCATATTTTTTTTTCGAAAAACTATTAAAATATAATTCAAATATATTTCTCATACCGCTTACTACTCCATATGTTCCTTTAAGGTCATTTGTAAACTGCTTCATCTGATCCTTATCAGATTTATCTGGAAGGCTTCGAAGAGATCTTAACCGATCCTGTTGGCCAAGAAGATCGATAAATCCAACAACATAGTAACCGATATCCATTTTATTCTCTGATTTCTTTTTTCGTTTCATAATATTTCAAACACACAAATTTTTATCAGGTCAATTTTTTCTGATAAATTAAAAACCATCAATATCAAGGGAAGTCTACCATGTAGCATCCTCTCCGTTTGTTAACTGGAGGAGTCTTTGAGGTATCCACCAGGTGCCGATAAGATAAATGCCATTGTCAAAAAATATAATGCATCGAAAATCCAACCTTTGATTCAAGAACAGGAAGCGGAGCTCAACAACTTGAGAATCTATATTATTGGTTTTTTTTATGGCCAGTTTTAATATCTTGAAGTCATATTCTGTGGCCATGTAATCAAATATATTTTTCTTCCTTCTGAGAGGAACAGGATCTACTTCCAAGATATCCCCTTCCCTATTGATGGCAACAACCCCCTGGGGCATTCCGCCTATTTGCCGATCTGGATACCGGACTACTTCTCGTTGGCCCGCTTCTTTGTAGATGATTCGTTCTGACTCTGTTTTTTTTGGGTTGAACCTTTCATTATCCTGGCTGCATTTAGAGTGGTTTTGATGTGCTTTATGGTGTCCGCATAAAGTCCATCATGTATACTTTCAAGCTCTATTAAATCTTCGGTTGCCTCTTTTGCCACTTCTGGATTCTTGAAGCGTTTAATCAGATCCTGGTGCTCATGGATAACTTTGGTAATATTTGAGGATTCAGAATTAGATTTGCTTTCTGTTTTCCCCTTGATATCTTTTTTATTGCCACCATCTCCGGTGATTAACCACACGAGATCCGCATCGCACAAATGCGAAATATTTGTCATTATTTCTATAGGCATCTTGGAGGCATCTTTTTCATATCTTTGAAGCGTTCGCGCAGTAATACCAAGATTTTTAGCTAAATCCTTTTGTGAAAAGCCCGCATTTTTCCTAGCGGTTTTTAGTCTTTCTTCTATTGTTGTCATAAAAATACGAAAAATAAGTCACTTTTTTCTTGACGTATACGACAAAATTGTCTACTTTCAATTAGTTTAACAAACAGCTTGATAAAACAACTTGATAAAACCCTTTTTAAAAAAGGAGTCAGTAATGAAAATCAACACTATGACCCCTCAACAAATCAAACTGGCAATTGAAGTTGCCGGTTTTACCCAGGCAGCTCTTGCCCGGGAGCTTGATGTCAGCCCACAACACTTTGGCCAGGTCGTCCACGGTATTGCTGCCAATCACCGCGTCAGATGCTACATAGCCAAAGCCATTCAACGTCCGGTTGAAAACATTTGGGAGATTAAAGAAAATCCCACAAAAGTCGGTAGACCAATTTCATATGGCCTTTATGAACACCAGGCAGCTTAATAAGGATATCCTTATGTCAAATCCGGCTTTATTTCAAGCACATTCAATATAGCCCCATGGAAAGGTGAAAACAATGTCTAAACGAAATGAAAAAATAGACCCCAACCAGATGGAATTTGACTGGGATTTTCCCAGCAAATTGGAAAAGGTTATGCAAGATCGAGCAGATATTCACGATCAGATCATTATAGGCCCACCCAAGGCCAGGCAGACAGAAAATGAGTTTGAAATCTGCGTTATGCTTGCAGCCAGCATCAAGAAGGCCATTAATGAATCGGATTTAAGCCGTGACCAGGTCGTTGATCTTATTAATGGCTATTTCGGACGAACCAAGGAAGGTGTGGATTCGGACGAACCTCTTTGCCGGAATCCACTCACCATCAATATGCTTAACAATTATCTTTCAAAACCTGCTGAATGCCCGATTCCAGCTTATTACCTGTTTGCCATTCATCATGTCACGAAATCACTGGAACCGGCCAAGGTGTTCGTAGAGGCTGAAGGGGCCAAAATTGCTACCGGTGGCGAGATTAGGCAGATGAATATCGGCAAGCTCGAAGAGCACATTATTGAGATAAAGAAATTAAAAAAAGAACTTAAAGGGATGAAATAACATGGGTGAGATATTAGTTCCAGAAAAAGACTTTGATGTCACCATCCAATTGAGTGACCCGGAAAAGGTATGGTTTGAAAAGTGCGAGGGGATCATCAAGAGAGGGCTCAATACCTTTTTAGAGGTTGGCCAGGCATTGGCAGAAATCCGGGACAACCGTTTATATCGGGAGACTCATAAGGATTGGCCCCACTACTGTAAAGATGTCTGGGATTTAACAAAACGATATGCAGACATGCAAATTCAGGCTCATGAGACCGTAATTTTGTTAGAATCAAAATGGGAACAATTGTTCCCGTTTCAAAAAACAGATCCAGAGACACCCCAGAGCGAAAGTGAAGAGAAATGCACAGACTGTGAATACCGCAAAGCCATGGCAAACAAGGCTAAAGGAATAAAAATCGGTATGGCTTCAGGCAAATGCACCCGCCCTGAAGGTTTGTGTGAAAAACATTCCCAGCCTGCCTCCCCCCCTATACAGCAAGAAATCATTCTCCCCATCAATGAAGCCCAAACCCGCCCTCTGACAACGCTATCTCCTGATGATCAAGTTAAGGCCTGGGGCCTGGTGCTTGAGCAGCTCAATGCGGGTAAAAAGCTGACAGCCTCCCTGGTGAGTAAAGCGGTCAAGGGGGTTAAGGGTGAAGCGGTCAAAGAGAGGTTCATCGATACCAAAAAGAAGGTGGAAGGCTCCCCGCTTGTCAGTAATCAGTTTAAAAGGCAGTACCAGGTGCTGTTGGATATTATCTCGGATGAGCGGAACAACGGCTGGAAAAACATGAAGCGGACCGAGGTAGTCAAGCACCTTAAGTCCATGATTAAAATTGTTGAAAGTGATGATTAGGAGGAGATCATGAATGCATTGGTAGCGATATCACAGGTGGCAGAGTCCATGGACCTCGGGACAAAGGCCGTGGGCCTTCAGGCGGTCAAGGATAACTGGCCGGTGATGAAAAAGCAGAAACAGGGTGGCAGCGAGTTGTTTTTTATTCGGGACCTGCTACCGGTGAAGGTTCAGGCAAGTTTGGTTGTCCGGGAATCTGTTACCGGGAATGCAGGGTTGCCTGCTGTTATCCATGAGACACCGGTGCCCAAAAAATCAAGTAAAATCGGGCTTGCAAAATACAACCTGGTCCATGCTTTCCGAATTGCAAAAGAACAGGCCCCCTGGGGGGAAAAGGGCCGGGCTGCTCAGGAATTTTTGCTGACATACAATGCCGGGCTTTTGCTGCCGTCTGTGTTTGCGGTTGTCGGTGAGATCCAGGAGCGGAGCCTGGAGGCCCTGGATAAGAAGTTGAGGGAAAATGACAATAATTATCTGGCACTATGCGATGGCCGAGGCGGGTGGAAGAAACACGGCAGCAATCAATATAAGGGACGGAAGCTGTCTGAAACGGCCAAGGCTGTTTTTTTAAAATGCTATCTGCACGGGTCCAGGCCATCTGTGATCATGGCGATCCGTGCGGCGAGAATGACTTTTAAACAAAAAGACATACAGGAACACGCGGATGAAAGCACGTTCCGGCGCTGGCTCAAGGATTATGAAAAGTATAATGCCGGGGTCATCTGCCTGGCCCGGGAAGGCATGAAGGCATATATAGATAATTATGGTCCTTATATATCCCGGGACCCCAGCCTGCTTAAGGTCGGTCAGTGTTTGGTGGCTGACGGCAAGACCTTGAACTTTTTCATAAAGCACCCTGAGACAGGACGGCCTTGCCGGATGACGCTGATTGTGTTTTTTGACTGGAAATCCAGGTATCCTGCCGGGTGGCAGATCCTGCCGACAGAAAATCAATGGGGTATTCTGGCGGCTTTCAGAAACGCAGTCCTGGCTCTGGGTAGGTATCCTGATTCTGTTTATCTGGATAATGGCCGGGCCTTTAAGTCTGAGCTTTTTACAAAAGAGGTTGATCTTGATTTTGAAGAAATGACAGGGCTTTACGCCAGGGTGGGAACCGCTGTGATGTTCGCAAAGCCTTATAATGGCAGGGCCAAGGTTGTGGAGCGATTTTTTAAGACGGTTCAAGACCAGCTTGAGTGGATTGTGCCGTCATATTGCGGTGACAGTATTGGGACAAAACCGCCATGGATGGACCGGAACGAAAAATTTCAGAAAGAATGGCATAAAGCCAGGACCCAGGGCTGGGTTCCAACAATAAGGGAAGCGGCCATCATTATTGACAGATATTTTCAGTGGTACGGACAACAACCCCATACAGATCTTCCTTGCCCGCCTGCCGACATGTTCTTTCCTAACCGGGGTCCAGGCGTTGATCCATGCCAACTAAACCATGATTTTTTATGGCGTAAAAAAGTGCTTCCAAACCGTTGCCGGGTCACATTGTGGGGTATTGATTATGAATCGGATTGTCTTCATAACCTGAGCACTCAAGTACCGATCCGGGCCATGGTGGATACGGCAGATATGAGTAAAATCTGGTGCTATACCATGGACGGCATTTTCCTTGGTGAAGCCTATCCTGTCCAGGCTTGTCATGCCCTTGCCCGATTATTTGGGGACCAGGTCGCAATTGATCAGGTGACCTATGAAATCAAACGCCAGGCAAGACTTGCCAGAAATACCAAAAAACAGCTTGAGGATCTTGGCGTCACCAAACTGGCACCTGACAGCCTCAATGTCTTGTCCTTTGCCGCCATAAAAGAAAAAACGCCTATCCTGCCGGGGGGGGATCAGAGTACGTCCAAACCATTACCGGAAGAGCTTTCCCCAAAAGAAGTCAAGCGGCTTGAGCACATCATAGAAAAAGCAGAGCAGGAAATGGAAGTTTTGCCAAAGATCCCCCGGCCAAAATATTGGAGCTCTGAACTTGAGCATTTTGAATGGTGTTTCAGGCTTGTTAATGAGCACGGCCAGGTGCCTGGTTCTGAAGATAAAACGTTTATGAATGACTTTGAATCCGGCCCGGAATTTGACAACTACCGGCAACGGTTCGAAGACCTGAAATTAATCTATCAAATAAAAGGAGAATGAATGAAAAACGTATTCATTGATACCAGTCGGGTTATGGCTTTCCAGGAGGCCGTCAATGTAGTGGCGGACACGGAAAAAGGTCACCCCGGTTTAATGCTGGCCTGGGGGTTTGCCGGGCGGGGCAAGACAAAATGTGCCAGACAGTACACCATCCGAAATGAAAACGCCGTTCTCATCCGTGTTTTTGAGGACTGGACACCACAGGCCATGTTGTCCTCAATCTGTGAGGAATTGAACGGCATGCGGCCCGGTCGGATTGATCTTGCAAAACGTGTAATCATTGAAGAGCTGGATAAAAGCAAAAAAATATTGCTCATTGATGAGGCTGACCGGTTGAGCATCAAAAACATTGAACATTTAAGAGATATTCACGATGAAACCGGACGTCCCATTGTCCTGATCGGGGAGCCAAGTATTTACGCCCAGGTCAAGGCACGGTCCAGGATCTGGCAACGGGTCACCCGGGCAGTTGAATTCGGGCCTGTGGTGATTGATGATGTCATGATTTTTGGTTTAAAGGCATGTGATTTGAAAATTGAACCCGTTGCAGCCGACCGTATCGTTCAGAAATGCCAGGGGAGTTTTCGGCTTTTATATCACATCATGGTTGAGCTTGAGCGGGTTGCCCGGGCAAATAAGATAGAAGTCATTTCCCTGGAGATTGTTGATAATTTGCCAGACCGTCGCCCCGCTCCCACACCTGAAAGGATCAAGAAATGAAAAAAGTCACCTTACTGCAACGGGCAATGGTGGTGAACCGAAGCTTTTCATATGCCACGCTCCAATTCCACACCGACTTAAGCCAGTCTTATATCTTTGGTAAAATAAAAACCTATGAGAAAGATGGATTCATTGAACGGGCCGGGCTTGGCAGTAGCCAGGAAAAGAAATGGAGATTGACCCAGGAAGGCAAACGACAGTTTGATCCCAATGCCCCTAAAGAATCAGTGATCCATACTCTTTATGGTGGCCGGAACAATCCTGATAAGACGATTGACCGAGCTGAATATAGACTCTGGCAGGCCATTAAAGAACTAAAATCCTTTTTGCAGGAAGAATTGTTGGAATTGAACCTGGCAAATGAAACCACCACCAGACAGTATCTGTCATTGTTGAACCGTGCCGGGATCCTGAATGCAAAACAGATGAATGAAAAAAAGAATAAACGATATGAAGGTCGTTATAAAAAGCGCTACACCTTGACCGACAAGGCCGGAATTGAGGCCCCCTTGATGGGTAGAATCTTTTATGTTTTTGACCCGAATACCGGTGAATATTGGGCAACGCCCATGGAAAAGTTTGAAGAAAAGAATAGGCCTGGCGATGCTGTAACATCGTGATCCAGGCCATAACGCAACCAAAGGGATTGCATTGACAATGTTAGCCACCCTGGCTGGCATTGTCAAGAAAGGAGAAATGATGAAACACAGAATTACCACAGGAATTTTTAACCCGAACCAAGAAGAACCCATGCCGCTTAAGGTGGTCATGGTCTGCCCTGAGGCTGAATGCGAACATGTATGGGAAGCACCATGCACCATGTGTGCTTGCCCCCGATGTGGAAACCGGAATGTGATCCCGGCCAGTATGTGGAATGTTGACGAGCAGGCAATTTTAAAGATGGGAAGATTGCCGTTACATCTGCCTAAAAAAGGAGCATGCCATGACAAATAATCCTCATGAAGACAGCCATTCAGAGATAATTTCCCTGGTTAAGACGATCGGGAGTATCGCAAGCCTCCCCCATGAAATAACCATGGGGATAGCGGCACAAATTGATCCTGAGCAGGATATGGCTGAAATGACAATCGGGGAGTTGCTTTCTATCCGGTCGGATACCTTGAGCGAGTTGGGGGAACATTATGCCAGACAGGCGGCTGAATGGTTGGAGAAATTACCGGCCATAGTTGAATGCAGGGACATGGATTGCGAAACCCGGGGAGAGTGTCCCCATTCATCTTGGCATCCTGAAAATGAAGAGTGCCACTATGTCTGTGGAGCGGATGAACCCTGCTCCAGGTGTTACCCGGTGGAGGCGGCTTGATATGAATAGAGATCAGTTAGCTGTAATCCATATAGCAAAAAAAGAGGTCGGTATGAGTGACGATGAATACCGGGATCTGCTCGGAAGCGTGGGTGTGAAATCATCGAAAGACCTGAATACTAAGACCTTTGCAGTTGTCATGGGACATTTTGAAAAGTCAGGGTTTAAAACCAAATCTAAGACCAGGAAGCGAAAAATAAATAATCTGCCCCAGGGGAAAAAAGCCCTCATGAGTAAGCTTGAAGCCATAATTCTCGATATGGGCCTTGACTGGCCTTATGTCGATGGGATCGCAAAGAGAAGCTTCAAGATTGAAAAAGCTCAATGGCTGGAGCCGCGTGAACTCCTGAAGCTTGTTCAAATGATGATTAAACATCAAAACCGGCAGCAAAAAAAACAGGGAGAAGTATAATGCTGGAAACTAAAAAGAAGTGTGCAAATAAAGATCATATTGGGGATCCTCTTCTGGATGCCACGTTCGATAATTTTTACCGGGACACAAAAAGCAGTGACGGCATGGGTTCATGGTGCAAGGTGTGCCAGAACAACAGGGATGATTCAAAAAGAAAGACAGATGAAAAAATGAACCGAAATGATTTTATGGTTGATGGCCAGGGCCGTCTTGTGCACCTTGATAATGTCAAGGTAATTGACAAGACCCGTGACGATCTTGTGTTGAAGATAGTGGATAATGCCCGGAAGGTGCAAAAGGTCATGGGCGATTTTAAAGAAACCTTTATGGATGAAATAGATGCTTTTGTATATTTGTCGGCTCAGGAATACGATGTCAAACTTGGCGGGAAAAAAGGCAATTTAACCCTGTACAGTTATGACATGAGATACAAGGCCACTGTCCAGATCAGCGAATTCCTGGTGTTTGATGAACGGCTCCAGGTAGCCAAGAAATTGATTGACGAATGCCTGAATAAGTGGACGGAGAATGGGCGGGCCGAAGTCCGGACCATCATCAACGACGCCTTTGCCGTTGACCAAGAGGGACGTATCAATACCAGAAGTATCCTTTCATTGCGGCGACATAACATCACGGACCCGCTGTGGCAAAAAGCCATGACAGCGATTTCAGACAGTCTCCAGGTGGCCGGATCAAAGTCTTATTTTCGGATATATGAACGGACCGGGCCGGAAGGCCGTTGGCAGAATATCACCCTTGATATGGCAGCACTTTAAAGGAGGTATACTGATGAGACTGATACTTATCATATTGATGTTGGGCATGGCGGCTGGCCTTTATGTCTTCATGGAGGATGGCAAGCAGCAGGATCTGGAAATTGCAACCCTGCGTACTCAGATTGAATGGCTGCAACTGTCATCAGCCAGCCGGGCACCTGTGTTGGTATATGATGCCACCAAGGTGTCCTGGGACAAGGCTATCAAATATTAATACAGGGGAGGCACCTGAATCATGACCGATCAACAAATCAAAGCGTTAAAAAAAGCGATCGCTCCGGCTGTGATCACGGATCAGCCTAAACAGGAAAGATTGTTTTAGATGAACCCTTGGGATGACGTTTCCAAGGAAGATTTTCAGGATGATACCACCATGTCACTGCTGGTTGAAACCCTGGGTCTTGAAGCCACCAAAAAGGTCGTTGAGATTTTTGGTGGCGACTCTGTTTATGTGCCAAAAGCAGAGTCCGTCATCCGAATGGGCCGTGATCGAAAGATTTACCGGGAACATAAGGAAAAGAGGATATCATACCAGGAGCTGGCAGCACGGTATAATCTTACCACCCGGCACGTACGTGCGATAATCAAAGAACAGAAAAAAATCGGTGATCGAATTAAAGAAGAACAGCTTGAGCTGTTTTAAAACTTAACAATAAGTTGACTCTAATTAAAGCCTGTCAGCTTCATTGTCAGCTTTTAGTTTTCGGATAGAGTTGCCAATAGATAGCATAAATTTTTTTCTCAAAAAATCGGATAAAAATATGACTAAAAGCATTGAAAACCCAATGAATAAAGAAAAGTGGCATATCAATAAAACAAAGGAAACTACAATTACATATCCTGATGCAGTGGTAATTATTGAAACCCATTTCTTTTCAGTAGCACTATGGAAGGGTACAGATAAATACCCTTCACTAAGGCAACTGTTCAAAATCACCACGAACGCAACATACACTGGCAACACAATTCCAAAGCCAAGGGATGAGAAAAATAAAAAGACCGAATCGCATATGTTGATTCTCGAACTTAACAAGGCAAAAAAGAACGCCACACACACGCCTGCAAGCCCAGTATATATTCCTCTTAATTGTTTGAGTTTTTCATCCATACATTTGATTTTAATTGGAAGACTAAAAAGTGTCAAGTCGGATAGCTCGGAATCAACTTATTAAATATAATAAATTTCTCTTTGCCGGGCATACCCAAACCAGTTTTAAAAATTGGAGGCTGGAAAGTGTTCAATGTATTAAGATTCCTGTTGCATTTTTTTTTAATGGAAGGTTATTATCCAAATAAGTTGATTTCTCCCTTCCTTAATTTTGCGGGCCGTCTTGCGGAGGATGGTATGTTTTGTTTAACGAAAATTGATACGTTAATTATTACAGCATTATTCGGACTGATAATATTGTTGTTTGGCTCTTGGTTTATAGAGGTTTATAATTTGGATACATACAACATCTTTTCCGCAATTGGCATATGCTTCGTTTTCGTGTTTATTGTGCTGTTAAACAATATCTATCGTGTTAGAAACGCAACCAGCGCATCACCCAGGAACAAAGCAAGAAAAATCCTAAATTTTGCTGATTACATTTCCGATCCACAGCGAGGCTTAATTCATAAAAACAATGCGAATGACCGAATTTGTCCGGCATGCAGAAGTCTGGATAGAAAAACCCAAATGCAGCAACTTCCCACTGGCTACTGGCTTTGCCCACACGGAAACCATATCCAAGTATATGAGAATTAAAAATTTCATAACAACCGCATTAAGACGGACCGGTAAAAAGCCGGTTATGCGGAACGTAAAGGTACATTAAATACATTAGAAACATTCCGATTCAGATTTTTTCGAAAGACCACTCTATAATATATTGAGTGGTCTTTTGTTTAAATTAAAAATTTTAAATTTCTGATATTACCTGCCAGGATTCCTTATATTGCTTGCCGCGCTACAGATTGGGTTTGAACGAATGGACATAGTCAACACTGTACCAGCATGGTTATCGCTCAACTATTTCTCCAATAAAATTTAATGGAAAATTTTTTCATTGGGCTCTGCCGTTTCCCATATAGTATAATTCAAATCTGAAATTGAAAAATCTATCGATACCATATCTTGTATCATTGCAAATCTTAAAAAAGCCTGGACTGGTGGATGAAGCGCCCGGTAATTTGTTGAATTTGCCTCATCACTATTGATACCATTAGTGCTTAATCAGAAAAGTGGTACAATTATATCCCATTTGATTTTTTTCTTAAGAATTGGTAACTGATATTAATCAATTCAAAAAGGACAACACTCAATATATGAAAGATAAAGCGAATGTCTTCCTTCGAGAAGAAACTAAATTTAAAACTGTTAAGATTACAGCTTCTGACAAACCTAAAATAACAGAAGCAGTAATTAAAAAGTGGCAGGGTATTATAGATATAGTTGCCAAAATTTTAAATATCCCATCTGGCTTAATTATGAAAATCACCGAAGACTCAATGGAAGTTTTATTGAAAAGCAGTAATAAGGAGAACCCCTATAAAAAAGGTGGGAGTGACAAGTTAGGGCATGGACTTTATTGTGAAACGGTCATTGGCACAAATAAGGAACTGTTAATAGACAACGCCCTGAAATATAAGGAGTGGAATAATAATCCCGATGTCAAATTAGATATGATTTCTTATTATGGCGTTCCTATTCAATGGTCAGATGGAGACTTTTTCGGTACCATTTGTGTCCTGGATAATAAAGAAAATACCTATAATAATGATTTTAAAAACCTAATTTCAGAATTTAAGTTTTCCATTGAAAAAGACTTGGAATTATTACGTGACAAATTGGAAATTGAGAATGCCCTGAGCAAAATAAAGGTATTAAGCGGTTTGATTCCGATTTGTTCTCATTGCAAAAAAATCAGGGATGATAAAGGGTATTGGAATATTTTGGAATCATACATTCAAAAACATTCTGATGCATCTTTTAGCCATGGTATTTGTCCCGATTGTTCAGACGAATTATATGGCAAAAAAGATTGGTATATTGAAATGAAAAATGAGCAGGAAAACAAATAAAGAAATTATCATTTAGGAACATTTGAAAAGCGTTTAATGTGTCTATCTATATGGGGTTTCGGCTGGAAACCAAAGGCGAGTCCTGGTGTTTTAAAGACTCAGACTATGTAAAATTTGAGCACCCCCACATATGGTATATGGGGCTTTCCAAGTCTTGAAATTTTTATTCAATTATATAAGCCGTGAGCAACATACCCGGCCATTTCTCCACAGTGTTTTTTATAATATAAAAATTTGACTCCCAAGCGGCAAACTTAATATTTTTATTCAGGCTTGATATGGTCCGACATATCCGACAGATTGATTTCCAGTTGTCCTTCTTTTTCTATTTTCAAAGCTCGATTCCGAAAGTCACCCTCGTCTATTTTTCCCTTTACCCAATGATGCCATGCGTCTTTTTGGGAGGCTACAATAGCATCAAATTTTTTGGCCTGATCGAATTGGCTAAGGGCTTCATCAGCAATCCAAACACAGTAATTACATTTTTTTCCACCACTTTCGAGAATCTTAAAAAAATAACGAAAAGTTTTACTTCCAGGTTTTAGCCCTTCTTCGATCTCATAATTTTTGTATGTCCATGTGGTTTGCATTTTACCCCCCATTGAAATTTTAGTGTTTGTAACACTTAAACATACGGATGCAATTTTGATTTGCAACCAGATTCTGTAATCTTCTCCCCTTCTTACAGATGACCAGGAAAAGGGGAATACATATGATCATCTATTGTCCAAGCCTGTTTTTTGTTTGGTTCAAAATCTATCCAATTTTCAAAGGAATGTTGAAGCTTCCTCTATTTCCCTACCAGTTTTTTCAATACCTTTTTCCCGTCCTCACCCACTCCCAAACTTTGAAGCTCCCGTGAAAGCTGAGCCTTGGTCCCGTTCTGTCCAGCATACCCATTAAGACGGGTAGCGGCCGTTGAATCCACAAGGTCTGCATGGCGTATATAAAATTTATCGAGCAAATGATTCAAGGCAGAATGTTTTAGGAGGTATTTTTGGTGGTAATCTTCTGCAAGAGTGAAAGACTTCAAGGGCACAATGTCGGTCTGAACCGTCTTACTGGTGCTCAGTTCCAGAGCGTCTTTGTTTGCCACGGCTTCCTGGCGTTGTTCAGCATTGTGATAAAAAATTGCATTTTTATATTGGGTTATGCCCGTCTGCTGGGTATAATTGTGGCTTTTCCAAAAGATATCTAATACCTGACGGTAGGTGATCTTTTTCGGGTCAAAGTCCACTTGCACAGTTTCAGTATGGTCGCCGATACTGCTGTAGGTTGGTGAATCCGTGTTGCCGCCGGCATAGCCCACTCGGGTTCTGATTACACCTTCGATAATCCCAAACTGGGATTCAATACCCCAGAATCACCCTAATCCAAAAGAGGCAGTGTCAAAAACCTTTGGCGGATTCTGGTCAATGGGCGGCAAGGCTTTTCCTATAATGTCTCTATCAGTTCTTGAGTCCTTCGAGGTCTGAGCATCGACTGCAAGACCTGGAAGAACCATGAACAAGGCCAATATTAGATATTGTAGGAGGTTTGCAATAGGTTTATATTTCATTTGTCTGTGTCCTTTTCGGATTTAATCAATTAAAAATAAGCACAGATTGGATAAGGGACAATGGTGGCGAATAAACACGATACGATATAAAATTTTGATCAACCAAACCAATGAATACAGATCTGATCCTCTCCCGATATTTTGGACACTCAGTTAAGCCTTTTTTATATCATATGGAAGTATTTTTAAGGTCAATGATAATTATCCATGTCCAGAGAATTCAAGGCCCAAAATCCTTAAAAATACCAATCGTAACCGAAACGGAAATCGCCAGAAAAATCGGTTCTGATCAATGCAAGGAACGACCTATAAGGGAACAGCGATGCAACATCCATGAAACACGACAGAAGGCGGTTTAAAGGTCCACCCATGCTTCAGCCTCGTTACCGCAGTTGGTGCATGTACCTGTACCCTTGACTTTTTGGGGGGCTTTTGAGGCTTTCTTTTTTTCCTCGGCTTTTTCCACTTCAATCCACTGGCAGGTAATTTCCATTTCTGCTTCGTTTCCGCAATTTTTGCAATTACAGACTTGTTGGTATTTTTTTTCAGTCATTTACATTCTCCTTTTAGTCTTGTTTGACAGCATTATCTTTACATTAATACTGAAACCCTGAGTTGACCAGTATAAATATACTTTGCTTGAAAAAAATATACTATCTGATCCTGGCCATGGAGAGTTGGAGGCTAATCTAAAATTTTATTATGCACGATCATGGTATCATTGATTACCGTCAGTGATATGGGGAAAAGCAGGGCTTGAAGAAGCAATATTGGGCCGATTTCCAGAGTTACGAATCATTATCCAATGGATACCTGCCAGAAAACATGCAGAACATCAATGATACCAGCTCAAATCTTGACGAAATTTTTGACAGGGCTTGATTTCTTTGGGTGAACCAGTTTAAAAAAAAGGTGGGTGTATGGATTTACCCAAATGGAATTAACCTCCCTTTGACCCATACACCTTCGGCTGCATGGCAACTGAGCAAATTTGAAATTTACTTTAATTACAGTAGGTTGAATGGCGTTTGAGTCGGAATAATCCAAACCCCATTCAAAGATCAGGCGAAATCCTCAATGGTAAACAAAAAGGTGATCAGGGGATCTAAAAAGGATCTGTCTAAATCTTCAAACTCAGTGCCAATGGACAGATAGTTTTCTTCTTTGCGAATATTGCGTACACAGGCCTTGGTGGTTATTTCTGTTGAACTACCGGGAAGCTTGCAGAAAATTGTTATGGCATCGCCGGGGACCAGGGAAACTTTTTTGTCCTGAATTTTGAAACAGCACCCCTTTTTATTAATATCAAATACAACCACATTGACAACTTGGGTATCAATGTTAATTCGGCTGGGAATCACAACGTTATTTCTCTTTACCACCCGCAGTTCCTGCTCCTGAACAACTTTGGGATATTCCACAGCCAGGGCTTTTATGGGGTTGGTAATCATTTCGATCACGCTGGTCTGGAAAGCAAAAACAGATCCGTCAAACAGGTATTTGACCACCATTTTATTGCCTCTGAACAATTTGTTTTGAATGTTCTTGTAGCGTCTGGGCAGGGTAATGATTAAAAATTCGTCTTTGAGCATCCCGACAAAAATGCTCGTAACTGAAAAACTGACCCCATCTATATCAAGGTAGAGTTTTGTACCGATATCAATGTAAATACCTTTTGCCTTGCTAAGTTCCAGAATACCTTCAATTTCTTCCATAGCCTCATCCCTTTAATGACCTTGCATGCCAGCGGCCTCTGTTCTGATCAACAATTGTAAAAATTAGGGTGTCGCGCCCTTTTTGTCAAGGGAAAAATCCATGAAATCCTTTTACAAAGGGGCAGTTAGCGCCCATTGGCACCAACTGCCCCGGGGTGCCTATTTGTTTTTTCCAAACTGAACTACAAACACCTGGCTGTTTCCCCTGCGAAACAGGAGCTGGGCAAGATCTTCTTTTTTGAGTTTTTCAATAAATGCAAAATAGTCACTCACCTTGGTAATTTTCTGGTGATTGAGTTCAATCAGCAGATCTCCGATACGGACACCAGATTGTGCCCCGGAACTCTCAGGCTTTATCTGGGTGACGATGAGACCTTCGATTCCCGGAGGATATCCAAGCTTTTGGGCAATGGCATCATCCACCTGTTTGAACATAAACCCAAAGCTATCATATCCGTCGGTTGCGGCCGCAATTTCTGAATCCTGGTCCGGCCGTTTCCCCAATTTTACTGCAACAATCTTTTCTTCTCCTTTTCGAAGTAGTCTCACCTTTATGGTCTCATCCACCTTCAGGTTGGCAATGGTAACGGTCAGATCCCTTGAGGCATCAATTTTTTTGCCATTAATCATGGTAATGACATCACCTGGTTTTATACCGGCTTTATCGGCGGGATTCCCCTCATAAACCTTTGCCACGTATACCCCTCGGATTTCTTTGATGCCATAGTATTCTGCCAGTTCCTTGGTAACATTCTGGATGGCAACGCCCATCCATCCTCTGGATACCTGTTTGGACTCGGTTAGTTGGTCAATGATACCCGTGGCAAGGTCGGAAGGTATGGCAAATCCTATTCCCTGCCCGGACCTGACAATGGCGGTATTGATTCCAATGACCTCTCCTTCAAGGTTAAGTAAGGGTCCACCGCTATTGCCCGGGTTAATAGAGGCATCTGTCTGGATGAAGTCATCATAGGGACCGGAACCGATAATGCGTCCTTTTGCACTGATAATCCCTGCCGTAACCGTTTGTTCAAGACCAAAGGGGCTGCCGATGGCCACCACCCAGGAGCCGACCTTGGCATTGGAAGAACTCCCGAATTTCAAGGGTTCAAGGCCTTGGGCCTTGATCTTTATCAGGGCCAGGTCCGTCATGGGATCGGTACCAATGATATCGGCATCGTATTCCTTGTCATCATGGAGAATTACCTTGATCTGATCTGCATCCTGGATCACATGGTTATTGGTGACAATATACCCGTCCTTGCTGATAATAAATCCCGAGCCCAGGCTTCTTTCCTTTCTGGACTGGGGCTGCTGGTCGGGACGGGGGGAGAAAAATCTTTCCATTCCATTATTGTCACCGCCAAAGGGAGATCCAAAAAAATGCTGGAAGACCCGACCCCCGCCCTGGATGGTTTTAACGGTCTGGATATTGACCACACCCGGCTTTGCATGCTCAGCCAACTGGGAAAAACTGGCCGGTACCATTTGAACGGGTTGGTTTTCAGCGGCCATGGCCGGCATGGCCAGTAAACTTGTGATGATGATTGCCAGTAAAATTTGTTTCATATATCTCATATTGGTTCTCCTTTGTTTAATGCGTTCATCTGTATCCTCAGGACTTGCACCATAATAATACCGAAACATGATTTTTAAATGACCGGAATATTACGATATGGTAATCTCATTGAAAAAATGCTGCCCTTGCCCAATTGACTTTCAACAAAAAGCTCGCCCTTGTGCTCCCTTGCAATGGTACGGGCAAGGCTCAACCCCAGACCTGTTCCCGGAGTGCTTCTGGAAGATTCTGCCCGAAAGAACCGTTCAAATATTTTTTCTTTGTAAGCAGGATCTATCCCAGGGCCCGTGTCCGTCACCCGGATATCCGCAAATCCATTGGAATCCTTTAACAGATCCACATGGACCCTTCCCTTTTCCAGGGTGTATTTCAATGCATTGTCCAGAAGATTGGAAAAAGCACGCTGGAGCATCCTTGCATCGGCTTCCACATAAAGCTGATCCGGCACTTCATGGGTAAATTGGATCTTTTTATCTTCTGCCACCGGCACAAACAATTCACAGGCCTCCTGAATCAGGACAGACAGGTTCACGGGTTTAAAGACAAATCCACCCTCCCCTGCCTCGGCTTTGGAAATCACCAGCATGGTGTTGATCATGTCCAGAAGACGGTCTGATTCTTCAATGGTATTGGCAGCCATTGCTCTGTAATTGTCCAGATCATCCTTGTGAACCAGGGCGATTTCCGCAAACCCCCTGATTCGGGTAAGGGGACTTTTCAAGTCATGGGCAATATTATCACTCATTTCCCGGATACTTTTTATCAGATCCTGTATCCTGTCCAGCATCCGGTTAAAGGTATTGGCCAAAAGGTCCAGTTCGTCCCGATTGCCGGTTTCAGGGACCCGTTTTTCAAGGTTGGCCCCTGAAATGGCATTGGCTGTTCTGGTAATCTCTTTTACACCGGCCAAGGCCTTTCTTGCCAAAAAGAGCCCGGAAACAGCAGAAAAAATAACAATAAACCCCATGGCTACACTAAAAACCGTCTTAAATGCCCCGATAAATTTTGACTGGAAGTCCATAGCAATTCCGGTCTGTAGAATCACATTGGCGGCCACAAAACTATACAACACTCTTGTTTTCTGGTCATGGGGTTTTATGATCCAGGTTTTGAACGCATGGCCTTTTGTCTGTGACAAGAGGCGAATAGCCCCCTGGTCGATACTGATATCTTGCCAATAGGACATGTGGGAGGAGGCAAACACTTCCCCGTTTGGATAGAGGAGCCTGAAAAAAATCCTTTTTTCCCCGGCTGCCTGTGCTTCTATCACCGCAAGCTTACTGGCCCCCATGATCCCATTGCGTTGAATAACAGTGGAAAAATACCTGGCTTTTTCAAGCAGATCCCGGTCTGTCTGTTCCTGGAGGGTCTGGGTCGCCAGAAAATAAAACAAGGCAAAGGCCACGCAGGAAGAAACTGAAAAAATCCCGGCATACCAGAGCGTCAACCGAAAGGCTATGGTTTTGAACAGGTCAGGCATCATGGATTTTAAGGACATACCCGGCCCCCCGCACCGTGTGAATTAATTTACTGGAATAGTCATGGTCAATTTTATCCCGCAGCCGGCAGATTCTGGCTTCCACCACATTGGTCATGGGATCAAAATTGTAGTTCCATACATGCTCCATGATCATGGTTTTGGACACCACCCGCTCTTTGTTGCGCAGCAGATATTCCAGCAATGAGAACTCCAGGGGTTGAAGGTCTATTGTGGTATTCCCCCTTTTTACAAGCCGTTTTACAAGGTCCACGGACAAATCCCCATGGGACAGGCTGACAGGTTCTGTTATATTCCCTGCCCTGCGGATCAGGGCCTGGACCCTGGCCAGCAGTTCTGAAAAGGAAAAGGGTTTGGTTAGGTAATCATCCGCACCCGCCTCAAGTCCTTTAATCCTGTCATCCACACGTCCCCTGGCACTTAGAACAATGATGGGGGTATTGTTTTTGCGGGCCCGCAATTTTCGAATCAGGGAAAAACCGTCCAGTTCCGGCAACATAATATCAATGATCAATGTATCATAGGGTGCTTCAACTGCCATGTCAAAGCCCTGGATACCGGTTACGGCAATATCCACCGCAAACCCGGAAGACTTGAGGCCTGTTTCAATGAACCGGGCAATTTTTTCATCATCTTCCACCAATAATAGTCTCATCTGTTTTTTCTAGTCTCCAATGACCTTGACAAGTACCCGTTTTTTTCTTTTCCCATCAAATTCCCCGTAAAAAATCTGTTCCCAGGTTCCAAGATCCAGGCATCCGTCCGTGATTGCCACAACCACTTCCCGACCCATGATCTGGCGCTTCATATGGGCGTCGGCATTATCTTCTCCAATATTGTGACGGTATTGCCCCACCGGGGCATGGGGCGCCAATTTTTCCAGCCAGATATCATAGTCATGGTGAAGCCCCGGCTCATCATCATTGATAAATACCGATGCGGTTATATGCATGGCATTGCATAAAAGAAGGCCATTTTGGATACAGCTTTGTTCAAGGCATTTTTCCACATCTGTGGTAATGTTGATAAAGGCTCTCCTGGCGGGAATATGGAACCACAATTCTTTCCGA
>VMSR01000103.1 GCA_013792075.1 Desulfobacula sp.
AAGGATATAAAAAAAATCAATAGGCCAAACTCTTAGAAATAAAATTGGAGATATTTTTTGAGTTTAAACAAAACATAATATAAAAATGGAGATATTCTGAATAATTTACATTTAATAAATAATTTTTTGTCTCTCCCCTTTCCATTATAACGCTTCATTCTTTGATTCATTTCATTCCACAATGAAGGGAAATGAGTATTTATATCGTCATATAAAATTTTAAATGCTTCTCTTTTGATTTTCGATTGTTGGATCTTGTATTCCATACAGGAAACAAAAATAAAAAGAAACCTGCGAATAATATTACAATTAAATTCTGCTTCGAATACTCTTAAGGATTTTTTATCCATTCTCAGCCGTGCATATTCTAAACTTCTTTGTCTGGCAAAAATCACTTGAAATCTATCAATATTATAGCAATTTGTCTTTGATCCTTCCCGAATCAAATAATAGGATAACACCTTGTTTATAAAAGATACCTTTGAAGCACACATCAAGGCTTTTGCTAAAAATTCCGAATCTTGCCCGCAATCACAACCTTCAGTGTATTGAAGAGAATTTCGAACTAACAATTTTTTACTATAAACAACACTACCAGTCCATGTTTGAAAAAACATAGCCTCCTTTCTTGTTATCAATATTTGAACACCTGTCATTGATACCTCGGGAAAGTTGTATTTATCAAAATAATGACGCAACACATCATGGTTTTCATCCACTTGATCAAATCCATAGCAGAGAATATCTGTTCTGGTTTTCTGAATATATTCTGACAAAACTTGAACGCAGTTCTCACTGATATAATCGTCTCCGTCCAAAAACAGGATGTAATCTCCCCGGGCCATTGAAAGCCCCATGTTTCTTGAAGAGCTTACTCCGCCATTATCTTTTCTGATCAAATGGATATTTCCAGCATCAAAATTTTGAACAATGCTTTGTATCACGTTAACAGTATTATCAGTGGATCCGTCATCGATAATGATAAGTTCATAATCCTTACAGGCTTGATGAATGACCGATTCCAGGGTTTTTTTAATGTAGGGTTCCACATTATACGTCGGAACAATAATGCTGATGGTTATTTTCTGATTTTTTTTTATTTCATTGGAATACATTATGTTCCCCCTCATATACTGAAAACAATCTGATCAAAAAAAAGAAAGATAAAAGTCAGCTTCCAGCGTCATTTTAAAATAGAATTCATATTTCATTGCGAACCATCTCAAAATAGCTTTGAAAATACTTTCCGAAACTCTTTGCAGGCTGTTTGGGGGTATTGTTAAAATCTATTTGCATTTATGCAGACCAATCATTTTTTGAGAAATAAACACAGCATTCACCCGGCGCAAATGAGGTTCTTTTGTTGGCCATTCGTTAAATTGCTCATAAATACCAAAAATTAAATAATTATGTCGCTCCAAATAAGCTTTGAGTGTCCCAAAAGGCACATGGCGTTCATTTTGTGGATTCATTCCAGCTTCGACCTCCACAAAATCAATGTTTTGCTCTATGAGCATTTTTTCAGCTCCTTTGAGCACATCAAGATCTCTCCCTTCCACATCAATTTTTAAATAACCGATATGCCCGATTTCCCTAACCTTACAAAATTCTTCAATGGTCAAAATCTTTACTTGTTCGGTCCGGATATTTTCGTTATTCAGAGAAACCGTTTCTTCATCCACAAGACAACTCATTGTTAAGTTACTGTTTAAAAGTATCGTTCCTTTTCCCGAAAAGGCCCCCATGGCCAACTGAAAACAGCAAACTTGTTCTTTGCCTTCCATGTTGCGCCTCAGGTAATGATACGTTTCCGCTACAGGCTCAAAACAAAATATCCGGGAAGCAGGAAACAACGCAGTATAACTGGCTGCTGATTTCCCGACATTCGCCCCGACATCAAAAATCGTATCCATATGATAGTCAGGTAGCGCCCCTTTGATATCGTTAAAAACACTAATCCCCCTTGGGAGACGCCGGAAGATGCGAGTACCAGTCAGATGCTCTATGAATGTTTTAATTCTTTTTTTTATTCTCATATCGCTATTTGTTTCATATTCGTATAGGAAAACAAGCTTATCAACATTGCCGGGACAAAATCCCCCCCCGGCAATTGCCGATTTCTCGATCGGGAAAAAGAATCAACTATTTTTCTTGACCGATCCTATTATATTCTTTGAGAACTTGTGCAACACTTCCCTGCATTCTAATTTCACCTTTGTCCATCCAGATGAGTGTGTCGCACCCCTCAACAGTGCTTAGACGATGGGCAATGATGATCAATGTCTGTTTTCCTTTAAAGCTGTATATGGTTTCCTGGATTGCTTTTTCACTTTGGGTATCCAGGGAGCTGGTGGCCTCATCAAAAATCATTACTTCCGGTTTATTATAAAGGGCCCGGGCAATGGCAACCCTTTGCTGCTGGCCGCCGGAAAGCTTGACCCCCCTTTCCCCTATGTGTGAATCGATATGATCCGGAAGGTCATCCATAAAATCATCCATCGATGCCATACTGCAGCATTGAATGACCCGCTGCCTGTCAAGAAGCGTTTGATCAACACCAAAGGCAACATTTTCGGCCAGGGTGCCGTCATAGATATAAGGCGATTGGGGCACATAACCGGTCATCTTTAACCATGCCGGTAAAAGCTCGGGTGTCAGTGGTTCATCGTCGATGGTAATACTGCCGGTAACCGGTGTTAAAAGGCCGATGATCAAGTTGACAATCGTACTTTTGCCGGCACCCGATTTACCGATAATGCCGATCGTTTCTCCCTTCTTTATTTCGAAATTCAAATCTCTTATGACTTCTGGCCCTTCTTTTTGATATGAAAAGCCTGTATTTATAAATTGTATCTTTTTTGAAAACTGAAGGGATTGGATAATGGCCTTTGGACGTTGGCTTTTATGTTTTTCAATTATAGTTAAATATTTAATCTGACTGGAAATATAGGGAAGTGAATTTCTGACCTTTGTAATACTGCTCAGGATTCTGTTCACAGCCGGCAACGCCTTCCAGGCCGTAACTGCCAGAATTGTCATGGTTCCGGTCACATAGGCCGTAGAACTGTCAAACAAAATCAGCATGGTAAATATGGACAAACAGATCATCCCGAACCCGATGGTTTCCAAAATAAGAACCGGGGACTCGCTGTACAATTCCTGGGCGCCGAATATCCGGGCCAGGGGAACTGCTTTTTTAAAAAATTTCTTTACAAAATAATTTTCCTTCTGTGCAATTTTAACATCTTTAATTCCCTGGATTGCCATGGTGATTTCTTTATTAATCTCCAATTGATAATTTCTTCCGTCCCTGGCGATACGATCAATCTTTCTTCTGATAACCTTATATATGAAAACAGCTGTTCCACCGATCACCGCAATAACAACAAAAGAAATCAATGGCTGGACAACAAACAGCGCTCCCAGCATAATCAACACCATCAAAGCATTGTTGAATATTTTCAGGGAAGGCTGGAAAAAATTCCGACCCAAATACACCCGCCAGGTAATGGCATTGACCAAATCCGCTGAATTTTGGGACAAATGCCATTGGTAGGGCAGATTTAAAAACCCATCCAATAAAATGTCACCGAAATATGCCTCAAGGATGACGCCGAAACGGGAAATCCAATAGGTCACAAAGGCGCGGACACTATTTTTGACCAGGACCAGAAAAAACATTAAAAAACCGGCCCCGATAATCAAGTCCTTGGGAGTATACGCCAATCCATTTCCCAATAGTTTGCTTAGCAACCCCAGATATTTTGAAGAAAGAACCGCTTCCGGATCGGTAATGCAGGATGCAAAAAATGCGATGGATCCCAATGCGATGGTTTCAAGAATAGCAGCAGCCGCCATTGCGGCAAACAATATCCAAAATTGGCGTAACCGGTTTTGCCGTAATCTGGCATACACCCATTTAAAGGATTCTATAAAATCATATTTTTTTTCATTCTTCATAGGAAAAAGCCTTTACCCATATCAAACTCCGCCAAAATCTGCCAAAATCCGCATAGCTCCGCACCGTCGCTTACATGATCATCACAAGGCATACCAGGAAAAGAATGTATTTTCAAATGTTTAATAT
>VMSR01000106.1 GCA_013792075.1 Desulfobacula sp.
AAGGGGCTTTCTGCCTTTGTGACCCTGTCCAATCCCCTGGATATCAACCCGGCTGCCGATGACGAAACCCATGCCGCGATCACGGGTATTTTGGCCCGGGACCCCAATGTGGATGCCGTGGTCGTGAGCCTTGATCCTTTGTCCCCGGCCATGCAGACCTTGGATAAAACACCCGTAAAGGCCTTTGATATGCACCAGGCCGGCAGTATCCTGGACCGGATGACCCAAATTGTCTCCCAAAGCCAGACTCCCATCGTGACCGTTGTGGATGGCGGAAGGCTCTATGATCCTTTGCGGGATGCCTTGATGGACAGGGGGATACCGGTGTTTACCGTGTGCGACAAGGCCATTGCCGCCCTGTCCCTCTATGTCCAGGGACGGCTTCGGGCCGATGCCATCAGAAGCTGTGAGGGCGTTGAACCCGTCCTTTAGGAAAAAAGGAGGAACCTCCGCCCGCTTGGGCAGCTGCCGAGAAATTTTCGGCAATTCTTGCCAAGCGTCGATCCTAGAATATGGATACGGATATTTCAGTGGGGTATGGGGGCCATTTTTTTATCGCCAAGGCAGATGCCTGCATTTTCCCATTGGCTGTTTTTGACCCAGAGATATTTTTCATAAAAAAGAACATCGCTTATATAAAATTTTTCCTTGGAATTTCTTTCAAGGAATCTGGAAAATTCGCCGGGACCTCCATTGTATAATGCATAAAGGGTTCTTGCAATCGTGTCTTTGTTTTCAAGACCCTTATACTTCTTTTGTTCCATTTTTCTGAGGATATACCGGTTCAGGTAAAGGTCTAGGATCTCACAGCCGGCTTCGATATTATAGCCAATATTCCATCTTAATTTCTCCTGGTCATACAGACCTCGCCAAACCCTTTCATTCACCTGCATAAGGCCAACCGAGGTATTGTTGTAGGATCGAAGATACACGATTTTTTCATTGCTGCGTTTAAACTGTCGGAAACAACTCTCCTGCCAGGCAACTGCATCAACGATTAAACGGAAATGATCATGGTAATCCCGGTCACGCTTGTTTTTAGCAATGGTTTTTCCCGAAGCCTGTTCCAGGACGGATCTTATTTTTTTGACATATTCTGAATTGTCCATCCGATCGGGGAGCCACTTTTCCAGGTGAAGAATGTCTTTTTTCAAAGGTTCTGCTGCAATGGCCTCTGAATAGGGCCGGATAAATTTTATCGTGTCCTTAACCAGGCCTGGCA
>VMSR01000118.1 GCA_013792075.1 Desulfobacula sp.
ATCAAAAGCAACGCCAAACCCGACCACGGAGGCGGCCAGCAAACCGGTACCCGCCCGAACCCAGGAAAAAAGAGCCCCAAGGCCCAAAAAAGAAGCCTGGACCCTGGAACACTTCCAGGTGGCACCCGAAGAAGGCAAGACCCGGTTCCACGATCTGAAAGATCTGCCCCTGGAACTGATGCACGCCATTTGCGACCTGAAGTTCAGCTATTGCACCGATATCCAGGCCAAACTGCTGCCCCACACCCTTGAAGGAAAGGATGCCACGGCAAAGGCCCAGACCGGCACGGGGAAAAGTGCCACCTTTATTATCGCCATCATTAAGACCTTCTTGGAAAAACCCCTTAGGAATCAAAACGGAATGCCCCGGGCGCTGATTCTTGCCCCCACAAGGGAACTGGTTCATCAGATCGAAAAAGATTTCAATGCCCTTGCCAAATACACCCGCCAGACCATCGTGGCTGTTTATGGCGGCACCGGTTACAATCAGCAGATGACGGTTCTCAGGGAAAAACCCGTGGATGTCATTGCCGCCACCCCGGGAAGGTTGCTGGACTTTATCAATAAAAAGCTGATCAACCTCTCAAAGGTGGAAATCATTGTCCTGGACGAAGCAGACCGGATGCTGGACATGGGGTTTATCCCGGATGTGCGCAGACTTGTCTACATGACCCCCCACAAGGACAAACGCCAGACCCTGTTCTTTTCGGCCACCCTCACCGATGAGGTGCTGCGCCTGGCAGATTCCTGGACCAAGGATGCCGTGCGCATAGAAATCGATCCGGACCAGGCAGCAGCCCTGTCCATCCGCCAGGTGATCTACCTGACCACGGAAGCAGACAGATTTAAGAATGTTTACAACCTTCTGGTCAGCAAAAATCTGCAACGGGTGCTTATTTTTGTGAACCGGAAAGACACGGCCAAATACCTGGCCTCAAAATTTGAACGATACGGTCAAAAATGCGGTGTCCTGTCCGGGGATGTCGCACAGGACAAACGATTCAAGGTATTGAACAATTTTAAAAACGGCCAGCTCAAATTTTTGGTGGCCACGGATGTTGCAGCAAGGGGACTGCATATAGACGATATCAGCCATGTGGTCAACTATGATTTGCCCATTGAACCCGAGCATTATATCCACAGGATCGGCAGAACAGGAAGGGCCGGTGCCACAGGGACCTCCATCAGTTTTGCCGATGAG
This sequence comes from Desulfobacula sp., assembly GCA_013792075.1. Lineage (GTDB taxonomy): Bacteria > Desulfobacterota > Desulfobacteria > Desulfobacterales > Desulfobacteraceae > NBML01. The sequence goes on from VMSR01000118.1 coordinate 1,202, forward strand.
ATGAGTTCATTTGAGATCCCCAAGATAGAAGAAATCCTCGGTCATAAGATTGAATGTGAATACCCTTCGGAAGAACTGGACCGCCCACTGCCAAAACCAAAACCATTACAAAAAAGTATTGCCGGCCAAAGTCCTGGAAAAAAACCGCCCCACAAGGGCAAAAGAAGGCCCTATAATGCCAGGCGCAGGTCACCGAAAACACCCCAATAAAAAAGACGGATTGCCTTGTGGTTGACACTGACCCACGATTGGGTGTAAGACTTAACGCACCAATAAAAGCAATTTGTATAAAGGAGTTTGAATTAACATGTTTGGTCTTGGAATGCCTGAAATTCTTCTTATCCTGGCAATCGCCCTCATTGTCATCGGCCCCAAAAAGCTGCCGGATCTTGCCAAAACCCTGGGCCGGGCCATGGGCGAGTTTAAGCGGTCTGCCCAGGATTTTAAAAGAAGCATTGATGTGGAAACAACACTTAAAGATATTGAAACCCCCGCCTCGGATTTAAAAAACATCATCAAGGAAGCAAACAAAGAGAAATCAACCATTGTTGAACCGGGTGATGACCCGATCATGACCCGGGCAAACTCCCCGGAGTCAGACCCCATAGAACCCAATTCCACCTCCCAAAAAGAACCAGAAAACAAACCGTCATGAGTGAAGAGAATAAAAGCCCGTTTACAGAGCATTTGGGAGAATTGAGGGATCGATTGGTTCGGTCGTTTATCGCCGTGGGTATTGGATTTGCCTGTGCCTATTTTTTCAAGGAACGGCTCTTTGAGATCCTGATGGCCCCCCTTGTAACGGCCATGGGAGAATCGGGAAATGCAAAGATGATCTTCACAGGTCTGCCCGAAGCCTTTTTTACCTATTTAAAAGTCTCTTTTTTGGCTGGTCTTATTGCGGCCAGCCCGGTTCTTTTTTACGAATTCTGGATGTTTGTCTCCCCCGGGCTGTACCGGACCGAGAAAAAATATCTGCTGCCCGTTGTTGTTCTATCTGTTTTCTTCTTTCTGCTGGGCTCTTCCTTTGGATATTTCATTGTATTTCCCTACGGGTTTCAATTCTTTTTAGGATTTGCCACGGAAACCATCCAGGCCATGCCGTCCATGAAAGAATACCTGGGATTTGCCTCCAAAATGCTGTTGGCCTTCGGTCTTGTATTCGAACTGCCCCTGGTCCTCACCTTTATGGCCCGCATGGGACTTGTGTCGGTTGACTTTCTGAAAAAGAACAGAAAATATGCCATATTGGTCTTTTTTGTGGTGGCCGCCGTAATCACCCCGCCCGATGTGGTCACCCAGATCATGATGGCCCTGCCCCTGATGATTTTATATGAAATCAGCATTCTCGGCGCAAAGCTTTTTGGGAAAAAAGCCCAGGAAGAGGAAGACGACCCAGAAGAGAGCGAGAAAAAAACTGGAGACGATGATCCAGACGATGATCTTCCTGAGAAGGATAACGCCCCGGATACCTGATCCAATTGATTTTTCATTGACTTTGCAGGCCCTTGTGTGTAAAACGATTTTTAAAATAAGAGCAAACCGGTGACAGGTCCTGGCACCGGCAAAGAGGCAAAACTTATCGTTAATTATTAAAGGAGCTATACAAGTTATGAACAAACGAGTGATCACACTACTGTTGGCTGCAGGAATTGCTGTGATTTTTGTTGCAACAGGTCTCCAGGCAGGTACTCAAGTTAAAGATACTTTTACCATGGAAACAGATGGCTACAAAAAACGCAAAAAAGCACCCCCAAAATTCGAACTGGTTACGTTTACCCACGCAAAACATGTCACAGACTATAAACTTTCCTGTGGCGAGTGCCACCACGACAAAGACGGAAAAGCCCTTGAACTCAAAGCGGGTGACGATGTTCAGAAGTGCAGCGAATGCCACAACAAATTTGCAAAAGACCCAAAAGTCAAAGATGACATCCTGGTCCATGAAAATGCCATGCACGACAATTGCATCGCTTGCCACAAAGCCTTTAACATCGAAAAAGGCGACCCAAAAGGACTAAAGGGCCCAGCCCCTGCTTCCTGCGGTAACTGCCATATCTCTATGAAAAAGTAATAGGGCTATTATTTTTCAAAAAATAATTATACCGACTTAAAAGGGGCCTTTCCCATCGGAAAGGCCCCTTTTTTTGTTTTCCGCTTTCAATAGGGAAAGAAGTTGACCCCCTTCATTTCCTCCTGGGGATCCTGCCAATTGTTCCCATCAAATCATGCTGTGTTTTTAACATCAAACAACCGCTGGATCAGCCGGTCTTCGAAGCCTTGTTCCTGGGCTCTGGACAAGGGAAAAGAAACTCCGAAAGAGGCTTCAACCATCCCTTTTTTATTAAAGATCGGTACGGCCAGTGTTTTGAGTCCGATGGTAAGCTCCTGGTCGGCCACGGCATACCCCCGGGTACGCGTCCTTTGCAAATCTGATAAAAATGAGGCCGGATCGGTGATGGTGTGGGGGGTGAGGGGTTTAAACTCAAGCAGGCCTGCTATTTTTTTTTGTTCTCCATCATCCATGAAGGCCACAATGGCCTTGCCAAGAGACGTGGCATGTATGGGAAGCCGTGAGCCTGCCGACAGATCAATATTCACCACATCCGAAGACAATATCCGCTCAACGGCAACGATTTCAGTTCCTTCCAGAATTGCACAATGGGTGGTGACATCCAGATCGTTCCGGGTGGATTTCATATAGGGCATCAGACGCTCTCTCACGCCCATGGATTCAAAAACCCACCCCCCCAACTGAAAGGCCTTAGATGTCAACTGAAAGGTTTTGGCAGTCTCGTCCTTGACCATAAATCCCAGTTTTGTAAACGTATACAGATACCGCCTGGTTGTCGGCAGATTCATCTTGTTGGCCCTGGCCATTTCCGTCAGGCTCCATACCGGCCGTTCCTTTGTAAAACACATCAATAAAGCAAGCCCCTTTGCAAGGGAATTTACAAACTCACGGTCTGCACTGCCATCCATTTTTTCTCTCCTTATAGCCCATCGGCTGGGGGGAACATCCATCAAACCGCTAAAAATTAGTATAAGGTGATATACCCCCTGGAAAAAGTAAAGCGGTTTTTAAAAAAGACTTGACGACCCTGGCAGGGGATTGGTATCTTAAAAGAACGATATGCGGTATAGTATTACGCATAGCATTATATTTTATCAATATTCTTCAAGAGGAGAGGTGGCAATGTCAGCTGGATTTGTCTTTATCGGTGGTATTAGCGGTGTGTTTTTCGGTATGACCCTCATCTATCTGTCCATCAAAATTACGGCCGTGATATCGGATCGATTTCCCGAACGACCAAAGGAGACCCTTTCATGATCGGCCCTCTGTCCGCCCTCATCAAAACCACTGGATTTGTTCATCTGACACCGGGCATGATCTTCATGTGGATTATTGGATTGGTCTTAATTTACCTGGCCATTAAAAAAGAGTATGAACCCCTGCTGTTGCTGCCCATCGGATTTGGAATCCTGCTGGCCAATCTTCCCCTGAGCGGATTGATGACCCCGGAGCACGGGTTGTTATGGAAATTTTACGAATACGGCATCCATTGGGAAATTATCCCGCCCATCATATTCCTGGGCATTGGTGCTTTTACGGATTTCGGCCCCCTTCTTGCCAATCCCCGATTAATTTTTCTGGGAGCCGGCGCCCAGGCCGGGGTATATGTTACGTTTTTTGCCGCCCATGCCATGGGATTCAATATCATGGAAGCCGCCACCATCGGCATTATTGGGGGAGCTGACGGGCCCACCACCATTTTTCTGGCATCCAAACTGGCTCCCCAGCTGCTGGGTGCCTGTGCCGTGGCAGCCTATTCCTATATGGCCATGGTTCCCATCATCCAACCGCCCATTATGCGGCTGATGACCACCCAGGCCGAGCGTAAAATCAGAATGAAAAAAGGCAGAAAAATCAGCAAAAGAGAAAAACTATTGTTCCCCATTGTCTCCACCTTTTTGATCATTCTGCTGGTGCCGGCATCCGCCCCCCTTATTGCCATGTTAATGCTGGGCAATCTTTTCAGGGAGGCCGGGGTTGTGGAAAGACTCAAAAATGCTGCCCAGAATGAATTGATGAATATTGTGACCATTTTTCTGGGACTGCCCATCGGTGCTACCATGAACGCCCAGGTATTTCTGCAGCCCAAGGTATTGTTCATATTCGGCTTGGGCCTTATGGCCTTTATGGTCAGCACGGCCTTCGGCATATTGCTGGCCAAGACGATGAATCTGTTTTCCAGCAACAAGATAAACCCGCTTCTGGGGGCGGCAGGTGTTTCGGCCGTTCCCATGGCCGCCCGGGTGGTCCATAAAGTCGGTACCGAGGCAGACAAACAAAATTATCTGCTCATGTACGCCATGGGCCCCAATGTGGCCGGGGTGATCGGCACGGTGATTGCCGCCGGCATTTTTGTGACGCTGCTCACACCCTGACCCGACCTGAATATACTTGGGAAACGCTTCCCCCATGAATCTTTAGAATAAAGTAATAAAACCTGCACGGCCAAAAACCGTGAGAAACACAATTAAAGAAAAAAAATTGGAGAAAAAATGGCAACAAATGTAATGGCACCCATGACCGGCAAAATTGTAAGAATTAACGTGGAACCAGGCGAAACCGTGGCAGAAGACTTTGAAATTCTGGTCATCGAGGCCATGAAAATGGAAACCCCCATCTACGCCCCCTGTGATGGCATGATTGAAAAAATTTTGAAAAAAGTGGGAGATGAAGTGGAAGAAGATGATGTGATCGCTTTGATGGCCTGATGTGTACCTGATTTTCAGACAAAAGGACAAAAAACAGGACCCGGTATATGCCCGCAACTATTGCTGCTGTCACATACCGGGTCTGTTTGTTCAATAAAATCCGCTCTTTTTATTTAACTTTTCCTTCCTTCCAGGCCTGGAGAAGCTTATCATAATCGATTGTTTCTCCCTGGGGTTTCTCATTGGCAAGTTTTGGCTTTGGAGCACCGGGCTGGTTCAGCCAATAGGATTCATCCTTCTTGGGATTCATTTTGGGCCCCTTATCTCCCTGGGTACCGGAACGCTCTATTCTCTCAAGAATCTTGTCCTGCTCTGCAGCCAGGTTATCCATTGCCGTGGAAACCGTTACCTCACCGGCAACAGCCTCACCAATATTCTGCCACCAGAGCTGGGCAAGCTTTGGATAGTCCGGAACATTTGTACCAGTGGGTGTCCAAGCAACCCGGGCCGGGCTTCTGTAGAATTCCACCAGACCCCCCAGTTTGGGGGCACGGTCCGTAAAGGATTGATGCCGTATATCACTGTCACGGATGGGGGTCAGCCCCACATGGGTTTTCTTAAGGGAAACAGTTTTGCTCACGCAGAACTGGGCAAAAAGCCATGCAGCCTTTCTTCTGTCGACAGGCGTGCTCTTCATCAGGGTCCAGGAACCGCAATCCTGGTAACCCAGCTTCTGCCCTTCTTCCCAATAAGGGCCATGGGGAAAGGGTGCCATTCGCCATTTGGGCGTACCGTCATCATTGACAACCGGTGTGCCTTCTTTGACCCTATCTGCGGTAAAGGCTGTATACCAGAAAATCTGCTGGGCAACATTCCCCTTTGCAAGACTGGGGAGGGACTGATAAAAATCCATACCCAAGGCACCCGGAGGTGCATATTTTCTCAACCAGTCCATGTATTTTTGAAGGGCATATTTTGCAGCAGGTCCATTGGTGGCGCCTCCCCGGGACACACTGGAACCCACAGGGCGATTGTTTTCATCCACACGGATGCCCCATTCGTCAACGGGTTTTCCATTGGGCAGGCCTTTGTCCCCTGCCCCTGCCATGGAAAGCCAGGCATCGGTAAACCGCCAGCCAAGATCCGGTGCCTTTTTCCCATAATCCATATGGCCGTAAATCGCCTTGCCATCTATTTCCCGAACATCCTCACTGAAAAATTCTGCAATATCTTCATAGGCAGACCAATTTACCGGAACGCCCAACTCATATCCATAACGTGCTTTAAACTTGGTTTTAAACTCTTCCCTATTGAACCAGTCATAACGGAACCAATAGAGATTGGCAAACTGCTGGTCCGGAAGCTGGTAGAGTTTTCCGTCCGGACCGGTTGTAAAGGATTTTCCGATAAAATCATCCACATCCAGGGTCGGCAGGGTGGCATCCTTCCCCTCTCCTGCCATCCAGTCGGTCAGATTCACCACATGCCCATAACGGGAATGGGTTCCGATAAGGTCGGAATCATTGACATAGGCATCAAATACATTTTTACCCGACTGCATCTGAATCTGCAATTTCTCGATCACATCCCCTTCCTGAATCAAATCATGGGTCACCTTTATGCCGGTGATCTCAAAAAAAGCCTTTGTAAGGATTTTTGATTCATACTCATGGGTGGGTATGGTTTCGGAAACAACCTTGATCTCCATTCCTTTAAAAGGAACTGCTGCTTTAATAAACCATTCCATTTCAGCCAACTGTTGCTTTTCAGACAATGTTGACGGCTGAAATTCATCCTTGATCCATTTTTTTGCAGCCGAAATGTCTGCGCCCGCAGGAATTGCCGAGAACAAGAACAATACGCTCAGAATGAATCCGATAACGGCGTTTCTGAAACCCGTTTTTTTAAACTTTTTTTCCATAGCATTCCCTCCATTTGCCTTCATTAAAAAGGGTCCTTATTTTACAAGGATCCACTGCGGGTGTGAAGGCAGTTACCACCTGCAATATGGTTTAGATGAAATCCTATCCCCAGCGCATGGCCGCGGCCATCCAGACAAGGGCAATCACAAAGCCTATCCACAAGGTCATGTCCGTCAATCCGATCCATGCCAGATGAATGTAGGCACTGCCCAAAAGTCCGATAAACAATCGGTCACCCCTTGTGGTTGAGATGGGTAAAAACCCTTTCCGCTCAATGCTGGGCGAAAGAACCTGCCAGATCGTCATGGAAACCAGGATCAAGGCAATGCCGATGAAAAATAATGCGGTGGGAAGTGTCCATGCCATCCATTCTAAGGTCATTGCAGCTCCTTTTGTTAAACCCGTCCCATGGCAAAACCCTTTGCCAGATTATTTCTGACAAACCAGATAACCAGAGCCCCGGGTACAATGGTCAGGATGCCGGCGGCGACCAATAATCCCCAGTCCAGACCCGAAGCACTGACGGTTCGCGTCATGGTGGCTGCAATGGGTTTGGCATTTGTTGTGGTCAACGTCCTTGCCAGCAAAAGCTCCACCCAGGAAAACATGAAGCAGAAAAAAGCCGTAACACCGATCCCGGATCGTATCTG
>VMSR01000079.1 GCA_013792075.1 Desulfobacula sp.
AATATTCAATTAGCATTCACTAATGTATTTGAGAAAAGAATATCCTTGATTCAGGAAGGCGCGTGTTTTTCCTTGCAGACGGGTTGGGACTCTTCCTTGGCCATAGTTAAAAGCTGTTCCACGGTAATGCTGTCAAGGCAGTCGAACATGGCATTGGAAGCCTTTATCCAGACCCACCGGGACAGGCAGTCTCCGGCTCTGTTGCAGATTCCGCAGGAATCTTTCTGATCTTCGGCACAATCGGTGATCCTCACCTGGCCCTCCAGGGTGCGGACAATCATGCCGACGGTGATATCTCGGGCGGGTTTTGCCAGCATATGGCCTCCGGATGCGCCCCGCTGGCTTTTGATCAAGCCTGCATTTCTCAGCTTAACCGTTAATTGTTCCAGATATTTCAGGGAAATATTCTGGCGCTTGGACACATCCCCTAAGGGGACGGGCTTGTCAGCGCCGTAGACACCTATATCCAGCACAAGTCTTGTGCCGTACCGGCTTTTTGTGGTCAGCCTCATAGTGGTGGTTGCAGCCCTTTATTTAAAGAAGAGGAGGCGACCGATTTTACCGGATTGCCTCCTCTTAAATTTTTACAGAATGGAAAAACCCCGACGGCTGTTGGGTTCTATTCGTCTTCGCCTTCTTCTTCGGGTTTCAGATGATCCGGAATTATCAGCATCTTAACGATCAAGGGCTTTAAAAAGGACCATCGAATGCCGATATCAAATTCTTCTTCAAGGTCACGGATGGCATCCCAGCAATTATGACAGGGCGCAATAACAAGCTTGGCACCGGTTGCAATAATTTGGTCTCTCTTAACTTTAAGTCCTACATTTCTTTGTTTGCGAAAATATCCGATACCATTGAATCCGCCGCCGCCGCCACAGCAAAAATTATGTTCCTTGTTGGGGGACATGTCGATGAAATAGCCTGGCTCCACAATATAGGAGATAATTTCCCTGGCCGTTTCTCTCAATCCGTGGTTTCTTACATAGTTGCACGAATCCTGGAGCGTAACCGGCTCTTTGATTCTTTTGGCCGGGTCAATTTTCAGCTTTCCGGTTCTCAAGGCTTCTGCCAGCCATTCGATATAATGAATGGATTCCACTGGCGGCCTGCCGCTTTTCCGGCCGGCCCAATAGGGTCCTTCAACAACGGTCGCCCTATGGGCATGACCGCATTCAGTTCCGATCATCCGCTTGGGCCGCAGGCGCTCCATGGCATCATAGACACTTTCCACCTGCATTTTACAGGCAGCCCAGTCACCGGCAAACATGGCAAGGCTTGTCAGTTCCCAGCCCTTGGACGGCACTGTCCAGTTCTCGCCTGCGATATGAAATAAAATGGCCGCTTCTGCAAGGTCTTCGGGATAATGTTTGGCCTCCCTTGCATTCACCGTGTACATGATATCGGCATCTTCCACATCCACGGGCACGGTCAGGCCGGGATACTCTTCTTCATTTTCCTCTACCATCCACTCAAAGGTCTCGATATAATCTTCGCCCGTGATGTCCATCTGGGCGTTATACACCCTGTGCATGCCGGCACCGATTTTCATTTCCCAGGGGACAAATCCCTGCTGGTAGCACAGCCCCCTCAGATATCCGAACATAATGCCGGTATCAATGCCGTGGGGGCAATAGGTGCCGCAGCGGTTACAGCAGGTGCACTGGGCCCATGCAACTTCCATGGCATGCAGCATGAACGCATTGTCCACCTTTCCCTTTTTCCGGATGATTTCACCCAGGGTGGACTGGATCTTATAGGCTGGAACCTGTTTGGGGTCCCTGTCGTTTGCAAGATATAAAAAGCAGGAATCCGCACACATGCCGCAGTGGGCACAGATTTCAAGCCAGGTTCTGATGCGGGTTTTACAGGTGTTCTGGATGGTTTTCCATAAAAGATCGGAATCTATTTCCAGGCGTTTCATTTCTTCATAATATTTTTTACCGCTCTGGTCCGCAAGAAGGGTTGTGATCCCTTCTGCCGTATCAACGGGTTTTTTATTGCACAATGTTCCTTCTGGCATGATATTCTCCTTAAAAGCTGGTGACCTTAAACTACCAGGTCATTTTTGTTCCTTTGAGTCCGCCGCGTTTTATACCAAAATCCATTCCCAGCTGGGCACGGGACGCAAAGAACAAGAATACATGGGACAATTTTGTAAAGGGTATGGCCAGCAGGACCAGTTCTCCGGACAGGATATGGGCATTGAGCCACAGGGAATAATCCCCAATCTGGTACCGGGCCAGAAGGCCTGTAACAAGCGGTGCCAGAGAGAGAAAAAGCACGCCCCAATCCTTTTTGTCGGTCATGATTCTGACTTCCGGAAGAACCAGGCGCCGCAGGATCAGAAAGAGCAGACTTCCGATTGCCATCCAGGTTAAACCATCGGCAACCGGGTTGCTGATGGTAAACAGGGAAAATCCCAGTTTTTCCTGTAAAAACACATTGTGACCGATGAGAAACAAGGGTACGAAAACCACCCCGATGTGGAAGCCGAAAAATGCAGCCGCCATGACAGGTTGGGTTCTCCATCCATAGGTGCCGTAGGGGATCAGCCATTTGTAAATGGATCGAACGGCTCCCTTAAAGCCCATGACCGGGTATTCTTTATAGGCCACTCTGTCCAGCTGCCAGGAAAGACCGTTAAAATATTGATAGAATCGAACGATCATTCCTATTATACAGACCCCAAGCGAACCGTAAAATAAGGGCCCTGTTAATACTGCATGCATTATTGCCTCCATATTTCTATTAGATTATAATGTTTAGATTATAATAATAATACGTTTTATTCCCTTAGGATTGCTTCATCAAACCTTTAATCATCCCTGTCGGTCAGGTAAAGCCAGTAAAGCGGCATGAAAATCAAAATGGCCCCCATCACAAGGTAGGTAATTCCCTTGGTATAGGTCATAAAATCATGAAGCGTAAAAAATTCCATGGTGGTTCTCCTTCACTATTAATGCACTTCTTTATAATCGGGATGTTCATGTAGTATGGGCATCCGGGTTACAATGAATTTGTAAACCACAATTCCCAGGGTCACAATAAACAAGGTGGTGCCGACTTCCATAAAGCTGGGGACATACCGTTCCGCAGAAGGCAGGTGCCAGTTAAAGGCAATCACGGAAATATTGAGCCGGTTCAGAACAATGCCCAACACCGTCCACAGGGAAGCGATGCGGATAAGGGTCAGGTTTTTCTCCCTGGCGCCAACAGAGTAAAGAATGGCCGGGAAAAGAACAAACCCGATCAGTTCCACCAGAAACCAGGCACCCCATCCTGTTGTCAGATAATGCCAGTTGTTGTCCACGGCAAGTCCGATGATCTTAATGCCCACATATCCCATCATCACAAAGGAAGCTGCCTTTCCGAATCCCAGCGCAACCCCGTCGGACTCTGCCAGATGGGTGGCATCCATTTTATGGTGGAGCCAGCGATGGGCCATGCTGCCTTCAAAGATAACCATGGACATGCCGGCAAACATGGAGGAAATAAAGAAATAAACATGCAGATACCCGGAATACCAAAGGGGATGCAGTTTGGAGGGGGCAATCATGAACAAGGCTCCCAAAGACGACTGGTGCAGGGTGGACAGCACCACACCGAAAATGGTGAGGACCAGTGTCAGGCGAACCACCCAGGAGCGCAGCCGTTTAAACCCCAGCCATTCAAAGGCGGCAGGGGTTGTTTCCACAAACAGCACCGTCAGATAAAGGAAGACGCAAAGGCCCACTTCGAAGAGAAGGGACGAGGTGCCCTGGGATACAAAAATCGGATAGGGCAGCTTCCAGGGGCGTCCCACATCAAAATGCAGGGCAAAGACCACCAGGGCATACCCCAGGAAAGCCGTGAGAATGGCCGGCCTGACAGCAGAATGAAAGCGTTTCAGCCCGAACACGTAGCAGGCGGAAGAGGTGACATAGCCACCGGCTGCCAGGGCCACGCCGCAGAGCAGATCAAATCCGATCCACAATCCCCAGGGATTGGTGTTGTCCAGATTGGTAACCGCGCCGATCCCCTGGGTGAACCTGAGAACCGTCAGAACGAGTCCGGCCGAAAGAATGATGCCGGTGATCACATTAAAAGGCGTGAAAATAGAATTTTTCGCCATGGGTTTATCCTGGGCAGCCATTTATTCCTCCTCTTTCACGGAAGCATCAGGGGTTGCTGAAGCTTTCGTTGCATCTTCATCTGTTATCGGATCATCGGGAGATGCTGGTTCAGCCGCTTTTGCTGCTTTTTCCTCGGCCTTTTTTACCGCCTCTGCCACTGCTTTTTTCACTTCAGTGGTAATGGCGGTCTGCTTTTCCTTGGTCATTTTTTCTTTCAGCTTGGACAGCTGGGTTTTCATTTCTTCGGCTGCCAGGTTCTGGGCGTTTTGAACGGCCGCCTCCTGTTCTTCCCTGGCAATTTTATCTTTTCGTTTTGAAATGGCATAAACGCCTGTGAGCAGCACCGGCCAGAGGCCCACAATAATGGGAACCGATCCCAGGGCACCGGCGGTGAGCTGGGGAGCCGGAATATTCCCCAGGTCTTCTCTCATGCCGATCTGTTCAAAGGGGACCGGTGACAGATACAGCCAGCTGGTGCCGCCCATTTCATGTTCCCCGTAAAGATGCGGAACATAGTGATCCGGGTTCTGGGAAATCCGTTTCCAGGCCATATTGACCAGGTCGGACCGTTTTCCGAAAACCAGGGCCTCCTTGGGGCATATTTCCACACATCCGGGAAGTTTGCCTTCTTTGATCAGGGGCAGGCACAGGGTGCATTTGGTGACCTTGGGTGTTAAAGGATCATTATAGGTATAGGCGGGTATGTTGAAGGGGCAGGCCACCATGCA
>VMSR01000300.1 GCA_013792075.1 Desulfobacula sp.
ACGGGTTGTTGCCCAAACAAATTTGAGTTTATTAAACAATACTTGTTTAAGGCATAGTTTATTTATAATAAAGTACTATTATTATTAATAGTGCTTGCAAGTAAAATATACTTCTGTTATAAATTATATAATTAATTATAACGGAGATATAGGCTTATGATGGGTCGTCAGGCAGATGTTCAAAACAAGCTTTTTTACACAGCGATTGACTTAGATAGTCGCATACGAGAAGATCACATTTTACGAAAAATTAATCAGCGCATTGATTTTGATTTCATCTATCAAGAAGTAAAAGCCAGTTACGGAGATAACGGCAATGTATCGGTTCCACCACCCGTTATACTCAAGATGATGCTTTTGCTGGTTTATTATAATGTCCGGTCCGAACGTGAGTTGATGGACACAATACCTGAACGTTTGGACTGGCTTTGGTTTCTTGGGTACGATTTAGATGATGAAATTCCTAATCACAGTGTTTTAAGTAAAGCCCGTAATCGATGGGGCGTTTGTGCTTTCAAAACTTTCTTTGAGCGTATCGTTTGGCAATGCGTTGAAGCCGGCCTGGTGGATGGCAGTAAACTCTTTATGGACTCAAGCCTTGTAAAAGCCGATGCATCAAACAACTCCGTAGTGAATACAACAAAACTTAAACGGTATCTGAACAAAAGCTATCAGAAGCTTGAAGCAAGATTGGAAGAAGAAAATAAAGCACAACCTTCTGACAAGAATACCCCCAAGAGTGGGGATGTGAACATAAAGCATATATCAACCACTGATCCGGATGCCTCAGTAGTTAGGCGCGGTCATGGGAGATCAAAGCTTCAATATCAGGTTCACCGAGGTGTTGATGGAAAAAATGAAATAATTACTGCTACTGATGTCACGCCCGGAGCAGTTCATGAATCACACTGCATGAATTCTTTAGTCGACCAGCATCATGAAAACACGGGCAAAAGTGCTGATACGGTTGTAGCCGATAAAAAGTATGGTACTGTAGATAACTATCTTTCCTGTTATGACAGGGGCATAAATTCACACTTTCAATCCCTTGAGTTTACGTCACGTGGGACAGGACGTCAGAAGGGAATTATTGCGAAAGAAGATTTTGTATTCGATCCTGAAAGCAACACATTTACATGTCCTGCCGGAAATACTCTATCGCTTCGCAAATATAATAAAAAGAGAAGCCACTACGAGTACATATGCCCGAAAAGCATCTGCAATAAATGCCATCTTAAAGCTCAGTGCACACGATCAAAAACGGGGCGGACGCTTAAACGGCATCTTCGCCAGGACGATCTGGATTTAATCCTGAACCAGGCAAATAGCAAACAGTCGATAAAAGATATAAAAATACGCCAGCATCTCATGGAGCGTTCGTTTGCAAATGCCGAGCGATATGGATTTAAGCAAGCACGCTGGCGGCGACTTTGGAGAGTTCGAATTCAAGAGTACTTAACTGCTGCGATTCAAAACATTAAGACTCTGATAAGCAAAAAGCATAAAACTCGCAATAATATTGCTTTGGAAGTAAAAGCAACAACCGGAAATAGTTGCCGGTTAATAAAGAAAAATTGCAATAGCCCGTTAGGCCTACTAAAAAAGGTATTAATAACCTTGAGTTCACAATTTCATTTGCAAATAATGACTCACTTTGGTCGGCTTGGGAAAATTTTCTAAATCGTAGAGAAATAAAGATCAATGCCTGATGATATTGGGCATATTTTTATCTTTTTGCGAAATGGGGTTTAGGCAACAGCCCGTTGATTAGTGATTAAGAAGCTCAAACATACAGAGAAGGGGATTAGGGGACATTTTGAGTAGAGTAGAGAGATAGTTTATACAATTTTAGGTTCGGCCTATCTGTTTCCGCCCCTTTCGTCTGGCGGTGCCTCAATATCCTAACCATGACTGCCTCAACCATCCCTCCCTCATCATTCCGTGCATGCGGTTTTCCCGCACACGGCTTTCCGATGTTCTTCACCGCAAGGCATGCACATTTGTCCAGCCCGCTGTCGTTGGCACTTTGTAGAGTCCGTACTTCTCGTACAGATTCCGATTTGTGAACCGTACGTACCCTGTTTCCCGATCTCTGATCTTTTGGCGTTTCCGTAAATGGGTTCTTAACCGCTCCTCCAAATGCCACCGCACCTCACTTAGAACCGTGCTGCAATTTCGCACATGAAAGTAGCCTACCCAACCACGAACCGCTGTGTTTACCTCGTTGACCAGCAAGTCCAAAGGCATAATCGTCCGTGTCCTGGCTGTCAATCCGGTAATACGATCTTTGATCGCTTTCAGGGATTTCTTCGAAGGCTGGACATGAGGATAGTGGTTTCCCGTTCGACGGCTCTTGGCCATCCGGATTTCAAACCCGAGAAAGGCAAACCTCCCATGATAGGCGTTTACCACCCGTGTTTTGGACTCGTTTAACCGAAGCCCCATCCGTTCGAGAACCCTTTGCATAATAGCCATCGCCGGTTCACTGCTTTTCCGACATAGAACAAGAATATCATCCGCGTAGCGTATGATACGTGCTCCTATCTGCCGGTCTAAACCCCGCCTCTCCCATATCCTGTCCAACAAATGCAAAAACAGATTGGACAGCAACGGTGAGATAACTCCACCCTGCGGTGTCCCTTTACGGTTGCCCTTGCCTCCACCAATAGTGCGCTTCGTCCCATCTTTATCCTCCTCTATGACTGAAGCCTTGAGCCACATCTGTATCAGATGCAACATCGCTCCGTCACAAATCCGCTCGGCGACCATGATCATGAGCTTGGCGTGGGGTATAGAATCAAAATACTTGGATAAATCAGCATCAATAACTTGATTGTATCCTTGATTCAGAGATTTTGCTACATCATCGATGGCATCATGAGCAGACCTCCCGGGTCTGAACCCATAGGAAGTATCACAAAAATCAGCTTCGAATATCGGCTCGATGACCAGCTTTGCCGCCATCTGAGCCACCCGATCACGAATGGTCGGAATACTCAAAGGGCGCTGACTTCCGTCAGGCTTAGGTATCTTCACTCGTTTGACCGAACTTGGTTCATACCTCTTGTTTCTCAGCGCCTCCGCCAGCTCCGCTATGAAAGCGGTTACCCCTTCTTTTGCCTCGATGTCCCCGAAGGTAACGCCATCTATACCGGCGCTGCCTTTGTTGGAACAAACAAGATTATAGGCATGACTGAGGATGTCTGCCCGATAAACCTTGTCGTACAAGGCGTGGAAACGGTAAACCGGTTCCTGCTTGGCCTTGCGGTAAAGCTTCCTCTGTAGTGTCCTGATATTTTCCGGAGTTGTTAGCATTTCTGCAATCCCCCTATCCTCCACTCTTTGGTTGCGTAAACAAAGCAGGGTCTCTTCCCTCGGGCGGGTTATGTTGTCCCATACCCTTAAACGGTACTATAGACCCCTCCGACTCCCAATGCAGCCCGATACGATTTCGGTCTTGCCTTATACGCACCGGTTGATATACCTCGTGTATCACCGCATTGGGTCTCCAGCACTGGGTTGTTCATCTTCTGCAACATGCCGCCCCTGCTACCCCGGAAGATCCCGGCAAACGCTTCCGTTTTCCAATCTGCCAGGCTTCGACCTTCCCCACACGTCCACTGGGTCGGCATCTTCGTTAGTATTCACGAGGCTACTTATAGGTTCACTTTCGCTACGGCCTGCCGTTTTGCCAATTGGGAACTCACGACCCCCTGTTGCCAGAACGCCGCTCCCTTGAACTACCGGGTGCACGGACAATTTCCCGGACGGGACTTTAACCCGATAGATGAACAACTGTTACTGCGAACGGACATTCTATACTCCTTATGTCAAGTAAAAATATTATGGATTTAAATATAATATAATCAGATAATTACATTATATGCCAAATTGAGAGCGCAGCTCCGGTAGTGCACCTGTTGTAATGTGCATTTTGGTTTCGGCGGTTCTCTCATGCGGCGAATTCTATATCTAATCGTTACGTTTATCCGACATCCCAGCTATTAGCTGACCGCCACATCATTCCTTATCCAGATTAAAGAATTCAGAGAGAAGCCCTTAAATTGTCCCTCCCGGAGTTGTTTCGCTCCAACGCCCTTATTCGGGCTTTCTCGCCGAAAAGCTCAAAGCAGTATTTGCTTTGATGTAATTAAAGCTGTTTGATGCTAATCTAAATCCATCGTTAAACGGCTTGCATCAAACGGTTCATTTATGTTTACTACGGTAAGTCAGGTGGTTGTTATGTGCGTGCCGTCCGCAGTAGACAGTGATTGGGTATTTGAATATTTGTTGTTTTAGCGGAAGCCGGGAGGTAAAAAGCACGCTTATTAATGAAATAATCTGATAGACTAATCGTAAGCTATTTTTGAATAAGTATTAAATTCTTGATGGTTTTGATTAAAAAAGCTTTAACATCTTCAAAATCAACTGTTTTTTCATTTTTAAAATTTATAGGTTCCATGGCAATGTCCGCAAAATAAACAAGGCTTTTAAGGATCAGATTGATGTCGATATCCGGAAATTTTTTTTCTGCCAACTCCAACAGATCTTTCAGTTTATGAATCTGCAGGATGAAATACAAATCAATATAGTCTTTGTTGCTGGCCCGACTTAAGATAGCTGACATTTTCATTGCCGCAATATCTTCTATTGCAGCCAGACAAAGATATTTCTCGTTTATTACTTCTTTTATCAGCGGATAGTTATAACCGAAAAAACTGAGTACTATCTCATTGTCAACCAGAATGGTAAGCGTATTTTTTTCTTCATGTATTTTGGTCAGTTTGAATGTGTTTAGGTCTTTTTTTATTTTTTGGAACTGCAGTTTCGTGTCAAAATCACCGGTTGTGAAAAAATCAAAATCAATGCTGTCCCGATGACCAATTTGCAGAGCAAGGGCGGTGCCTCCTGCTAAATAAAATTCATTTTTAAGAGACGCAAGCTGTGGCAATAAGTTTTGCCTTTTTTTTATCCAAGATGCCGTAAAACATTTTTAGCCTGCTGCGGTTTAATATCAAAATAAATCGACCAGTAATTTAATGATTTGTCGCTCCATTCGCCAGGTAGAGGTTCTTCTACCTGCTTTTTGATTTCAGCTTTGTCATATATCTTAAATAATAAATCCGTGGCTTCTTTTGTACCAAGATTTAAAACATTAGTAATTATCCGTTTTTTATCTTTATTCAAATCGATCTGCTCTAAATCGTAAGACCATAAAAACGGCTTGAATTTGGCTAATACTTTTTCTTTTTCCTGTTTCATATTAATTTTTATAGTATATCTTGAAGCAATAATCAATATTATAAAAAGAATAGCGGCCGGGTAACCGCATTTGGAATTAATGGTTTTGTGCAAACACCCTAAGCCGTCATACCGGACTTGATCCGGTATCCAGCAATGTAATTACTAGGGAGTATATGTAATGCTGCACTTTGGCATGACAGGTAGGGTGTTAAGATGACAGCGGCTACTCTTTTTAAATATTGTTTGGTAATTGTCTTGCGCCGTGGACCACCAATACATCAATCTGACCGGTTTTTATCCGAATTTCTTTCTATCCACTCCCACAAATTAAGGCGATTATATATATCTAACATATATTTTCTGTGATGATAAAACACATTTGATTTTATATAAATATTACTGTAATTAATATTCAGTCCAAATATCAGAATTTTATTGTCTTATAAATAAATTTTCTATGATTAACCCGACCGCTTCGATAAAATATACGCATACAGGCGGTACAGGAAAAGGGGAGTTTGAAAGCCCTCCTTTAACGCTTTAATATACAGAGCCAATTGCAAAACGTCCCATTTTGGCCGATCTCAGAGTTGGCCTCAAATTTTAATCCTTGAAATACTCTATGTATTCCTTTGGTTAAAATTTTCGCCCGCCTTGACCTTGACTAAACTGAAATGTTTTGAAACTGGCTCTACATAATAAGAAGTAACTGCCAAGATAAAACTTGTTATGGTTGAAAAACGACGATTAGTTTTTGAAGTAGAAGCATATGATGATATAGATATGATCGCAAAAGGAAAACATGAGCGGGTCATAATCAATAAAGACAAATTTGATTCTATGATTAAAGAGAAGCTCGCAAAAAAGTATTAATAATACAAGATAAGGGAGGAAAAGCCATGAAAATTAAGTCGTCGAAAAGAAATTTTTTCCAGCGTATTCTGGGACTTCCTGTTACATCTGAACCCAAAGACTCAACTTGCTGGAGCTATTCCGATGGAAAACTAATTCTTGACTTGAAGAAGGTCCCCGAACTAAAAAATCCAGGCGGAGCCATCCGCCTGGAAGGAAGAGATCTTCCTGAGAGAATACTCGTATTTTTTGGGGAAGACCAGCAGTATTATGTCTTTAAAAACCGTTGCTCCCATGTCGGGCACCGTCGTCTTGATCCGGTTCCTGGAACCAATACTGTTCAATGTTGCAGTATAAGCAAGTCCACATATGATTTTGACGGAAAGAAAATTTTTGGTCCTGCTCCACATTCGGTTATAAAATATTCCGCTGTTGTTGATGGTGATAAGTTAACTGCAACAATAAGTTAAAAGCTGTTTATGAACCTGCACCCGCAGGCCGAGAGCGGATAAGTGAGGGCCTGCGGTCAAGAAAGACAACTACGCTCAGCAGGGTAACCGCATTTAGAATTAATATGCCATTTAATAATTTTGTGAAACACCCAAACCGTCATGCCGGACTTGATCCGGTATCCAGAACCCAATGGAATTACTGGTTACCGGCCTTCCAGACTGTGTCATAATTCAGTATACAATTTGTTCTTTAACAATAAAATAATAGAAAAAGCCAAAAAGATATTTACATTGTCATATCAATATG
>VMSR01000006.1 GCA_013792075.1 Desulfobacula sp.
AGACAACATAAACCTTACCGGGAGTCAGATTTATGTTTGAATGGATTACCAGTATCGAGGCATGGATTGCCCTCGGCACGCTGACACTTTTGGAGATTGTGCTGGGCATCGACACCTCTGTTTCCGGCGTTTCAAGCATGGGAAGTTTTCTGTTCCAGATCATGGTACTGGATATCGTGTTTTCCTTTGATTCGGTCATCACTGCCGTCGGCCTTGCCCAGCAGTTTTCCGTAATGGCGATCGCGATCATTTTATCTGTATGTGTCATGCTGGTTGCCGCCAGACCCATTGGCAGTTTTGTGGAAGCACACCCGACCATTTAAAATCCTCGCCTTGTCTTTTCTTATCATGATCGGCGCCAGCAAGACGGCCAATGCATTAAAAATACAGCATCCCTTTCCCAACCGTCTCCGCTGCGTATTGGGTCTGGAGGCCAAGAATCCGGCCATTGTGCTCAAGGACGCGGATCTGGATCTGGCGGTAAAAGAATGCATTTTGGGCAGCCTTTCCTTTAACGGCCAGCGGTGCACGGCACTCAAAATTTTATTTGTTCAGGCCGATATTGTGGTACCCTTTCTGGAACGCTTCAATGCGGCCGTAACTGCCTTGTCCTTTGGCATGCCATGGAAGGAAGGGGTTTTCGTGACACCGGTGGCAGAAAAAGGCAAAACCGATTACCTGAAGGCGCTTGTGTCGGACGCTGTCGAACAAGGCGCCAGGGTTGTCAACACTTCCGGGGCAACTATTTGCGGCAGCTTCTTTTCCCGGCTGTCCTGTATCCGGTCAATCCCAAAATGAGAGTCTATCATGAGGAACAGTTCGGGCCGGTGGTTCCCATCCTTGCCTTTGACACAATCTCAGAGCCCATTGATTATATGATCCATTCAAACCACGGGCAGCAGGTCAGTATTTTCGGCAAAGATCCGGACCAGATCGCCCGGTTGATCGACCCTTTGGTCAATCAGGTCTGCCGGGTCAACATCAACAGCCAGTGCCAGCGGGGACCGGATACCTTTCCCTTTACGGGACGGAAGGATTCGGCCGAAGGAACCCTTTCCGTATCCGATGCCCTGCGGGTTTTTTCAATTCGCACCCTGGTGGCTGCCAAGCAAACCGACTTGAACAAAGATATCATCACCCGCATTGTCCGGGATCGGAAAAGCAAATTTCTGGCCACTGATTTTATTTTCTAAAACTTTGTCGGCCAGTTGGCCAGCCGGTGTTCTCCGATCCCCCCCCGGCCGGAGCCTTTATCTGATCCCCGGGAAATTTCCAGGGCACGGATGATATAATCCCGGGTGGTTCTGGGATCAATGACATCATGTATGTCATAGCTTCCTGCCGCCCCAAAGGGAGAGGTGCCATCTATCAGGGTATCGATCAAGGACTGTTTTTCCTTGCCTCGCGCGTCCCCGGACCCAAACACCACATTGGCGGCAATGACTGGATCCACAAAGCTCATCTCTGCCGTGGGCCAGGCCACCAGAAAATCTGTGCCGCACCCGGAGCCGGCCATGTTCCAAAAGGCCATACCATAGGTTTTCCGGATGATCACCCCGATCTTGGGCACACTTACCTGTCCCAGGGCATTCATGTAATTCATGACCTTGGCCGCCACTTTTTTCTGCTCAGCCTCACGGCCGACCAGAAAACCCGGAATATCATGAAAAAAAACAAGGGGAATATTATAGGTGTCGCAGAGGCATAAAAAGCTGATAACCTTGTCAATCCCCTGGGTGTCCATGGCACCGGCCATCACCTTGGGCTGGCTGGCAATGATCCCCACGGTTTTGCCGTCAATTCTTGCCAGGGTGGTGATCACGGAGCGCCCGAAATCAGGCTTGATCTCAAACAGACTTTCCCTGTCCACAATACATTCCAGAAGTTTCTTCATATCATAGGTTCGGTTCCGTTTTTCCGGCAGAAAGGACAGGATAGTGTCCATGGCAGCACCCGACCCCTCCGGCACATCCAGCACCGGGGGCGCCTCGTCCTTGTGGGACGGCATATAGCTTAAATACTGCCGGATAAGCTTAAAACAATGGTCCTCATTGTCCGCCACCCGGTCAATGGTACCGGTTATCTCGCTGTGAACCTGAGATCCACCCAGTTCCTCGTCCGTGACTTTTTCCCCCAGGGCCAGTTCCAGCACCCGGGGACCGGACACGCCCATGGCCGTTCCCTTTACTTGAACCACAAAATCCGACAGACAAGCCATCCAGGTGGGCATGCCATAACACTCTCCCATAATGGCCGTGATAAACAGATTTTTGCGAACCCGGCTCATGATCTCAATAAAAGAATCAAATCCGCCGCCACCAAAGGAAGTCAGCCCCTTGGCCCCCATGATATCCGGCATCCTGGCACCTCCGGCCTCCCCCAGATACACCATGGGCAGGCCCTTTTTGGCGGCATAGTTTTTAATCTGGTGTTCTTTTTTACCGGCCACCCGGCTGGAGGTGGCGGCCATGACTGTAAAATCATTGGCCGTGATGGCCACCTGTCTGCCGTCAATTTTGCCGTAACCGGCAATTTTGCTGTCTGCCGGGGTCTTGCCTTCCATCCCCGGCATATCGGAATGGGCAAACCGTCCCACCTCAAAAAAAGAATCCGGGTCCAGCAATTTGTCAATCCGCTCCCGGGCAGCATACCGCCCCTTTTCATGCTGGCGGTCAATTTTTATTTGCCCGCCCATGGCCAGAACCCGGGTTTCTTTCTCTGCCAGGATCTCCAAGGCCGCTTTAAATACCATTTTTCTGTTCTCCCATTCCCTGATCCGATTAAAAAGACATCCGTTTAAGCATTATGGTCTTCTTTTAATTGTCTGCGCAAAAGTTTGCCCGTGGCAAGGGTGGGCAAGGTCTCCCTGAACTCAACGTATTTGGGGCATTTATAGGCGGACATGTGGGCCTTTGACCAGGCGATCAGCTTTTTTTCATCCAGATCAGATCCTTTTGCCCGGATAATATAGGCTTTGACCACCTCTCCTTTTATCGGATCCTTCACACCGATCACGGCAGACTGAACCACCTCCCCATGGGTATTGAGCAACAATTCCACTTCCTCCGGATAGACAGAAAATCCGGAAACCTTTATCATTTCCTTGACCCGGCCCAGCAAACACAGATAGCCGTCCGGGTCAAATTTTCCGATATCTCCGGTATGAACCCATCCGTCTATCAAAGTTTTAGCGGTCTCATCCGGCTTGTTCCAATACCCTTTGAACACACCGGGATTTTTTAATACGATCTCGCCGGCTTCTCCCATTGCCATTTCTTGTCCGGACCCTTCCAGGTCCAGAATTTTAAACTGGGCATCCGGCCCTGGGATTCCGCAGGTATCATATTTGATATGGTGCCGGGGAACAAAGGTATCGGCCGTATGGGTTTCGCTCAGGCCATAGGCGCCTTCAACCAGCAGGCCGCCTTTTGTAAACCCACTCCATTGTTCGGCAATTTCCTCGGTCAGCTGGATGCCAAAAGAAGAGGTCAGGCACAATTTTAAACTGGACAGATCATGGGCCTTGCATGCAGGATCTGCCATCATGCCCACATTCATGGGAACAGCCGAGTACCAGAAGTCTGCCTTATAATCGGCAATGGCCTGGGCAGCCGTCTTGACGTCAAACAGGGTGAGCAGCACCTGGGTGGCACCGGCATAGATGCAGGAATTCATCCCGGCCAGCATCCCGGCAATATGAAAAATGGGCATGGTTACCAGACAGACAGAATCCTTTGTCATGGCGGCGATCCCGGCCGTAGATGCCGTTTTGAACAAGGCCGCATGGAAACTGAGCATGCACCCCTTGGGAAGCCCTGTGGTTCCCCCGGTATACTGGAGCAGGCCGATATCATTTTTCATATCAATGGCCAGTTTTGGCAAAGACACTTCACCTGCGGTCACAATCTCCATGAAATCCTTGGTTCCCGGAATCCTTGTCTTGGGCACCTTCATGTAGTCAATCAGGGGAAGGGTCGGCGCCTTTGGCAGAAAATCATTCAAATTGGTTGTCACCACCTGCCTTAAGGAAGTTTTCTCCAGAACCTTTTGGACAACCGGCATAAAAAGGTCCAGGGCCACCAGAATTTCAACCCCTGCGTCATTGAGTTCGTAGGCCAACTCCAGTTCCTTAAAAAGGGGGGAGCAGGGACAGACAATGGCACCGATTTTCTGGATACCGAAATGGGCAATGGCATACTGGGGACAATTGAGCAGAAAAACGCCCACGCGGTCGCCCTTTACAATTCCCTTTGACAACAGATAGGCTGCAAACCGGTCCGATGCCAGATCCAGTTCTCCATAGGTGATAGCCCTTCCGTAAAAGATGATAGCCGGCTTGTCCGGCATTTTTTTTGCCTGAAATCGCAAATAATCATGAAGGGGAATTTCACCTCGATCAAAAGAAATTTTAGTGGGAAGGTCCTGGGGCCAGTGCTTCATCCATACTTTTTCCATTGTCTGCTCCTGTAAACGATTGCATTAAAAAATGAATTTCCCTGTTACCGATATGTAATCAATTCTGCACGCTGTTCCAGATCCAGGTGTGCTGTTGAATTATAGTGCCAACCCTGTGTATCCCTTTGGGGATCAGCAATTGCCTCCCCATGGGTTTATGATACCACCGCCATCCTATGAACAAAAAAAAACCAAAGTCAAGAAAATAACGAACGAGTGTTCGTTATTTTCTTGACTTTGGTTTACCCTAAACTAAAATATCCGGAGATAACGAATATTATGGGGATATGGGTAAAAAGAACAACCAGGGCTTGGCAACAAAACCCTTATGGGGTATTATGCGTCTCTATTTAAATTATTTGGAGAAATCAGCTTGCTGTCCATATGACATTATAAATTAATCGAATAAAAAAGATGAAATTAAAACGAACCGGACTTATATATTTTTTTATTTTTCTTCCCAGCCTGCTATGGGCTGAAACTGCAGTACTCCCCATAACCATAGAATATCCCCTATTAAGATCAATTGCCATGTCCCAGCTTCTTACCGCCCCTGGAAATAAAGTTGAGTTGTTACATGATCCAAAGGGGTGTAAAAAAATAACCATTACCGATCTTAATTTCAGCCAGGAAAATTCCCTTTTAAAATTTGAGATAAAAGTTCACATAAAAGCAGGGATTGAACTGATGAATACCTGCCTGTTTCCCATTGATTGGGAGGGATACGTTGTTTTTTTTCAAACGCCTGAAATCGCGCCTGAAAACTGGATTCTTTCGTTGAAGACAAAAGACTCACTTGTATTGAACAAAAACCGTGAACCCGGAATAATGGCGGGAGCCGTCTGGAAGCTTATCAAGGGAAATGTTCATGCCTATGTTGACGCCATTCAAATTGATCTGACGCCCTCTGTTAATGAGATAAAATCCTTTCTTTCGGATATGTTTCCTGAAAGGTTACGCCCCCAGGCCGTCCTGATGGTCGAAAGCATGGCACCTGGAAAGATTGAAATACAAAACAACGCTGTCCAAATCGGAATCAATACAGATATTTCATCCGTCCATGTAGATGATAGCCAAGAAGAAACCCTTAATGATAAGGAACTTGAAAGATTTATTGAAACCTGGGAAGCCATGGATGCTTTCATTGTCTATTTGGTCAACAGCATGACCGATCGCCCGCTTAGTGAAGATGAAAAAGATAGGGTCCTTGAAACGCTTTTAAATACAAGGTACCGGTTTATCAAAGAACTTAACATGCCTGCCCATGAGAATGATTTTGTGAGACATCAATTTATTATTGCATGGGACAACCTGTCGGTTTTATTCAAAAACCATATTGGGAATAACTTTGCCGCATCTCCCCTGGGATCACTTGCTTTCTTCTCCTCCATGGATGCCTTAAAAGTACTTGATTCAATCGGACCTACCATGGGCATTGAAGTAAGCCGCAATGGATTGATCCGGCTTGCCAGACTGATGAACAACAAAAAAACACCCGACCTTTTTTATTCTTTGGAAAATGATGAAGCGCTAAGGACAATACTGGGTCTTGAACCCAAACTAAAAGAATCTTTGGAACCTATCCCGGAAGAGCCCCAAAACGATACCCAAGACTTTTTAAATACGCTCTTTAACAGATTGCCAGGCCTGGTTAAAGACACACTGAAATTTATC
>VMSR01000198.1 GCA_013792075.1 Desulfobacula sp.
ACAAGCTTTGACAATTATGAGGTTGAACACGATTTTGCGACCATCGGCAAGCACACAATGTTGTTGAATGCCCGGCAGATTGAACAAGCGATGGGCAAGGAACGGATCATCCTCCTGGCCATCGAGGACATTACCGAGCGCATGAAAGCAGAAACCATATTGAAGAATTCTGAAGAGCAATACAGGCGACTTTTTGAGACTGCAGACGATGGGATATTGCTTCTCGAAAAAAGCAAATTGAAAATTCGTCATGCTAATCCGGCCATCAAGGCGATGTTGGGTTATTCCGACAAGGAGTTGATCGGGAACGATATAAAGAATATCGGTATCCCTGATACTATTGGTACCTTTCAAGAAATATTGCAGACGTTGAACAAGGACGGCATTGCTCATTTTGAAGATGTTGTAGTACAAAACAAGGCTGGGGAGGCTATCTATACCGATATTTATATGGCTGACAGGGCACTTTTAGTTCAATGTAATGTCCGTGACATCACCGGACGTAAAAAAGCTGAAAATGAAATTATAGAAAGGGAAGAAAAATACAGAAGGCTTTTTGAAAGTATAAGGGATGCAATTCTCGTTGCGGATGTTGATAGATCAATAATTGACTTTAATTCCGCATTTGGCGATTTGTTTGGCTACTCTATCAATGAAATCAGGGGGAAAAAGACAAGTTGTGTCTATGAGAACGAGGAACAATTCCACAAACTTGGAAAAGCCTTGAAGGAACAAAATGGGAAGGCTCATTTTTTAAAAACCGTAAATTATAAAAAGAAAAATGGTGAAATTTTCCCAGGAGAAACGGGCATTTATTATCTAAAAAATCAGAATAATGAAGTCACTGGTCTCATAGGGCTCATAAGGGACATTACGGCAAAGCGCAAATCTGAAGCAGATAAACAAATGATAGAAAATCAACTCCATCAAGCCCAGAAAATGGAATCCGTGGGTCGATTGGCTGGAGGTGTAGCACACGATTACAACAACATATCCAGTATTATCATTGGTTATACGGAGTTGGCGCTGGAAAGTATTGAACAAAGCAACCCTCTATATGATGATCTCATGGAGATTTTAACAGCTGCAAAACGTTCGACAAACATTACCAGGCAATTACTTGCCTTTGCACGTCAACAAACCGTTGCCCCAAAGGTGATTGACCTGAACGATACTATAGGTAATATGCTCAAGATGCTCCGGCGGTTGATTGGTGAAGACATCGATCTGGCTTGGATGCCTGGAGCGGAAGTGTGGCCGGTCAAAATTGATCCCTCCCAGATCGATCAGGTCTTGGCAAATCTCTGTGTTAACGCACGTGATGCCATAGCTGACGTAGGCAAGGTTACTATTGAAACGAAAAATGTAACTTTCGACGAGGACTACTGCAATGATCATGCAGGCTTCATTCCAGGGGAGTTTGTTCTGCTTGCTGTAAGCGACGATGGCAGCGGAATGGCACCGGAGATCCTGGGCAACATTTTCGAACCGTTTTTCACCACCAAGGGCCCGGGTAAAGGTACGGGATTGGGACTGGCTACCGTTTATGGCATTGCTAAACAGAACAACGGATTCATAAACGTATACAGCGAGTTGGAGAAAGGGACGACCATTAAGATTTATCTGCTCCGGCATACAGGCCAGGTTGTCCAGGTACAGAGTGAAAATTTCTCAGAAATTCCATTGGGCAGGGGTGAGACAATACTGCTGGTTGAGGATGACCGCTCTATCTTGAAGCTCGGTAAAAGAATACTTGGGGAACTGGGGTATAGCGTAATGTCCATAACCTGTCCAAACGAGGCTATCAAGTTGGCAGAAAAGCACGGCAGCAGCATTAACCTTTTGATAACAGATGTAGTTATGCCTGAAATGAATGGTCGCGAGCTATCCGAACACCTTAAAATCCTTTATCCTGATCTCAAAGTTCTTTTCATGTCAGGATATACAGCAAATGTTATTGCTCACCGGGGTGTGCTGGATGACGGTGTTAATTTCATATCAAAACCATTTTCTAAA
>VMSR01000091.1 GCA_013792075.1 Desulfobacula sp.
CCGAATACTGCCGGATACGTCAAAATATCCTTTGACATATGCTTCGCCCAGTGAAAACGCATCCGGCGATATCAAGGCATTGAAAAATTTAGGATCACGGATCAGCAGTTTGTGCTGAATATGACCCGGAGCCGTTGCGTATCTTTTTCCGTTGGAATCGACAATTTCAAGGGGAATCATCTCCTGGCGGAGCGTTTGGATAAATTTTTGAAGAAAGACGCCCTGTGTTCCGGGGATAAACTTTGACACCTTAGCAAGGCCGGATTTCATGATACCTCCTTTGCCGGTTAAGAGACTTTAGAAATAATACCTAGAAACTTAAATTACTTGCAGCTATTATATAAAACCCTTTAAAAAAAGAAAGTAAAATATTGAAGAAAACAAATATTAGAGTTCCTTAAAAAAAATCATCCGGGTAAACGCGTAATCCGTATTATCCAATGGCCTGTAAAATCTGTTTGGTTTCCAAAAGGGCCTTGGAAATATTATTTCTATTTTGTCCCAATTGAATCTGAAGGGTCTCCTTTTTAACATATTTATAGACGGCCATTTTGTTTAATATGGCGTCCACTGATTCCAACGAATTTTTTTGATGCGCCCTGGAAAATACAAGGACCAGGGAATTGGGGGTAATATCCAGACGTTTCACCCCCGCTTTGATGGCCAATATCCTCAGCATTATTTTCAAGAGCATGTTTTCCGCTTCCTTGGGTAATTTGCCGTATCGGTCCAGCAATTCTTTTTTCATATCAGAGATATCGGAAATTTTAGTCAGTCGGGACAAGCGCCGGTACAAAGTGAGACGTTGTTCAACCGACTCGATATAATGATCCGGAAATCCGCAGGACATACTGGCATTGATTTCCGGATCAAGGGGTTCAATGCAGTGCTCTCCTTTGAGATCATGGACTGCCTGGTCCAACAGCTTTAAAAACATATCATATCCCACGGCGGCAATATGCCCGGACTGGGAAGCCCCAAGAGCGGTTCCGGCCCCCCTGATCTGCAGATCCTTCATGGCGATCTGGAATCCTGATCCAAGATCCTTGTATTCCATTAAAGCGGACAATCGCTTTTGGGCATCCTTGGTCAGCTTTGATTCATCGGAAATAAACAGATAGGCATAGGCCTGATTGTCCCCCCTGCCGATGCGCCCCCTCAGTTGATAAATCTGGGCAAGTCCAAATCGTTCGGCCTTATTAATAATCATTGTATTGGCAGAGGGAATATCAAGCCCGGACTCAACGATGGTGGTGCAGACCAGCACATTAATCCTAAGATTGACAAACTGGAACATGACCTTTTCCAGTTCGCTCTCAGACAGCCTGCCGTGGGCAACCCCCACCCTGGCATGGGGAACCAGTTCCTGAATATGCTCGGCAATTTTAAAAATGCTTTTGATATTATTATG
Source organism: Desulfobacula sp. (assembly GCA_013792075.1). Classification (GTDB taxonomy): domain Bacteria; phylum Desulfobacterota; class Desulfobacteria; order Desulfobacterales; family Desulfobacteraceae; genus NBML01. Next base: position 1,412 of record VMSR01000091.1, read on the forward strand.
GACGAAAAAAACCTGCCCGTCTCTTGCCAATTCCCGTTCTACGGCGTCCTTTATTATCGTGTCTTCATATTTGGAAATATAGGATACAATAGGCTGACGGTCTGCCGGCGGAGTGGTAATAACACTGATATCCCGCATGCCTGTCAGAGACAGGTGCAAGGTTCTGGGAATGGGGGTTGCGGTCAGGGCCAGCACATCCACGGTATTTCGCTTTTTTTTCAAAATCTCCTTGTGTTTGACACCGAATCGTTGCTCTTCATCTAAAATCAGCAACCCCAGAGACTTGAACTCCACGTCCTTTTGCAGCAGCCGATGGGTACCGATCACAATATCCACAAGACCCGTATCCATGCGTTTTAAAATCTGTATCTGTTCTTTGCGGGTTCTAAATCTGGACAAACATTCAATCTGTACCGGATAGTTTTTAAACCGCTCCTTAAATGTCGCCAGATGCTGTTCCGCCAGAATGGTGGTCGGCACAACAAGTGCAACCTGCTTCCCGTCATTTACGGCTTTAAAGGCGGCCCGGATGGCAACTTCGGTCTTCCCGTATCCCACATCTCCGCAGACAAGCCTGTCCATGGGAATCTTGGATTCCATATCCAGGTGAACATCATCAATGGCCTTGAGCTGGTCCCTGGTCTCTTCATAGGGAAAAGAAGCTTCAAAATCATTATAATAATTATCCGGAAGACTAAAGGCAAATCCATTGTTTACCTTGCGTGTGGCATACAGATCCAGAAGGTCTGCTGCCAGTTTTTCTACTTCCGCTCTGGCTTTGGCCTTGGATTTGATCCAGTTTTTGGATCCGATTTTATCAAGGATCGGGGTATATCCGTCCACACCAATGTATTTACCGATCATTTCAATTCGATCCACCGGCAGATACAACTTATCATCATCCTGGTATACAATCAGAATAAAATCCTGGGAGATCCCTGAAATATTCAGATTACATAAGCCTTCATAACGCCCCACCCCGTGCTCCATGTGCACGACGATGTCTCCGTTTTTCAACTCCTCAGGTGCAATAAATTCTGTTTTCAAATCACGATGATGACTTTTTTGCCGGCGGATTCTTTTTTTACCGAATATTTCATTTTCCGTAACAATGGCCAGCTTTTCCCCTGGCAATACAAAGCCTGTTGACAGGTCTGCGACAATATAATAAATGCGGGAATCAAGATCTTGCAGCTGGTCAAAGGAAGTACAAAGTGCCGGCTCAATGCCGTAGGGAGCCAGCAGAGAACGCAATCTTTTGGACTGGGAATCCTGGCTGACAACGCACAAAATTCTTCTTCTCTGGCTTAAATGACCCTCAAACCATTCTACCAGGGGCTTTAAAGGGTTTTCATCAATACCGTGGCGCATAAGCAGGGCAGACAATTGCTGATTGTCCTCATAGTCAAAGGGCAGAATATGGGAACCGGCTTTATCCTCCTCAAGGAGAATCTGTTTAACCACGATTTGTTTGTGTGCTTTGATGCTGGTTTTTACCTGGTCCCAGTTGAGATAAATGGAAGAGGGTTCAACACTGAGCCTGTTTTCGGCTGTCACAGTTTTATAATTGAGCCGGGCCAGATTTTCAAAATCCATGGCCTTGGTTTCCAGGGTTTCCGGAGAATCCATCAAAAAAACTGCCTGACCGGGAAGATAGTCAAACAAAGAATCCAGACCATCGTATACAATGGACAGCATGCTTTCAATCCCCGGGAACCGGCCCAATTCCCGGGTCTCATTTACATAGCCACGGGTATGCTCGGCAGAAAGCCCTGCCAGGGTACCGGCATGCCGCAGCCGGGCCAGGATATGGGGCAGTTCCTTCTGGGAAATAATGGCTTCGGTGGCGGGTAATATAATGGTCTCGGTTAATTCTTTGGTTCCCCGTTGGGTAAAGGGAGAAAAACTGCGGATGGATTCAACCAGATCCCCAAAAAATTCCATGCGAACCGGCTTGTTTTCCCCGGGTGAAAACACATCTAAAATTCCGCCCCGAACAGAATACTCCCCGGGATCTTCCACCAGAGAAACCCGTGAATAACCGCCGGCTTCAAGGGTTAAAACCAGCTGTTCCCTGTCAATCTCCTCATTGGTGATGATAAGTTCTGAAAACCCATTAAGGCTTTTTTTGGGGATCAACTGCTGCATCAAGGTATCAATATAGGTCACCAGCACATATGTTCCGGTGCCATGGTTCAAAATTTTAGACAGGGCGGACAGCCTTAGGGCAGATGTTTCCCTGTGATAGGACAAGGATTTAAACGGAAGAATATTATATCCGGGAAAATAGAGGATCTTCTCTTTTTCAGCGGGCATGAAAAAATACAGATCTTCAATAAAACTCAAGGCCTGTCGTTGATCTGCCAGAATAACCACAAGGGGCGCTGCAAGGGACCTGAGCAACTTTGCTGTTAAATATGCTTTATGGGATCCGTCCCCACGCAATGTGACAATGCTGGTCTCGTTTTTGTTAATATCCTGCATCTGTGAACCTGTCATCTTTACCTGATGGAAATTTCAAATCTTAAACCTGACAATAAATCATGGCCCTGGTTTAAAGGAAGTTCTCAAAAGAATCAAGGAATAAATCACGACGTCCTGGCGTATTCGGTCCAGGAATCTACTTGAATTTATTGGCCAGGTCATGGTCAATCACATAAATACAGGCCTCATTGGCACCCTGATGGGTGTATCCGAATTTTGAAGACAGGTTGTCCATCAAAAATTTGACATCCTTTTTGATCCGCTTGTCATGGGTTTTAAATTTATCCGTATCAAAATCCTTAATGGCATTTCTAAAATTCTCATTATCAATAAACGGTTCCAGGACCCGTTTTTTAAGATTGTGAACATATCGTTCATACAATGATTGAAATAACCGGGTTTCAAGAATATTTTTTCCTTCGATCATCATTTCATGGGAAAGGGTTCTAGTTGTAAATTCCTTTAACACATCCATTCTGATTTCCTGTCTGCGGTTTTTGTCCATATTCTCGGCGAGCAGCCTGTTTTCAATGCTTTCAAGAAATGCTTCCGTCACATGGATTTCTTCTTTTGTAAAGATACATTTCACCACTGAATCCACATCATTGGTGACAGCAGAAATATAATTTTTAATATCCTTGGCAATCTGGTCTTCATTATAATAGTAGAGGGATTCTTTTACCTGCTGGAGAATGCCATAATCGTACATGCGCAAAAGAGAGGATAAAAACCCCTGGGGAATTATTTTTTTGGGTTGGTCATCCAGTCTTTTAAAAAAAGTGCACAGATCCGACATATTGATCAGACGGTCTTCCTTGGCATATTTCGAATAGAACTGGTCAAATATTTTGATGGAATCTCTTCCTGACAAGCCTTCTTTTCCATAAATTTCCGATTCTGCAATAATTTTTTTCAACATATTCTTATCAAGGGCTTTAATATCCGCATCGTCCAGCCATTTGGGAATATTTCCTGAAAAAATTTCCATTTTAAGCAGCATGAGTGTTTCATCACAATAATTTTTATATTTGGCCGGGGTTTTTATCCATTCTTCCAGAGCCAGTGATTTCTTGCCGATCCGGGTGCAGATGATAATTCTTGCAAAATTTTCCAATACCATGGGAAGAAAACTGCCTTCAACATGCCGCCCGAATATGTTCAAATAAATTTTGGTTTCGGTCTGAACATCCAGTACATAGGGGATATCAATATACTGAATCCGATCGTCAAAGGAGGGGAAATCCCGGATATTGCGTTTGTCTTCCGGGTTCATCAGGGCAAAAAACAATGAATTCACCCGTTCTTCATGATTCTCGACCTTGTGAACGCCTTCTGAAATAATATTATGAAGTTCAACCATCCGGTCGACATTATGGGATTTTATGTCCATGAGTGCATAAATACCATTGTTGATCTTGGCAAAGTTGGAACCAATATAATGGATGACATTGCTGTCCTGGAACAGGGCATTGATCCGATTCTGAAGCATCTGATTTGAAATAACATTCTGCTGCAGGGGCTGATCCCCCGGATTGAATACACTGATACCGTTTCCGATCCGTCGGTTAAAATAATAGGGGCGGGCATAAAGCATTTTAAAGACTTCACCGGGACTTCCAAGGCGTTCAAGCAAAGAGTGGTAAATGGACGAACACACCGTGCAAACCTCTTCTTTAAATACCCATTCATATTCCTTTTCCGTAAACAACCGCCACTTGAATTCATCATTCTTTATCAGTTCGTCCAACACACTCCGGCGCTGTTCCTTGGGAATAACAAGAAAGGGGTTGTCATGTGAAAGACAGGGGATCTCGATATAATCCCTTTGACTGTCGAACACAGTCAGCTCATCGCATTTGACACCGGCGGCAGATCCTTTTTCCGTTTCAACGTATTGAATCAATTTTTCAAAGGTAGACAAGGTCATCACGGACTTGTCCTTGTCCTGCAGTTTTTTGATATTCAACCGCCATACAACCTCATACCGGAGCCCTTCTTCGGTATTGGCATATTTTTCAAACTTTTTTAACAAATTGTTCAAAAAAGTGCTTTTCCCGCAGCCATGGGGTCCGTAAAAAATGTAGATGCGATTTTGCTGGGCACCATGCCGCAGGTATTCCATCTGCTTCATAAAACGGTTGGCAAAGAGCATATCCGGAAAATAGGGATTGGCCGAGTCTTCAACAAAGAGTCTTGTGCAGTCATAGTTTGTAAACTTGAGTTTTTCCAGGTCCCCTGTAATGGATTCTTCGGATTCATCCACATAGCTTTTGATCATATCGTGAAAAGACTGAAATATATTTCTCAGGATTTGTGAGGGCCTGACTTTTAAGATGCTTAAAAATTCTTGAAATGCTATGGGTTTTAACCGCTGATAGTCCGTTATACTGGTGTTTAACAACTCAAGGGCCTGGTCCACGGAATCAGTGGGGAATGAATTTTTTTCCATAATAGACTATAGCTCCCGTTTATGCAGTTTGCGATTTTCCAACACGTAACGCATTCTTTTCCATTTGATTTTCTGGGGTTCCGGGATTTTGGGTGTCGGGGTTGCCGGATCCCAAAAATTGGTATAACTGCTAGCAGGTTTGCTTTCCGGGGCCGGTTCACTGGTTTCCAAATGAATGGGGCCGCCCCACAAATATTCAATACCGACCATTGTGTTTTCAATAAAATCCTGTTTCAGTGGCTTTTCCTCAAACAGATGGTTTAAATACAAAACCCCTTTGACGGACTTATCCGGCTCTACCCGAATCTCCGGCGGATGGTAAAGGGTGTCTATGATCATTCTTTTATAATCTTCGGCTTTTTTAGATTTTATATAGTATTCCCAGGACATCCGGTCTTGATTAAAACGTTTCCCCGAAACAAACAGCTGATGTTTGGTTAAAAATTCCTGATCAATATACTTGTTTATGAACGTAAAATCATTCAGGTCTTCTCTGACTTTAAAAATATACCGGGCACCGGATTTTTTTAAACTATTATACTTTTGTTTTTTTATTTCATCTTTCTGACAGAAATAATCAAAAGAGTAGCACCCCTTGTCCTCCATCTCTTCTATGTGCTGAAAAAGCCGCATGCCCAGCGCATAAGGGTTTAATCCGACCTTGGGCATGGCGGTGACACCGGCATTGACCTTTGCAAAATCAGATTCATGGCCGCAGATTCTGTCGTCCCGCATGAACAAATATTCGTGCCAATAGCTGGCCCACCCTTCGTTCATTATCTTGGTGCGTATCTGGGGCTGGAAATACATAGCGGTATTCCGGATTATCTGGATAACGGTTTTCATCCATTTATTTTCATCCATCCGCAGAAAGGGGGAATGCTGGATAATATATTCCATCACATCCAGGTTCCGCAGATTTTTGGAAGCCTTCTCTTTTCTGAAAAGCTCTTCAAATTCCGGATATTTTCCGATAACCGGAGCAAAAAAATCGTCTTTTGTTCGCTTGCAGTCATTATAACGGGAAATCTCTTTCAGGTAGGTGTTATGGGAAACCCCTTTGATCCGCTGTAAAAAAACATCAAAATAAAAATCAGGTCTATTGACCTTTTGTTGGGTCTCTTTGGAAATGATATGATTGATTTGCCTATAGTAGCCCACCAGGTTATCAATCCCCCTGGAAAACTCTATTACATAATCCACCACTCTTCCCTTTTCCGAGCGAAACTTTGCAATCAGGCGCTTATCAGCCAGGGCCTGACCTGTCAGATCCACATCCCAGGTGTTCTTGTAAAAAAGATTGTTCTGGAAAAAATCAATATGTCCCAGAACATGGTAAAAAATCATGACATTGAGCCAGTCCGGGTTGTTATCGTTGTAGTAAGAAATGGCCGGCCGCGTATTGATGACCGTTTCGTAAGGATTTGACGGGTATGCCTCATACATGCCTTTCCCGGACAACACCCTTACGTCGTGGACCCAGTAATCATACAAGGTGGGTATCATAATCTTGGGGCTCAATTCGATCATGTCCCGGTTGGTTACAATATACTCAAGGGTCTCGTCGTCAAAGCGCAACCCCGCATCCCGGGCCCTAACCTTACATTCTTCCATAATGCCTTTGACATGTTGACTCACAAGTTCCATAGAGTTCTGCCTTTCTGGTTACACAACCAAAGGGGTTAGGAAATCAATCGTTTTATACCCTGGATAATTCTTGAATCATCCACATCTTCGCCCATTATATCCAGCTTGATCAACTCTTTGTGTTCGTTTAATATCCCGGAGGATTTTAAATATTTTTCAACTTCTGTTTGTTTTCCACCCACATAGGAATGTTCCACAATGGTAATGCCGATCCGGGCCACATAGGACATCATTTTTTTGATTTCAGCAATGGTCTGAGTGCCTTCCTTGTCCCAGTCATCACCATCTGTGCCGTGGAATACATAAATATTATAATCCCTGGCCAGATTCTCCCGTTCCACGATATCATTAACCAGCTTAAAGGCGGCAAAAACCTTGGTACCCCCGGCCACTTTATACGAATAGTATTTATAAAAATCAGAGACTTCCTTGGCATCGGTGTCATGGAGAATAAACCGGGTCTCCACCTGTTTCTCGTATTGATACATGAGCCAGGAATAGAGCATTACATGCTGGGAAACAACCGTCTGGGTGACTTTTCCTCCCATGGACCCGGAATAATCCCTTAGAAAAAAAACCAGTGCCTGGGATTCAAAATCTTTTTCCCGGGAAAAAATTCTGTAGATAAGATCCTGGGGGGATATGAGAAACTGTGTGGTATCAATATTTGATATGTCCGGGACCCGGCCCAGCATAATATTGGTTTGTACGATTTTTTTTAAGGTCGCTTTTTTGTCCAGGAATTGCCCCACCCCTTTGTTTTTGTCCGTAAGATCATAAACATATCGCGCCAGGGTCCTTTTTTTGCCTTTGTCCTTTAAATTGGGCAGTTGAAAATCCTGGGACAACACCTTTCCCAATTCATAGGCATTGGCCTCAAATTCATGTTCACCCCCCTGCCCTTCACCAGGTCCTTCTCCACTGCCGTCACCTTCTCCCTCGCCTTCTTCCGGCCGGACTGGCTGCTCTCCGATAATGTCGCCTTCCTCGCCTGGCCCTGTCCCCCCTGTGGGCTCACCTTCTCCTTGTTCCTGATCCAGATCGATCTCGTCATGGACAAATTTTTCCTCCACGGTTGTGGGCACCACAATAATCTTTCCCTTGCCGCCGGCTCCGGGTTTTACTATTTGTCCAATGCGAATTTTTCTCTTAAACCCGTCTTCTTCTCTTTGCCTATCTTTTTCAAGGAGTTCATCAAGGGTTATCATGACAGGGTCTCCTCCCTTTTTTAATCATCGGGTTATTTGTCATCCTCCTGGCTGCAGAAATACTCAATGGTCTTTTGTGCACAGGTGTGACAATACCCCAGTTTTTCATCCATGGTAAAAATCATTCGGTCATAGAGCTTTTGATTTTCTTCATTTGTCCGGTTGGCAAGGGCACCGATGAGAGAACCGGCCCCTGCGATATCGGATTTGAGCCTCACATCGGTAATGGCCTTGACCAAATCCAGATTGTCCATGAAATCGTAATTGGCATCCACAGACAATTTTTGTCCGTATATTTTCCGAATGGAATTTCGGAAAGAGGCCCGCTGTTCTTCTGTTTTTAACCCAAGTCGCTCTTCAACATTCTTGATGTACCGCTCGTCTATTTTAAGGGCCCTTAATTCGCCGGTCTGGGGATCCTTGTATTTCCACATCATATCAGGTCCCAGATGCTCGGCATCAACGCCTATGATCATATTCACATAATTTAAGACATCTTTTTTAATGGCCAGGGGTTCATCCATATAGGCATTGAACATTTCCGTCATGATCCGCTCCCGATACAGCCCCCGGGCAATTTTCAGGTCTTCTTTAAATTTTGCCCGGTCAGAAGGTTCCTGGACATAGTCCAGAACTGTCCTTTCAAGGGCCTTGAAAATATCCAGGGCAAACATACACTTGCCCTCATTGGTTTCCGAGCTTTCCAAAAGCAATTGGACTGCCCGTCCCAGGTTTCTTTGTCCCAGCCCCTTTTGCCCAAACCGTTTGGTGATCTCCGTGTCCTGGTTAAGGGAATCAATAAGTTCTGCCAGGGTTTTTAAACTTTTCTCGCCAGCCACTTCTCCTGCGGCAAGTTTCATGATTTCCACGGGCGTTAATTTATCCGAACGGGGCAGACGGGTCAGCACCACCCCGACCGAGGCCGCATAATTCAGGTTGGGGTCCTGGTGAAGCACTTCGTGATCCAGAGAACGTTTGGTATCGGTTCCAACTGCATAGTCTGTCAAGTATTTTTGGATTTTATAATCTGTGTTATGGGCCACATAACAGATCCGACACCGGTCGATGATCGGGGCCTCTTCCCGTTCCGATAAAAAGGTGTCAAACTCGGAGTTGTTGCTGGTGGCGATAATCAGAGTGTCGATGGGCCACTTGAAACCGTCCAGTTCAATGGTCCGGTTCTGGATGACCCCCAGATAGACCTGAACCAGATCTTTCTTGTTCTTGTAGATTTCATCACTGAAATGAATTCCGCCACCGGCAACCCGTGCAAGGGCTCCCCGTCGCAGATCAAACCGATAGGGGTTATTGGAATCTGATATATGAAGCAGTCTCTGGATGGATTCTTCGCCCATGAGATCAACGGCAGATGAGGTTATTTTGTCCTTGGCAGGATATTTACCGGTAATGGTGCCAAGGCTTTCTATCATGGGTACCTGGGTAATTTCTATGAACGAGAGCATCTTGGCAATATCGTTGTTGCAGGCTTCGCGGATCTGATTCCAGATATAGGCGGAGCAGGCCCCCAAAGGACGATATTTTTTATACAAATTTTCGATTTGCTTGTCTGTAAATTTGAATTTCTTTGAGAAATATTCCATGGATTGGTCTTTTGTTTCCTGGAGACTCATTGCCAGAATCATGGGGTCTTCATAGGTCTGGGATTCGATAAACTGGATCTTTCCATATCCGCCCAATTGGTCTAAATTGACAAATCTAAAGGTGTGTTTTCTGTTTTCAGGGCTGGTCAGAAACTCCCGGTATCGTGAACACAGATATTCCACCAGAAAGGTTTTTCCATTGCCGGGTTCTCCGACCAACACAAAGGCCATTTCCCTTGAAGAACCGCCCTCTGAGGCATCCTTTACAAATGAGACAAGGCTATTTATTTCATCATACATACCAATGAGATGCTTTTTCCCCTGGCTGAACAAGTCAAATCGATAGGTGGTTTTTCCTTTAACGGTAATTTTTTGAATTCCTGCATCCAGAATCATCCGGGAAACACCTTGAAAGGCATCTTCAAAAACCTTTTTACCTTTTTTAACATCATCAACATGGTGTTCCAAAGATTTCGGGTTTGCTTTGTTGGCCATTTTACCCTCCCATGGGCAGCAAGGAGGCAGATGCTGCCAGTCAATATTTGTTAGAATTCGTCAATTTTCTGCTCAAAACAAAGGGTTCTGTTTTGTCAGTTGATGTCTCTGGCATTACGCTTTTTATCGGAACTGAATGTGAATTGAATTTCTACTCGCTTATAATATAACAAGTTAAAAAAACAGTGTCAAACGATTTGCTCTTTTTGTGAAGCCTGGGTTTTTTCCATTTGTTCGAGCAGTACTGGTATCAGATAATTCCATTGCTCTTGTTTTCTTAAATTATATTCAGACAGCCCATAGATATTTCTTTCTGTGTTTAAAAATTTATGATACCCATATAGTATTTAATAGAACTCAACTTTCGGAGTTGGCAGATTTTAAATGACCCGTTCCTCCAAAACCGGAGTCCGAAAGTTGCGTAACATAAATTCACCAGGACCCTAAATGAATCCAAGAAATATAACCCTAGTTATTGACGCTGATAAGTGCACCGGATGTGGATCTTGTCTTCAGGTCTGCCCTTCCGGCACCCTTTCCCTCATCGATGGGATTGCCGTTGTTACCGGCGACAAATCCCTTTCATGCGGTCATTGCATGGCCGTTTGTCCGGCAGATGCCATACGGGTAAACGCCATTGACAATAAAATGGCCTCTTTTGAGACCTTTTCCATGGACCCGCAATGGCTTGGGTTTGGTTCTTTTCCAACCCAAGACCTTGCCAGACTCATCGCCTCCAGAAGATCCTGCCGAAATTTTAAAAAAAAGGACGTGGAACCCGAATTCCTCCGGGACCTGATTAAGTTGGCTGTCTTTGCACCTTCCGGGACCAATAGTCAGGAATGGACATTTACCTGTCTTTCCACAAGACCGGCAGTGGTTAATTTTGGAAAAACCATCCAACATTTTTTTCAGGATTTAAATAAAAAAGCAGAGAACCTTCTTTTAAGAAAAGGACTGAAATTAATTGGCAACAATGGCCTTGATGCCTACTATAAAGAATATTATCCTTCTGTAAAGGAGGCCATGGATGAGATGGAAAACCAGAATATCGACCGGCTCTTTCACGGCGCTACGGCCTGTATCCTCATCGGTTCCGGACCCAACGCCAGTTGCCCCAAGGAAGATGCCATGCTGGCTGCCGGCAACATCTTGCTTTCAGCCCACACAATGGGACTGGGTTCCTGTCTTATCGGGTTTGCGGTGGAAGCCATGAAGGCAGATAAATCCATCCAGAAAAAATTGGATATCCCCGGCACAGAAAAAATACATGCAGTGATTGCATTGGGATATCCGGATGAGACATATCTGCGTATTACGGGAAGAAAAGAACCGATGATTCGCTTTAAATGAACCCAAGAGGACATATTGCCTAACCATTGCGTTATAAAACCCAAAATAACGGGCAGAACAGGCCAAACAATGAGGTAAAAAATGAGGTAAAAAATGATCCAGGAAAAACCATTATCCATAGCAGACATCACACAAGAGCTAAAGACAGGAACTGCCACCGTAAAATTCATACTCAAACGGTTCGAAAAATATTTACCCTTTGAGCGTATTAATGGTCATAACTGCTATCTCCGGAACACCATCCCGGTTTTAATCAGAATAAAAGAATCTCTGGATGCCGGCATGCTGCCCTCGGAGATAGATCAGGAACTAAAACATCCGGACCCGGAAGACGGATATAAAAAAACAGACCTCTCTTTTCTCGAACAACCCAATGAAGATATTCGGGTAAGCAGAGATGGGCTTGGCCTTATTAAATCTTTATTCGATGATATTGCACTTCAGCAAAACCGGGTGGCAATCGCCCATGAGAAACGGGCTGAAGCTGAGGAAAGAAAGGCAATTGCCATTGAAAAAAGGGCTGAAGCAGAAGAGAAAAAAGCCATTGCCATGAACAATATTGCCAATGCCCTGAAGGAAATGAGCCGACAACGGCCCCATGATTCCCAATCAAGGGAAATGGCGCTCCAGGCAGTGGAAGTGATGGCCATCAATGAGACAAACATGGAAATAGACCTGCCCGAACCCCGGCAAAAGGATATATCAGACATATTTGATTCCCCGGATGACCTGCCCTATGATCTTTTGGAAACAGACGAAATTGATATGGATGACCTGTCTGACCTGATTGAGCACGTCAATGAACCTGAGATGGATGATCTGTCGACACTTCTGGATGATCCAAAACCACAGCCCGATGATCTGGACGATCTGTCTAGTCTGATCGATATGGTTTCACCCCAGACGCCCTCTAAAATTGATGTCCAGACAGCCCCTAAGTTAGATGACCTGTCATTGTTGATCCAAGCGTCATCTCACTCCCAGAATCCATCGGAACTGGACGATCTTTCTCTGCTGATTGAGCCCGTGGCTGCAATGGCACAGAGTCCTGATGAAATGGACAATTTGTCTTTATTGATAGATTCTGAAGTGACAGCGCCGGATTCTCAAACGCCAACGGATGATCTTTCCGCCTTGCTTGACGATAAACAGGAAACAGCTGAATCGGAAAAACCCATGGAGGATCTGAACGCCCTAATAGATCAGGCACCTTCCCTGAAACCGGATATTACGCCGGAAGAAAACCTTAAAGAATACAAGTCTGTTGTCATGAAAATCATTTTAAGCCTAAAAACAGAAGGATTGAGTGCAGAAGAATCCACACGCCGCCTGAACCAGGATGGGGTTCAGACCATCTCTGGCAAATCCCAATGGAGTGAAAAGGCAATTTTACAAATATACAAGTTTATTGATTCTGTAAAATAACAGACCCTATTTAGCACCTGCTTTGATTGCAAATTCCGTGTTCACAAACTTATCCAGGTCAATGAGACTTGTCATGATCTTCATTTCGTCCATCATATATTTCTGGATGATATCAAGATCTTTTATAACGGGAAACAGCTCACCGGTTGTAATCCGATCCGGTGGCGTGGTTAAGACTTTTCTGATCACTTCTTTATCCTGGGATAAAAAATCACCGCCGATCACAGAAGCAGGTTCCGGCTGGGCATCAATGGCAAGCCCGGATTTCACAAAGCTGTTGCAAATTTCCTGAATCGCTTCCGGATATTTTTCTATGATCTCCGATCGCATGACAAAAACGCAACAGGGATGACCCGGCCACAGATCTTTCGACAGGTAGAATTCTTCACCATGTCCCTGGGCAATTACAATGGACCCAAAAGGTTCTGCAACAATAAAACCGCCGATTTCGCCCTCTTCATCATATTCAATGGCTTCTGGCATCTGGAAGGGTGCCACAACTTCAAGGGTCACATCAATCCCTTTTTCTGTGGAACGGCCCGGCTTCAGGCCTTTTTCCGAAAGAAGCTTGTGAAACAACATATTATGGATGGACAATTGATAGGGAATCAGAACGGTTTTCCCGGCAAAATCTTCAATTTTTTGAATATTGGCTTTTTTGCTCTTTACAAGAATACTCCCGGATTTATGGGCAAAAAGCAATAATTTTAAGTCCACACCGGATTTAAATAAATCCATGGCAGTCGGTGCAAGGATCAAGGCCCCATCAAGCGATTTGACCGAAAGTGCGTCTGCAACTTCATTCCAGCCGTTTTTTACCACCGGTTGAAGTGTGCAGTGCTCAAATTTTTCCATCCCTTTTTTCAATTTGAGATCACTGACACCAAGGATAAGATGGTCTGTTATTTTCAAATAGCCAATCTTTATTGCAGGTTTTTCCGCCATCGAGATACCTCCGGATAATAAGCGTATGTAAAGACAACTCTTTTCTATTTATGCGCAACTTTATTTCAAAGTCAATAACAAATACCTGGTGGACCAGATGCTGCTTTTGTATGCCTTGCGATCATAAAATGTGGCACACTTTCCCTATAAAGTAAAGCACTAGTTTGTCAAACCGCCTGTCTCGGTGAATTTAGAATTCACTGGAAAAACTGACCGATTATGGCTTGAATTCGGGAATCTGAAACCAATTTCAAAGGGCCTTTAAAAGATAGTGGGCCAGGGCAAAATCCTGTTGGGTCGTCAATTTAATATTAAACAAAGAGCCTGGGGTCACTGAAACACAAAGCCCCGCATGCTCCATAATGGAAGCATCATCCGTTCCGCTGAATGAAGTAAGCCTGGCATGCTCAAATGCTTTTAAAACAAGATCCAGTCGAAAAACCTGGGGGGTTTGGGCCTGGAAGAGCAAATCCCTGTCTAGGGTATGCGAAATCCACTCCTTGTCAACGACTTTTTTTACGGTATCTGTAATTTTTACGGCAGGGATACAGGCGCCGTTTATAATGGCCTTGGAAATACAATCATCGATTAAACGATTATCGACAAAGGGCCTGACCCCATCATGTATCAGCACTATGGTTTTGTCAAACGCCCCTGATAATTCTCCGGCTTTTATCAACCCGTTAAAAACGGATTCCTGGCGGCTTGAGCCTCCATTTATGTAATGGATGGGCGTTTTAAAATCATAGGGTTTCACAAGGAGATCCCGGCAATAAATCGTATCATCTGCCGGAAGCACCAGAATAATATCATCAATTCGTCCATGGGATTCAAAGGCAGTGATCGTTCTGGTTAAAACGGGGATCTTGTCCAGTTCCATGTATTGCTTTTTTTGTTGGGAATGCATGCGCAATCCCTTGCCGGCCGCAACAATGATGGCAATATTTCTAAAACAAAGCATGTTCAGCTCAAATAAGACAATTCTTTGGGCAAAGGAATTCCTTTGCCCATATGATCTTCACCATAGTTGACGTTTGCCAGGATAACAAGATCGTTCAATGCCCTTGAATCACCCGTAAAGGCAACGATCTCGATTTCTTCTTTTTTAATCTTGCCGCCGGCCCATTGTATATCTAAAACAGAGGAGGCATCAAAAAAATCTTCTCCCACCTGCAGCTTAACTTCGCCACCATAATGCTGGACAATCTTTGCCACCAGAAGGCTGGGACGACTATGGAATCCCCTGTCTTTTGGTATGCCCACATGGATGGTAGATGTTTCCATGTTTTCATTGATGATTTGAAACGCCACTTCTTTCCCGGAGGATAAAAATTTTGCCGCATAAAAAAGGCAGAAATTGACCGCCCGGTCCAAAAGAACGTCCCGGTCGATTAATTCGGATAGGGCAACACTGATATTTTTGTAAACATCTTTAAATCCGATGTCGTACAAATGGCGCTCATAGAAATGCAAGAGACGACCCATAACCTGCAAGATATGAAAAACAATGGAAAAATGACTGCGAAGCTGCTCTAAAATAATATTATCAGAAGAAGATTCGGAATTCACCACATAGGAATCAAAGGAGGATTGAATGTTGTGGATCCGCATTTCATAGTTGCGGATAATAACTTCATTGATCTTGCCCGGGACCAGTTTGTTGATTTCCTTTAAATCGTATCGTTCATAAAAGGAAAATTGTTCAAAGTCTTTGATGACTTCAAGAAATTCACTGGCAATCCGGGTTAAATTTTCTTTTTGCTGATCTTTTGCATTGAAATCATCTATATTATGGTCCAGATGCTGGGATGAAGAAATTCCAGGAAAATAACTTAAGTCATATCCGGTTTTGGGGATGGTGATGTCCAGGCGCCTTGCTTCCTCTAAAATCACAGGAACAGCAAGCTTCAGGGAATCCTGGATAATCCGAAGGGTATCCATGGCTTCGCGTTTGAACATGTCTTTGTGGCCACTTTCAAGGCGGTAAAATTTAAATCTGTTCAAAAGATGGCGCTGGGAATAACAGGCAAGGGAAAGGTGTCGTACGCTTGCGCTTAGCTCACGGTAAAAAACCCATTCCTTATTTTTTTTTGCCCCATGGAAGTCCAGAAAATCTTCAAGTATATGGGAGGTGGTAATAAGTTTTGAATACAGTTTTTTGGTAAACAGATAATCGTCGGATTCTATATTGCTGATAAACAATATACATTTTAAATACTCAAAGGAAAAAATATTTACCTTTTCCTTAAAAGAGATATCACAGGTAAGACTCATTGACACTATCCTGGTTAAAAAAATTTCGGTCTGACCGTCCCGTAAGCCGAATTCTGTCACCCGGGCCGGTTACCCTGCCGCGGGCCAACGATCATTCATCTGGGATACATGTTGCCATGCACCTCATGCAACCTACCCGGAAACTCGGACGGACAGCCCTCAAGCATTTCCCTATTTGGTCTTGCACCGGACGGGGTTTACCAAGCTTTTCCAGTCACCTGGAAAACTGGTGCGCTCTTACCGCACCGTTTCACCCTTACCTTAAAATTGTTGCCAATTTTAAGGCGGTCTATTCTCTGTTGCACTTTCCTTCACGTCGCCGTGACTCCACGTTATGGAGCGTCCTGTCCTGCGGTGTTCGGACTTTCCTCCGGGTGTCAAAGACACCCCGCGATCGTTTGGTCCGGTCAAACCGAAATTTTAGTCTATATTCACATGATAAAGGATTCTACTGCATTGCGGGCAGGAAATCAATGAGGTTCCGCGTTGTACCTCAATATATAGCTGTGGCGGAATATTCATGAAACATCCTGAACAGACCTCATGGTTTACACGGGTAACGGCAGACCCCTGGTTCATTTTTGATATCTTGCGAAACCGATTCATCAAGGAAGGATCAAGGCTTTTACCTATGTTTTTCTGTTGTTCCAGGTATTCCTCTAATGACGCTTTATCATCCGTGCATTGTTTTTCCATCTCTGCTTGCTGGGCGGTAATCTGTTCGGCCAGCAAATTATATTCTTTTTCACTCTCACCGGCTATGGACTCTGATTTTTCCTTTTCATCCATAAATTCGATCAATTCGTTTTCCAGGGCATCTTTGCGTTTTTTATTGTCGTCCACCTCACGGAGAAGCACCTGATACTCTTTATTGGTTTTAACCATTCTCAAGTGTTCATTGCTTTTAATAATCCGATCATCAACAATCTGGATTTCCCGTTCACTATCGCGACACGCAGCCTGGGCCTTGGCAAGGTCTTCTTTGTTCTGAAGAAGGGCTATCTCAAATTGTTTCAGCCGTGCTGCCAATTTTGTTTTTTCTTTTTCAACTTTTTCAAGAACTGCCTGAAGCCTGACAATTTGAGTTTCAGCTTCCAGTAGTTTTATAAGTGTAGCAATATCTGGTTTTGATATATCCTTCATAGTTTATCCTTAAACTGTTTTGAATGGATCTTTTTCCTCTTTAAAGCCTTTTATTTTGATATCATATCCAAGAGATGGAAGCGCTTGCTGCAACCTTTTTTTTAGCAGATCAACCACAATTACTTCCGATGCAAAATGCCCCACATCTATCAGGCATTTGTTATGGTTTTCAATTTGCCTTGCTTCATGGTATTTAATGTCACCGGTAATATAGACATCTGCACAGGATTCCAGAAAAAGATCTGTCAAAGAACCTCCGGAACCCGTACAAAGAGCAACTTTGTCCACCTGAAGATTCAAGTCTCCCGCTATGCGAATCGTTTCAAGACCCAACCGGGCCTTTACTTGGGAAATCAGGTCCTTAAAAGAGATAACAGAAGGCAACTGACAGATTCTGCCGATCCCCTGACCGCTGTCAGTCGATCCTTCCGACCGGGGATCTTTCTGGAGCGGTTCGTCGCAATCAATACCCATCATTTCGGCAAAATAATCATTCAATCCATTGATCGCCTTATCCAGATTGGTATGCGCGGACAGAATACTTATGTTTTGCTTTGCGGCCATGCAAATGGCAGATCCCGGCATTTTGCCAAAATTGATGGACTTTTCAGGGCTGATCAGCAGCGGATGATGGGTGAGCAAAAGGTCTGCCCCCCAGTCCTTTGCTGCCTCCATAACCTCCATGGTAACATCCAGACTTATCAGAATCTTTTGAATCGTCCAGTCCGGATTTCCTGCCTGAAGGCCCGAGTTATCCCAATTTTCTGCAAGGGAAAAAGGTGCAAAGGAATTGATGATATCAATTGTCTTTTTAACGGTTAATTGCACAAGGCGCCTCTATAAACAAAAAAAGCGTGATAAAATACCACGCTTTTTAATCTTATATCGGTTTGATATCCAACAGGCACTCATATATGACCTGACCATCCTTTATTCATTTTTATCGCTTTCTTCAGCATCATCTTGAGCTTATTCAATGGTGGGCCCACCTGGGATCGAACCAGGGACCGACCGGTTATGAGCCGGTGGCTCTACCAAACTGAGCTATAGGCCCGTTGCCATGTAAACAAACTTGGTTTATATATAGCAACCGCAAAGAGATGTCAAGATTTAATTCTCGATGAATGTCTTGAGTTTCTTGCTTCTTGTGGGATGCCGAAGCTTCCGCAATGCCTTGGCTTCAATCTGCCGAATCCTCTCCCTTGTGACCGTAAAATCCTTCCCGACTTCTTCCAGGGTATGATCGGATTTTTCTCCAATGCCAAACCGCATTCGCAGCACCTTTTCTTCCCGCGGCGTCAAGGTGGCAAGGATTTTTCGGGTCTGTTCAGCCAGACTAAAATCAATGGCCGCTTCAGAAGGAATAGAAAACTTTTTATCTTCTATGAAGTCACCCAAATGACTGTCTTCTTCTTCCCCGATTGGCGTTTCCAAAGAGATGGGTTCCTTGGCTATTTTAAGCACCCGCCGGACCTTATCAATGGGGATTTCCATTTTTTCCGCAATCTCTTCCGGCGACGGTTCCTTGCCCATTTCCTGGACAAGATATCGTGAGGTCCTGATAAGTTTATTGATGGTTTCAATCATATGAACCGGGATGCGGATGGTCCTGGCCTGGTCTGCAATGGCCCGGGTGATGGCCTGGCGTATCCACCAGGTGGCATAGGTAGAAAATTTATATCCCCTTCGGTATTCAAACTTGTCCACGGCTTTCATCAAGCCGATATTGCCTTCCTGGATTAGATCCAGAAACTGAAGCCCCCGGTTTGTATATTTTTTGGCAATGCTGACAACCAGCCTTAAGTTGGCCCTTACCAGTTCGCGTTTCGCATGATCTGCGTCTCTCCTGCCCTTGTCAACTCCCTGGGTTATGAGTTGAAGATCTTCTATCCCGCCCTTGATAAAACTTCTACGGTGGGCTACCTGGTCAAGGACAGACCATATATCGTTGTACAGGACAATCGCCCGTTTTTCGGTAATATCAGTCCTTGCCGTGGCCCAGTTCACAAAAACATCCTTGTCCGCCGCTTGTTTTAGCATTGTATCTTTAAGGACATTAAAGGTCTTGGCACATTTTTCCAAAAGCTTGTCAACGGTCTCAAACCAGACAATGGTATTGCGAATGCTTTTTTCAATATTATCAATCACATTGGATTCAAACCGCCACCGCTTTAAATGTTCAAATATAGCGTCCGTGTTGTCCGCAATATCCTGCTGCAATTTTTCAAATTTTTTGGTCCCTTTTTTCAGGCCGGCCAGTTCATCCCGTCTTTCTTGATTTTCCCCATGGATTTCATTGATAGTGGTTAAGGCTTTGAGAAACTTTTCCTGTTTGGAGACTTCATCCACCACCCCATCCCCTTCATCAACATCCCGGAGAACATGCTTGGGGCGCATGGATTTTTTTTCCATTTTTTCCCCATACATAAAAATGGTAGACAATGAAATCGGACAATTGAGCATGGAACGTAATATATCACGCTCGCCATTCTCGATCTTCTTTGCAATTTCAATTTCCCCTTCCCGACTCAGAAGCGTGACCATCCCCATTTCTTTTAAATACATTTTAACAGGATCCGTCACCGCACCGAACTCAAGGTCGGACCGATCTTTTTTGGATGAAAAAACACCTTTTTTGTCACCTTTTTCATCATCATCACTCTCTGAATCCGGGTCCGCATTTGTCTTTTTTTTCATAACCGGTTTTCTGGAAACCTTTTTTATCGGTTTTACAGTCGTTTTCTTTGCAGCATTCTTTTCCTGATCCACCAGTTCAATTCCCATCTCCTTGAATTGCACCACGATGTCGTCAATCTGATCAAAGGATTGCAAATCACCTGATATTGCATCATTTATTTCGGCAAAGGAGAGAACACCGTTTTCTTCACCCTTTTTTATGAGCTTTCTCATTTCATTCTTACTGATCACTAAATTCTCTCCAGACGTATTTGTCTTTATTGCCATAAAAATGCCTCCCAAAGGCCTAAAGTTGTTGAACATCGTGTAATTGCTGAATTTCCTTCTGTTTTTGTTTTAACAATTCGGTCACATCAGCATCACAGCCCTTTTCCGCACTTATTATTTTTGTTGTTATTGTATTTTCGTTTTTTTTTCTGATTTTTATAATCCGGTTCATTAGAGCATGTGCTGTCTGACACATATCATCATTGCCGGAAAAATCATCCATTGCAAGGGATGCAATCAATTCCTGATCCCTGTCATCTTCTATTTTGGCCATAACATTAGTGACAAAGGCATCCTTGTCAAGTTCTGTGGCGATAATTTTCCTGGCAATGCCCTGGAGTCGTTCTGAATAAAAACACCCCAGCACATCCCTCTCAACCACCTCGGGTATCAATTCAGGATAATTGAGCATTATGCTCAGAATTTGTTTTTCCCTTGGATCAGACACCAGAATTGCCTCGTTCTGGGGAATTGGCATCAGAGGAGAGTGTCGTGTATTTTTCTGAGCATGGGCATCCCTGACTTTTTCAAGAACAGCTCGCTCATCTATGTTCAGGGTTTCTGCAAGCTCCCTCACATATAAAGATCTTAGAGCCGCATCCTGAATCAGCACCAGGTGATCTTTCATCTCATCTAAAATTTTTATCCTGCCCTCTACGGACAGGCCATGGGTGTCCATGGAAAGCCCCAGCAAAAACTGCATAATGGTTTTTGCTTTTGATGCAAGGGCACAAAAGGCTTCTTGCCCATGCTGCATAACAAAGGAATCCGGATCATTTTTGTCCGGGAGAACCAGAATCCGTGTTTCCACAGCCTCTTTCATAAAAAGCTGAATACTTCTTTTGGCTGCATTGATACCGGCATCATCGGAATCAAATACCAGAATCATTTTTGAGGCATATCCCTTGAGAATTCTGACATGTTCCTGGGTCAGTGCCGTACCCAGGCTGGCCACTGTGTTTTGGATACCATTCTGATAAAGGGAGAGAAAATCAAAATACCCCTCGACAATATAAACGATCCCTTCCCTGCGGCAATGCTGCTTGGACGCATGGAGTCCATAAAGAATCCTGCTCTTGCTGTAAACCGGCGTTTCAGGGGAGTTCATGTATTTGGGCATGCTGTCATCCATCACACGCCCCCCAAATCCTGCCACCTGCATATTGATGTCAAAAATAGGAAATATCAAACGGTTTCGGAAACGGTCATAATGTCCATTTCCTTGTTTTCTCGGCAAAATCAATCCCGAATTCACGGCAATCTGATGGCCAACGCGTTCTTTTTTTAAAAAATTGACACCCGTGTCCCATTGATCGGGAGAAAATCCCAGATGAAAGGTTTCAATTGTGTCCGCCGTGATTCCTCTCTTCTCGAGGTAATCCATAGCCGACCTTCCCATGGATCGGTTGCTCAAAATTCCAGCGTAAAGCATCATTACGCGCTTGTTCAGCCGAAATAAGGATTCCTTAACCTGAATCTGCTTTCTCTGGACCGGATCAATTGATTGGGTTTCAATGGTGACATTATATTTTCTTGCCAGCATTTTTGCGGCTTCAGGAAAAGAAATCCCGTGATATTTCATCATAAAGGATAAGGCATTTCCGCCGGCACTGCACCCGAAACAATGGAAAATCTGCTTGTCTGCATTAACTGAAAAAGAGGGTGTCTTCTCGGAGTGGAACGGACAGAGGCCAAAGAAATTCCTGCCTGATTTTTTGAGGATAACGGATTCGGATATGATATCTACAATATCCGAAGTATTCAGAATTTCTGAAATTTTCTCTTCAGGAATAATCATCTTTGATGGCGCACTATCCA